>JAOZOW010000005.1:5007-47712 GCA_029933075.1 Deltaproteobacteria bacterium | reverse complement strand
GGGGAATTGGAATGGTACCGGAATAAGCTTCTTGCCAGGGAGGATGGAATAAAAACATGTATTTGTATCTGTACGACTGGATGTCGGGCCTATGGTGCAATGGAGGTTCACGCTGCCCTTGAGGAAGAGCTCAAAAAACAGCGCCTTACCCACCAGGTAGAGGTGCGTTCCACCGGGTGTCACGGGCTTTGCGCCAAAGCACCTGTTGTGGCAATTGACCCTCTGGGCGTTCAGTACCAAGAGGTTAGCCCGGAAGATGCAAAAGAAATCGTGGCCCTCACCTTAAGGCAAAACCGTTTAATTGATCGTCTGGCGTATAAGGATCCCCAAACGGGAAATCCAATCTATTACCGCAGTCAGATCCCTTTTTATAAGAAACAACTGAAAAGGGTGCTGGCCAATTGCGGGCGAATCGATCCCACCAACATTGATCACTATATTGCCGTGGGCGGGTATAAAGCTATCGTCAAGGCTCTCACCAGAATGACACCAGAACAGGTGATCGAGGAAGTGATAGCAGCCAAACTAAGGGGAAGAGGGGGCGCTGGCTTTCCCACAGGCATCAAATGGAGATCCTGCCGAGAGTCCAACGGCCACCCTAAATACGTTATATGCAATGCGGATGAAGGGGACCCTGGTGCATTTATGGATCGTGCGGTTTTGGAGGGGGATCCCCACTCTGTGCTGGAGGGTATGCTCATCGGCGCTTACGCCATAGGTGCGGAGCGTGGGTATATCTATGTGCGGGAAGAATATCCCATTGCGGTAGAGCACCTGAAAATCGCCATTGAACAGATAAGGGATTTGGGGTTACTGGGAGAGGATATCTTGGGCATGGGGTTTGATTTTGACCTCTCCCTAAAGATGGGCGCGGGGGCCTTTGTCTGTGGAGAAGAGACTGCTCTGATGGCTTCCATTGAAGGGAAACGAGGAATGCCAAAGGCAAGACCCCCGTTTCCTGCTGAAGTGGGAGTGGATGGCAAACCCAGCAACATCAATAACGTGGAGACGTGGGCCAACGTTCCACTCATCATAAACAACGGTGCTGACTGGTACGCTGAGGTAGGAACTGAAAAGAGCAAGGGAACCAAGATATTCTCTTTAGCCGGTAAGGTCAACAATACAGGTTTGGTAGAGGTTCCCATAGGTACGACCATCAGAGAGGTGGTCTTTGATATCGGCGGCGGCATTCCCAAGGGAAGGGACTTCAAGGCGGTGCAGATGGGCGGGCCGTCGGGCGGCTGCGTCCCCTCACAATATCTCAACCTCCCCATTGATTACGACACATTACAGCGGATCGGGGCCATCATGGGTTCGGGGGGCATGGTGGTCATGGACGAGAACAACTGCATGGTGGAGATCGCACGCTTTTTCCTGAGTTTCACACAGGCAGAATCGTGTGGTAAATGCGCACCCTGCCGTCTCGGGACCACGCAGTTGCTGGAAATACTGAGCCGGATCACCCAGGGGAAGGGTAGAATTGAAGATATTCAGACCCTCGAAGAGTTGGGGGAGACAATTATAGCGACCTCACTATGTGGTCTTGGTCAGACCGCACCCAAGCCGGCCCTTTCAACCCTCAGGTATTTCCTCAAGGAATACGAAGACCATATCCTTGAGCAGCGATGCGCTGGAGCCACGTGCGATTCCATGGTCATCTCGGCCTGCCAACATGCCTGTCCGGCAGGGATTGATGTGCCCAATTATGTGGCTGCCATTGCAAACGGTAACTATGAAAAAGCCGTAGAAATCATCAGAGAGAGAAACCCTTTCCCCGCCGTGTGCGGCCGAATCTGTATCCACCCTTGCGAATTCAAATGCCGTCGCGGCGAGCTGGACGAACCCGTGGCCATTCGCGCCCTCAAACGTTATGCAGCGGATTGGTACTTTGCGCACATAGGTAGGGCTGAAAAGCCCTTTCCCGTGACGAGGGCTGAAAAGGTGGCTGTTGTGGGCGCGGGGCCGGCAGGACTCACCTGCGCCTATTTTCTGGCCAGGATGGGATACAAAGTGACCGTATTCGAGGCCCAGCAGGTGGGCGGAGGCATGCTGGGAATTGCTGTGCCCGAGTTTCGCCTCCCTCGAAAGGTGATACAGGCCGAGATCGAGTTTATCGAAAGTTGTGGTGTAGAGATCCGGTACAACTCGCCCATTGACGCCAGACACACGGTGAATGCCCTCCTGAAGGAGGGATATCAAGCGGTTTTTATCGCGGCAGGCGCCCAGTCCAGCAAAAGAGTGGGCATCGAGGGGGAACAGGAGGGGCTCGAAGGCCTTTATTATGGTCTTCAGTTCCTGACGGATATCAGGACAGGGAAGAATATCCACCTTAAAGGGAAGGTGGTGGTGCTGGGAGGGGGAAATGTGGCCATTGACGTGGCCCGGACCGCACTCAGGGTGGGCGCACAGGATGTCCAGATATTCTATCGGAGAACCAAAGAGGAGATGCCTGCCTGGGAGAAAGATATTGAGGAGGCCTTGGAGGAGGGTGTTGTTCTTAATACGCTCTGGGCGCCGAAGCGGATTTTGCATCGAGAGGGCAAAATCAGCGGGATTCAGTTTGTGAGGAGCCGGACAGTGGTTGATGAAGAAGGCCGCTCCCATTTGAGCTTGGACGAGAAATCGACCCAGTCGGTGGAGGCTGATGCGATCATTATCTCCATTGGTCAAGCCCCTGACATCTCGTTTCTCTCCAAGGACAGTCAGCTTGAAAGGGCCTTGTGGGGGAGTCTTGTGGTGGATGAGAACAGCCTTGCCACCAATGTCCCCGGGATTTTTGCAGGGGGTGATTTCACCACAGGCCCGAGTACCGTGATCAGGGCTATAGCGTCAGGCAGAAGGGCGGCCCTGGCCATAAAGCGATATCTCCAGGGGGAAAAGGGGCCCCTGAAGATCACCGATGAAAAGAGCTCCATGCGTGAGGAACACCGCTTGGCCCTGGAAGAGGAGAGTATAGAGGAAAAGCCGAGAGCTAGGCTTGAGATGGAGAGACCTGAAGACAGGAGACGAGATTTTCGTGAGGTGGAAAAAGGCCTTAACGAGAAACAGGCATGGTATGAAGCCATGAGATGCCTCAGGTGTGACCTGGAAAAGGAGATAAGAGAAATGGAGGATAGCAATGAGGCCTGGTGAAGCCTTGATATTTGCTATCCTTCTTGCCGGGCCCTGTTTACTTTTCCTTTTGAGGGCCAAAACCCATACCCGAAATGCAGGGGCATAGAAATGATTCGATCTATTACCCGACAAAAACCTGAAGAGGAGATCCAACGCCTTCTGGAGGGAGCAGCCCGGATATTCATCATTGGGTGCGGAACCTGCGCTACGCTGACAAGGACAGGGGGCGAGCCAGAAGTGAAGGCCATGTCCGAGAAGCTGCAGGAAGCCGGAAAGCTGGTGACCGGGCATGTGGTGCTGCCGGTAGCCTGTGATCACCTGACCGGTGAGGCATTGAAAGAATATGGAGGTTGGATCGAGCAAGCGGAACTCCTGCTGGTCATGACCTGCGCTTTCGGCGTCCAGACCGTTGCAAGGCAATTGAAAAAAATAGTGATTCCTGCGCTGGACACCCTTTTTGTGGGAAAGGAGACCTCTGCGGGGGTATTCGATGAGATCTGTACACAGTGCGGGACCTGTATCATAGGCGAGACAGGGGGGATCTGTCCGGTCACGTCATGCCACAAAGGCCTGATCAATGGCCCCTGCGGTGGTACCAATAACGGTAAATGCGAAATCGACACTGACAAGGAGTGCGCCTGGACCCAGATCTACAATCGTCTCAAAGCGTTGAATCGCCTGGATGTCATGAGGAGGTTTCAGAATCCCAGAAACCATCAGGTCGAGCCCTCGCCCGGGAAGTGGAATTTGGCGTCACTTGGCTCCGCCAAAGGGCTGAAGTCTTAAGGGGATAAGGCGCAGGGCGACTTGAAGCCAAGGAGCCTCTTTTTGGCCTTGTACATGGAACCATAATCGTTTTTTGACCAAGAGGAGGGCGGATTAAGCCTTGATATTTGGCATTCGAGAGCGCTTTGCGAGAGGAAAAATGTAAGAAACCTTTTAACATGAGGATTTCGAGAGGTGACCTATGGTGTCCTCATTCAAGAAGGCCCTGGAATCGGGCAAGTTTGTCGTGACCTCCGAGGTAGCTCCTCCCAAGGGGACCAACCTGGATAAAATGGCTCATCATATTGAGATGCTGAAGGACAAGGTGGATGCTATGAATGTGACCGACCATCAGAGCTCGGTCATGCGGTTCCCCTCGCTGGGAGGGGCCCTGCTGGTAAAAGAAATGGGGGGTGAGCCCATTTTGCAGATGACCTGCCGGGATCGAAATCGGTTGGCCCTCCAGGCGGATCTCCTGCTGGCCTCCAGCAGGGGAGTGCACAATGTTCTCTGCCTGACAGGAGACTCCGTGGTCCTGGGGGATCATAAGGAGGCAAAAGGGGTCTTTGACCTGGACTCCAGCCAGCTCCTGAGCGCCGTGCGGCTTCTGGAGAAGGGGCAGGACCTTGGAGGCAACAAGCTGGATGGGAGTGTGTCTTTCTGTGCTGGCGCCATTGTTACACCAGAGGCCAATCCCATTGAACCCCAACTGATTAAATTTGAAAAAAAGATTGAGGCAGGCGCCGAGTTTATCCAAACGCAGGCCATATACGACCTGGATAAATTCAAGAGATTCATGGATTATGCCAGGCAATTCCCGGTGAAGGTACTGGCTGGCATCATACTGCTCACCTCAGCCCCCATGGCACGTTTCATGAACAAGAATGTGGCCGGCGTAAATGTGCCTCAGCACTTGATCGAGGAGATGGCCTCCGCCCCCAAGGGCAG
Organism: Deltaproteobacteria bacterium; assembly: GCA_029933075.1. Classification (GTDB taxonomy): domain Bacteria; phylum Desulfobacterota; class DSM-4660; order Desulfatiglandales; family Desulfatiglandaceae; genus JAOZOW01. Next base: position 42,885 of record JAOZOW010000005.1, on the reverse strand, counting down.
AGTTCTGAAAAAGGGGGTGGAGATCGCAGGCCGTATGATCAATCAGATAAAAGAGGAGAAGATGTGTGACGGCGTCCACATCATGGCCATCGGGAAAGAGGAGTTGGTCCCAGAAATCATGGGGGCGGGGGGGTTGTTATGAACCCAATTTATTTCAATGAGCTGGCTGTACCTCCTATCCCACTGCATGGCAGGATACCCCTTTGTTTTTCTGCTTGACAGCGTACCATAATCCTGCCTATATGTTCACATAATTTCTTCTATAAGAAATAAAGTAAAGATTCTTTCCGCCTGGTTGTCTGCCCTCGCCGTGCTCCCCTTACGGCTCCGGGGCATTTTGATTATATGTGGAGAATAACAAATACAAAGATCGCTGCGCGGCGATATCCGTTCCCAGGAGCAATGGATCCCATCCTCACACGGGGGAAACCCTGACTAAGGATTTCATCTTTCTGAAAGGAGCGTCAGGAGATTATGGACTTCTATTCATTCGTTGAGGGGCCTCTTTTGTGGATCGCGTTTTTGACCTTTGCGATCGGCAGTATCATCAGAGCTGTTATGTTGTTCTTTATATCCCGTAAAACAGATCCGGTCATATACAAATATTTCAAGTGGAAATATGTGCTTGCCACATACGCCCGCTGGTTGTTGCCCTTCAACAAGGATGTAGTGAAAAACCCGGTCTTCGTAGCGCTGGTCTATATCTTTCACATCTGTCTACTCGTGGTGCCCATCTGGCTCTCAGGCCATATCACGCTCTGGGAGGAATCGCGTTTCGAGTGGTCCTGGACTCCGATCCCGGACGGGCTGGCCGACTGGATGACTCTCATTTTCCTTGCAATCGCCCTTTTCTTTTTGCTCAGGCGCATCTTTTCCCCTGATATTCGTCTTATTTCGACCTTTTCAGATTACTTGCTCCTTGTCGTAACAGCATTGCCCTTTGCAACCGGCTATTTCGTGACACATGGAACCCTGGATCGACTCGGCTTCATAGGTGACAATATGCAGCTGATCCATATGCTTTGCGGGGAGTTGATGCTGGTCTTGATGCCTTTTACCAGACTTTCTCACTATATTCTTTTCTTTTTTTCCCGGGCCGCTACAGGAATTGAGTTCGGGAGAAGAGAATATATAAGCTGATATAATATTTCGAAGTTTCTCCGTGCCACTAGAAAAGTGGGGACTTCAGTACCAAAGGAGCTAATCATGGCTGAAGAAGAAACTAAGAGAGGATTGGTGGATAAGATAGACCCAGCGGAGATCATGACCTTTTTAAGGCCCAAGATGGGAGCAAGATTCAAAACCTGGGTGGAAATTTGCACACACTGCGGCATGTGTGCCAATACGTGCCATTTCTATAACGCCCATGAGGGGAATTCACAAATGATCCCCTCTTATAAGGTGCGGTTTATCAGGGATATCCTGAGAAAGAAAGGAAAAGTGGACAGGAAATACCTCCAAAAGGTCTATGAAACTGTCTATTACGAATGCAATATGTGTCGGCGCTGTACACTCTTCTGTCCCTTCGGAATTGACATCGCACTTCTTATCTCCCTGTTGCGGGGTCTCCTTTTTACGCAGGGAATGGCGCCTGAGGGCCTTATTAGGGCCATTGAGAACTACAAACGGACAGGTAACCAAATGGCCATCAGCGATGAAGACTGGGTGGAGACCATTGAGTGGTGCGAGGAGGAAACAGCGGACGAATTACAGGACCTTAAGATTCCAATAGACAAAAAGGGGGCGAGGATCATGTATACGGTTAATGCCAGAGAGCCGAAATTTTACCCCCAGGATATTATGGAGGTAGCCAAGATATTCCATGTGGCCGGGGAAGATTGGACCGTCCCAAGCAAGCCAGGCTGGGATGATACCAACCTGTCCATGTTTGTCGGTGACTTAGCGACTTCTAAGATGCTGGTGGAGAATACTTTCAAGAGGGCTGAGGAGCTGGAGGTTGAGAAGATCGCTATCACCGAATGAGGCCATGCGTATCGAGCGCTTCGGTTCGAAGCGCCTTCCTGGCTGGGATACGCCCCGAAGCCGGAAGTAATCCATTCCGTGGAGCTTTTTCACGACTATGTGGCCGAAGGCCGCATAAAGCTAAGGAAAAAGATCAAGGAACCCACCACCCTGCAGGATCCCTGTAATGTTGTCAGGAGCGGGGGGCTGGCCGAGAAAAACCGCCTGTTGGCTGAAATGCTTTCTGAAGACTTTCGGCCCATGAAATACCAGGGCAACTACAATTACTGTTGCTGCGGTGGCGGGGGCGCCATGCCCATGGGGGGCGAGATGAAGAAATATCGGCTGAAAGGAGGAAAAATCAAGGCCGAGCAGATCAAAGAAACGGGGGCAAAAATCGTTTTTGTCCCGTGTCATAACTGTATTGACCAGATCAGGGATCTATCCAAGGAATATGATCTGGGCATAAAAGCTATTCACTTCAAGGAAGCCATATCTGAACTCATGGAGATCCCCGAAGCGATGATCCCAAAAGATGGAGAGAGATAAGTGCGGTTGTCTCATGAGTGGAATCGTGATAGTTTTATTAAAAGGACGCTGTTCATTTCGTCTTTCCGTTTATTCCGTCAAAATATGTTAGGTCTTAGAAAGTTTTGGAACGGTTCGCCAATTTCTATAATACTCTTAGCTTTAGGTTGATCTTTTGGGTTGGGCTGATCATTCTCATCAGTCTCTCTGTCTGGGCCTATTTCAATATCAAATACCAAAAAGAGGAGGCCATGAGAGACATGGTGATGGAAGGGGAAAGGCTGGGAAATACTATTAAGCTGGGTACTCACTATGCCATGATGTTGAATTCCAGGGACGACATCAACCAGATCATACAAAATATAGCCCGACTCGAGGAGATAGAAAATATCCGTATTTACAATAAACAAGGGCAGATCAAATTCTCCAATAGGCCTGAAGAGGTGGACCAGAAGACCAATATCAAGGCAGAGGCCTGTGACATCTGCCATCGGTCGTCCCCTCCCAGCCATTCTCTGGCATTAGAGGAAAGGACGCGGATATTTGGGTCCCAAGACGGCTATCGCCTCCTTGGGATCATCAGTCCCATTTACAACGAACCGGGTTGCTCCGGAAACTCCTGTCATGTCCACCCAGAGGGGAAAAAGGTCTTGGGCGCCCTTGACGTGGTTATATCTCTGAAGGATGCGGATAAAAAGGTGATGGCCTACCAGAAGGGGATTATCAGCTTCGCCATTTTTATCTTCATTGTGACTTCCGGCATCATAGGCATTTTTATAATGCGATTCGTGAACCAACCCATAAAGAAGTTAATCAGGGGGACCCGGCATATCGGCCGAGGGGAATATGATTTTAATGTGGAGGTTAACCGGAGCGATGAGATGGGAGAGCTGGCATACGCAATCAGCCAGATGGGTGAAGAGATCGCCAAGAAACAAGAAGAAATGAATAAACAGAAAGAGGAGTATCAAAACATCTTTGAGCTTGCTCCCTGCTACATCACGGTACAAGACAGAGATCTCAAACTCCTGCGGTTCAATCGTGAATTCGCGGAGCAATTTGGGCCCCAGGAGGGAGATTACTGTTATAAGGCCTATAAAGGCAGATCGGAAAGATGTGAGGTATGCCCTGTATTAAGGACTTTCGATGACGGGAGATCCCATTACAGTGAGGAGTCGGGAGTCAGCAAGGATGGTTCAAGATCCTACTGGATGGTAAGGACTTCTCCCATCAGAGATTCCAAGGGGGAAATTGTCGCCGCCATGGAGCTGTGCCTCGATATAACAGAGGTGAAACGCCTGGAGAAGGAGGCCAAAAAATCGGAGGAGAAGTACCGGACGATTTTCAACACCATCCCCAACCCGGTTTTTGTCCTCGATGGAGACAACCTTAAAATCCTTGATTGTAATGAGAGCGTCACATCCGTATACGGATTCGGGAAAGAAGAGTTGCTAATGAGGCCGTTTCTTGACCTGTTTGAAGAGGACAGCCGCCAGGAATATGCATCAAAGGTAAGAACCACCAATATTTTGAATCAGGTAAAACATATTCGAAAAGATGGGCAGATCATCTATGTGAATATCCGCGTTTCCTGCTCCGAGTATGGTGGAAAGGGAGTGCTGTTGGTCACTACAAGCGATATCACCAAACGCCTCATGGCCGAGCAGCAGCTTATACAGGCAAGCAAGATGGCTACCCTCGGGGAGATGGCCACCGGTGTGGCACATGAATTGAACCAGCCCTTGTCTGTAATCAAGACAGCAAGCAGTTACCTCATCAGGAAGGTTCGAAGGAAGGAGGAAATCAAATACGATATCTTGAGAACCATGGCCGAAGAAATCGGCAGCCACGTAGACCGCGCATCCAAGATTATTAATCATATGAGGGAGTTTGGTCGTAAATCCGAGGTCAAGAGAGAAGGGGTTCAGGTTAACGTCGCCCTAAACAGAGCCCTTGAGATTTTCAGCCAACAGCTCAAATTGAGAGAGATTGAAGTGGTCAAAGAATTGCAGGAAAACCTGCCCCCGGTTATGGCTAATGCCAATCGATTGGAGCAGGTATTTATTAATCTGCTTATCAATGCAAGGGACGCCATTGAAGAAAAATGGGGGCGAGTTGACCGCAAAGACGCAGCCAAACGGATTGTCGTTAAGACCCATTTGATAGATGGCTTTGTGAAAATCGAGATAAGCGATACCGGCCGAGGAATCCCAAAGTCTCAGGTGGACAAGATATTTGAGCCTTTTTTCACCACGAAAGAAGTGGGAAGGGGGACGGGACTGGGACTTTCCATAAGCTACGGCATTGTGCAAGACTATGACGGAACTATTGAGGTGAAAACACGCGAGGGTCAAGGATCCACGTTTATTATCCGGTTCCCTGTTTCGAACGAGGGCAATGGAACATAAAATTCTTTTGGTTGATGATGAGGAAGGTATCAGGAAGGTACTGGGTATTTCCCTCTCAGACAGCGGCTACCAGGTGCTGTCAGCGGAAAACGGGGAAGAAGCTTTTCGGATCTTTATTAAAGCCAAGCCTTCCATTGTGTTGACTGACATCAAAATGCCGGGTATGGACGGTGTTGAACTTTTGCGGAAGATCAAAAAGGAGAGTCCGGACACGGAAGTGATAATGATCACGGGGCATGGCGATATGGACTTGGCCATCCAGAGCCTGAAGTCTGATGCAGCGGATTTTATTACCAAACCCATAAATGATGAGGCCCTGGAAGTCGCCCTCAAAAGGGTCAAAGAAAAGATTGCCCTGAAAAGGCAACTGAAAGAATATACCGAGGATCTTGAAAGGCTTGTGGAGGAGAAGACCGCCCGGTTAATAGAAGCTGAGCGGTTGGCGGCAGTAGGGCAAACAGTGGCGGGTCTTGCCCATGCCATCAAGAATATAACGGGAGGGCTCACGGGCGGGGCATTTGTCCTGGAAAAGGGGATTGAGCTGAACAATGAAAAGTACCTGCATCAGGGCTGGGAGATGGTTAGAAACAATTTGAAGAAAATTAAGGAGCTTGCCCTGGACCTCCTTGCTTACAGCAAGGAAAGAGCCCCCGATTACCGGCTCTGTGACCCCAATGAGCCTGCAAGGGAGGTGGCTAGCCTGATGCGCCTCCGGTGCGAAAAGGAAGGGGTAAGCCTTGATCTGAGACTGGAGGAAGGTTTGCCCCATGTATGGCTGGACCCCGAGGGGATTCACCGCTGTCTCTTGAACCTCGTTGCAAATGCCATTGATGCCTGTACAGATCTCTCATGTACCCCCGGAGAAGGCAAGATTTGTCTTCGATCCCGAAGACCAGAAGGCTGGGCCGTGGAGTATCAAGTGGAAGACAATGGATGTGGTATGGATGAGGATACCTTGCAAAAGGTATTTCAGGAGTTTTTCAGCACCAAAGGAAGCCAGGGGACAGGACTGGGTCTCATGATCACAAAAAAAATCATCGAGGGGCATGGTGGCGTTATTGAGGTACAATCCAGGAAGGCGAAGGGTACGAGATTTGTGATCAGGCTGCCGGAGAAAAACGGTGCTTCATGAGGGGATTTTCGTTGAACATGGTAGATTTTTTGCATTAGACCAATACAACCGATAAGGAGTCCATCATGATAGAGTACAAGAACATCCTGTTCTGCACCGATTTCTCAGAAGACGCCAATATCGCCTTTCATCATGCGCTTGATTTGGCCAAGAGGTATAACGCCAGGCTTCATATTCTCCATATTCCCCATTCATCCTATACCTACATGAGACATGTGGTAGACGAACACGTGCCCCATGGCAGGGAAGGGGGTGAGGCCTTTTTCGATGAGGGGATTGAAAAGGCAGCAGAAAAGGCTTTGAAAGATGAATACGAAGAGAAACTCGGCGACTTTGACAATTATGTTTTTGCAGTAAAGAGCGGTGCCCCGGATGTGGAAATCATCCGTTACGCCAGAAAGAATGATGTTGACGTCATTGTAATGGGAGCACTTGGCAAGTCTGAGCAGGACCGCATGGTACATGGTAGTACCGTGAGCAATGTGTCCAAATTCGCCCATTGCCATGTTATTGCTATCAGAAATCCTGCCAAGCGGTTTACATTACCGGGAAAAATATCCTAAGCGTGCAAAACCACCGGAGGGAAGCGAGTATGGCAAAAAAAGTCCTGGTTGTGGATGACGAACTTGACGTTAGGACCTTTATTTCAACATTGCTGGAAACAAATGGGTACAGACCCATTGTGGCAATGGATGGCAAGGAAGGGCTGGAGGCGGCACGGCAGGAGAAACCTTCCCTTATCATACTGGACATAATGATGCCAAAGGAGAGCGGAATTAATATGTATCGAGCCCTCATGACTGATCCGGAGCTTAAAGAGATTCCTGTTATCATGCTATCCGCATTGTCCAAGAAGACCTTTTTTCACTCCCAGAAGATCCTTGATGAATATAAGGGGGAAAAGATCCCCGAGCCCGCTGCCTACATTGAAAAGCCACCCGAGCCGGATGAACTTTTAGATGCCATTCAAAACAGCCTTCAATAGTATGACGATTCTCTCGTGACCATATGTATTGAGGTTCGGCTTGCACTATAGAAAAGGAACAGATTCCCGGACTCATAGATCAGGTGAGTATAGCATTGGGGATGTCTCAAGAATGGTTAACCTTTCCCAGAAGACGATCCGTGACTATGAAAAGATGGGAATGATTAAGCCGAAAAGAGATCTGCGAACCAACAACAGGATCTATTCCGACTTTGAGGTAGAACAGATCCGACATATTACTTACCTGCTCCATCGCAAAGGATTTACGTTGCAATGCCTCCGCAGGATCTTCCAGCTTGCCCCATGCTGGAACATTTTCGACTGCGAAGTTAAAGAGCGCTGTCCAGCATTTCAATCCCCTGCTTTACCCTGTTATGAGATTCGGAAGACCAGGGAGACGCTGTGCGCGGGAGCATGCGAGCAGTGCGGTGTATTCATAAACCGGGCGGGAAAAAGAGAGAAAGTCCTCGAAAGGCCACGTGGGAAGATAGGGTAAAGCAAAACACACCAACCGGTGGCGATAAAATTTTCATTTTCACTGACAGGAATCTACCCGCCTTTTTTTATGATGCTCGGCACCTCAAAACAGCTTTGTATCGATTCAACGGCCCGTTCGACCTGCTCCGAAGGGACGACGCCTGTGATGGATGCTATGGTGCAACTCAGTCCTATCACATCTATTCCCTTTTCAAGGAATGCCTGGAGAAGCTCGCTTGCAATTCCATAACGGTCCCCGAAATGGGGGCCGTTCATAGAAAATGTGGCCACAGGCGCCATGCACCATATCTTTTCCTTCTGGACTGCTCCATTGAGGATCTCCGTGATTGACGCGGTCCCTGTTGAAGGGATGCAGAACAGGAGATGGTCCTCATTGTCCCGGTCACAGGCCCTGGTGGCCAAAAAATTGATGTTGGCACCCCGGTTCGCCAGTTCCCGAAACGATGCCCCTACATCTGCCATCCGCTTCTTGTCAAAGCTGATGTTCACCAGTTCCTGCCCTTTCTGGTATTCGAGGCCGTACACCTTCGGCCTTTGCTCCTGGTAGGAGGCGACCACTTCCTTGTAAAGCTTCTCTTTGCCTTTTTGTGCAAGTTTCCAGTCGGCCGGCGTACGGTAAGCTCCGAAGCTGAAAGGCCCGAACAGGGCCCGGCTTGCTTGCTCGAGGATAGAGGCCTTTAGGACAACGGATGTCGCGGACGGGGAATTGGCCACGGCATCCGGCTCGATCCGGTTGCGACCGAAGGCCTGGAAAAGGGAGCCTGTAATTTCCGGATTGTTTCTATGGGGAAATATGGAGAGGATGGCACTTTCAGTCGCTTCCGGGCGGAGTCCCTGAAAGAGATTGCTGATAAGCCCGCAGATCTTTTCACCGCTGCTGGCATCCACAAGCATGTTCAGCCCGTATGCCTGTCCGTCCTTTACACAGGTCAGATAGGGCAAATTGATTTTTTTCTCGGCCACAGCCTGGAGCAATCGGGAAGGAAAATCCCGCGATTGATCATGGGAAAGCAGTGTTACACGGGCCACATCTTTCAGGACCTTGAAACCGCCGAGTCTCGATGGCGACGGCATAGGGCGACACTCCTTGGAGGCAGTTAATCCAGGAGGTTGCTTACTACCTCCCAGAGGCTTTCAGTATCGATGGGCTTGGCAATATAATCATCCGCCTCCGTGGACATGCCGTCGGCATGTGTATAGGTAGTTGTTGGAACTGCCTCTCCAACTGCCGTAAGGAGCACCACGGGAATATCCTTTGTCTCTTCATTGGCTTTCAATTCCGCACATAGCACATATCCGTCCTTGCGGGGCATCATGATGTCGAGAATGATCAGGTCGGGGCGCCTTTCCTTTATCGATTCTTCTCCCTCCACTCCATCGTAGGCCCGTCCTACTTCGCAGCCCTTGCTCTCCAGCATCATGGCAACGGTTTCCACCAGGTCTGGATCATCATCAACCACCAGGATATATTTTCCTGCCATATCAGAACCTCCTTATGATATTGCTGCCCCCCCAGCTTGGTGAAGGGGCTGTTTAATCCTCTACGCTCGGTCTCGGATACAGGCCGGCTCGCTCTACAATCTCGGGGACCTTTTCTTCCCACTCGATTGCCATAATGTGAAACCCGCTTACGCCTTCAACCTCTTTCAACCGCTGAATGCTTTCCACACAGATCTTGATCCCTTCTTCGGCTTGCTTTTCCTTGGGGACGCCGCTCATTCTTTTGACCACTTCGTCGGGGACATCCATTCCGGGCACCCGGTTTTTCATGTACTTGGCCATACCGGCGGACTTGAAAGGTGTCACACCGGCAAGGATGAAGACCCTTTCATGGAGGCCTCGATCACGCGCCTGTTTCAGCCACAGCTCGAATTTGTCCAAGTTGTAGATACATTGGGTCTGGATAAACTCGGCTCCTGCGGCGATCTTTTTGGCCAGGCGGGGGACACGGATCTCAAAGGGATCCGCGAAAGGGTTGGCGGCAGCGCCCACAAACATCCTCGGAGGGCGCTCAATATCATCCCCCCCTAAGAATTTCCCTTCGTCTCTCATGAGCCGTACCATCTGGATGAGTTGCATGGAATCGATGTCAAATACATTCTGCCCCTGAGGATTGTCCCCGAACTGTTGATGGTCCCCGGACAGGCAGAGTATATTGTAAATGTCAAAAGAGGCCGCCCCTAAGATATCGCTTTGCAATGCGATCCTGTTACGGTCCCGGACTACCATTTGTAGCACCGGTTCCAGCCCCATCAATTTGAGGCGGATACAGGCCGCAAGACTGCAAAGTCGTGTCACGGATGTCTGGTTGTCCGTAATGTTGATGGCATCCACATGGTTTTTGATCATTTCCGCCTTTTTTGTGATCGCCTCCGGGTCGCTTCCTCTTGGCGGCCCACATTCGCTCGTGACTGCCATGTGACCTGCCTTGAGAATCTTTTCAAGCTTGCTCGGTGTATTGGTCTTCATTGCCTCACATCCTCCCTCACCACTTTTCTTGGCCCCCCGGCGCGTTCAGTGGACCAGTCCTTGATGGGTGCGATGATCTCATAGTCCTCCAACCTCCCAAGCTCCTTGAGGCGGTCTATTATCAATTGCCATCCGCACACAAGGTCCTTGTCTATCTCGCAGTGTCCCTTTGTGGATCCGCCACAGGGCCCATTGAACAACCTCTTTGCACATCTGGATACGGGACATATGCCCCCGGTCCGGGCAAGAATGCAATGGCCGCAGCCCTGGCAGCGTTCCGACCAAACTCCCCTTTCTTCAGCCGCCCCCATGAAACAGGTATCCACCCCGGGAAGGATTGGGGTGCTGAAGTATTTTTCAGCCATGAACTGGACCCCGACCCCGCAGGCTAAAGATATGACCGCATCATACTGATCGATGATGTTTCTTATCTCTTCCAGGTATTCATGGTCGCATTGGCGCTCCAGAGTCACCTCATCTAACCTTATATCCTTGCCCTGGTTCATGAAATACATCCGTAGGGCGGAGGCAAGCACGGCCACCTCTTTCTTCCCGCCCGCCTCACAAACAGTGACGCACTCGTTGCAGCCCACAACGAGGATTTTTTCATAATTTTTTACCTCCTCAATGATCTCCTCAACGGGCTTCTTTTTCGCCACAATCATTGGACAGAACCTCCCATACGTTGACTGTTGAAAGATAGCCCCTTAAGGGCCTTAATTCCTCTGTTGCGTTGCATCCCTATGCGGCCTTCCTCTTCCTGGCAATTTTTATGGGATTGGGACCCATGGAGATGATTTTCTCTGTCATCTCCTCGACAATTTTGACAAAGCGAGGGGCTTCACTTGAGGACACATTGTACATCTGAACCCGCTCACCTCCGATCCCGATGCTGTCCAGAATCTGCCGCACCTGCTCGACCCTCTTGCGTGCCCTGATGTTGCCATTGTTGTAATGACACTCCCCTTCCAGGCAACCCACGATACATGCCCCATCCGCGCCTTTTTCAAAGGCCCTGAGCAGGTGGATAACGTCCACCTTGCCCGTACAGGGCAGCAGGATGATCCTGATGTTGCTCGGGTACCGGAGTCTCATGGAACCTGCCAGGTCCGCTGCAGTATAGCCTCAGAACTGGCAGCAAAAGGCAATAATGATCGGCTCGAAATTCTGGCTCATAGTACCCCCTCCAGCAATGCATCCACTTTACTCAGCACCTGATCGTCTTCGTACCAGCCGAGTTCTATCGCCTTGGCAGGACATTCGGCAGCACAGACGCCGCAGCCTCGGCACAGGGCCGGGTCTATCTCGCTTACGCCGTCGCGGTTGATGCGGGGCACTCCATAAGGACAGGATCGCACGCAAACTAAGCATGCGGCGCATTTCTCCTCATCCACCCTTGCCGTCACCACGGAGAGCGTGATCTCGACTTGAGACAGGAACGTGGCGGCACGCGATGCTGCCGCCATGGCCTGCGCCACGGATTCCGAGATCAATTTTGGGCCGTGGGCCGTACCGCACACAAAGATGCCCTCACTGGCCATGTCTACGGGTCGCAGCTTCACATGGGCTTCCATGAAATACCCATCCTGATTTCGTGCCACCTTAAGAATGGAAGCCAGCTCCTCGGTGTCTTCGGCGCGCATTCCGGCGCTCAGTGTAAGGATATCGGCGGCAATCCTGATGTCTCTTTGAAGGATATGGTCCCGGAATGTGACCATCAACCCCTTCTCACCCGGCTCGACACGCGGGGGGTCATTTGAATCGAACCTGAAAAAGAGAACCCCCTGCTTCCTGGCCTCCCGGTAGTAGTCTTCCATCAAGCCGTAGGTCCTGATGTCCCGATACAGGATGAAGACATCGGCCTCGGGATTGAGTTCCTTGATATGGAGGGCGTTTTTGACGGCATTCTGGCAGCAGACGCGACTACAGTTAGGATACTCTTCGTTCCTGGAGCCCACGCACTGGATCATGACCACGTTGCCAAGATCCGATGCCCCTTTCTCTTCAAGCCTTTTCCCGAGCTCAATTTGCGTAAGCACCCTCTCATCCTCTCCATATAAGAACTCCTTAGGTTCGTATTCCTTAGCGCCCGTGGCCAAGATCAGTGCGCCGTGGTCAATCTTCCTCTCATACATGCCGGGGCCTACCAGCACCTCTGTGGTAAAATTCCCTTTTGCCCCGCTGAAACCCACGATCAAGGATTCAGTGAGGACCTGGATTCTATCGTGACGTGTGACCCTGTCCAAAAGATCTTGGACGAATTCATTGATATCTTCGCCCTCAATAGAGCGGGTCAACTCTCTTGCAAATCCGCCCAGATGCGGTTCCTTTTCGACGATCATCACATCGAACCCCTGGTCTGCCAGCCCCAGAGCAGCGGTCATTCCGGACACCCCTCCGCCTATCACGAGCGCCCGCCTGTTAATGGAGATTTTTTTCGCCCCCATGGGTCTCAACAACGATGCCCTTGCCACGGCCATCCGTACAAGATCTTTGGCTTTTTCGGTTGCTGAGGTCGGATCGTCGCTGTGGACCCAGGAGTCCTGGTTCCTGATATTGGCCATCTCGAATAAATATTTGTTAAGGCCGCATTGTTGGATGGTCTCCTGAAATAAGGGGCCGTGCGTTATAGGAGAGCAGGCGGCCACGACAACGCGGTTGAGCCCGTGCTCTTTAATGATGCCTTTGATCTTTTCCTGGGTGTCCTGGGCGCAGGAAAAGAGGTTTTGATCCACATGTACCACCCGAGGGAGGGTGGCGGCGTAGTCCGCAACCCCGGGGACATCCACAATCCCTCCGATGTTCGTACCGCAGTTGCAGACGAATACCCCTATTCTCGGCGTTTCTCCGGAGACATCTTTCTCGGGGGGGATTTCCTTTTCCCGGGTCAGAGTTCCCCTGGCCGCACTGAGGGCCATCCCAGCCGCACAGGCTGCTGCGCTGGCTTCGGTGACCGATGAAGGGATGTCTTTGGGGCCTGTAAAAGCGCCGGATGCATAGATCCCGGGAATGGAGGTTTCAACCGGTGTAAAGGGATGATAGGCCCCGAAGGAATGGGAGCTGAGGGAGATTCCGATGCGACGGGCAAGCTCTGCGGTGTGAGGATCCGCTTCCATTCCCACGGAAAGCACCACCATGTCGAACCGCTCCCTGGTGATCATTCCCTCCTCATCGGAGTACTGGACTATGAGGTCGTCGCCATCAGGGGCGGGATCAATGGTATGGACGCGGGATCGGACAAACCTTATCCCATACTCCTCTTTGGCCTTGTTGTAATAGACCTCATAGTCCTTCCCGAAGGTGCGCATGTCCATGAAGAAGATGGCGGCATGCAAGTCTTCTTCACTGTGCTCTTTTGCTATTATGGCTTCCTTGATGGCATACATGCAGCAGACCGAAGAGCAATAGCTGTTGTCGCAGCGGTTCAGGTCGCGGGATCCCACGCACTGGAGCCAGGCGATCTTCTTTGGTTCTTTTTCATCTGATGGTCTTTTGAGGTGTCCCAAATAAGGGCCCGTAGAGCTCATGATACGCTCAAACTCAAGGCTGCTCACCACGTTGGGATGCTGGGCGTAATGGTATGTGTCATATTTTGATGGGTCGAAGGCCCTGAAGCCAGGTGTCAGTATAATGGCCCCCACATTAAGGGTGACCTTTTCTTCTTTGTCTTCGAAATTGACAGCGCCTGTAGGACAGAATTTTTCACAGGCCCGACATTTCCCCTTTTGGAAAAAGATGCAGTTTTCCCTGTCCAATACGTATTTGAGCGGTACGGCCTGGGAGTAGGGCACATAAATGGCTTTTCTTTTCATAAGGCCTTGATTGTATTCGTCTTCTACCTTCCTGGGGCATTTTTCGAAACAGGTCCCGCAGGCTATGCACTTTTCCATGTCCACATATCGGGGGTGCCTGACGATGTCCACCTGGAAGTTCCCTTTCTCGCCACGAAGATCTACAAGCTCGGAAAGGGTATGGAGCTGTATATTGAGATGCCGGCCGACCTCGACCAGTCTGGGCGATAGAATTCACATGGCGCAGTCGTTGGTGGGAAAGGTCTTGTCCAGCTGGGCCATGACACCGCCTACTGATGGAGATCTTTCCACCAGGTGCACGAAGAACCCTGATTCAGCAAGGTCAAGTGCGGACTGCATGCCGGCGATACCGCCTCCTACCACCAGTACGGAACCGTTCAAAGGCTTGGTTTCCTGGGCCGCCATTACCTTCATCCTTTCTTTTTATATTTTCGCACGGTTCAGGATCAGAGGAATTTTATCCTCCCACCCCGCTGTGGTGATCAATACCCCTTGCATTCCCATCTCCTTTATTCGGACGATGGTATCCCCTGCTATGTTGATGCATTCCTGGACTTTGTCAGGGGCCTTCTGGATTCCCCTGATTATCTCGGACGGGATGGAAATCCCCCTGATATTGCGGTCGATGTACCGGGCCATGCCAGCCGATTTGAGGAGCAGCACTGTGGGAATAACCGCGATTTTGGTCTTCTCGATTCGTTTGAGGAATTGCTGGAAACGTCTGAGGTCAAACACGGGATTTGTGACTACAAACTCCACGCCATGGGCTATCTTTTTCTCCAGATTTTCCAGTTCGATATCCAGAAGACCTCCCGATACGCTAATGTCCATGGTCGTCCCCACACAAAAATCAGGCGCCCCCCTCAGCTCTATGCCGGCAAGATCCTTGCCTTCCCGGAGCTTTTGCACCGTCTCCACAAGTTCGATCAGGCCCAAGTCATTGACCGTCCGCGCCTGGGGGTGATCCCCATATGTGATGTCTTCACCCTGCACCACCATCAGATTCCTGATTCCCAGGCCCCCGGCGGCAAGGATATCCGCCTGTAGTGCGAGGCGGTTTCTGTCCCTGCAGCATACCTGCATGATGGTCTCGATGCCCTCCTTTTGAAAGAACGCGCAGGCCCCCAAAGAGCTCGCTTTCAGAACGGCATTGGCCATCTCAGGGATGAGAAATGCATCCACTCGACCCCTTGAGAGGTTGGCGTGTTTCAGGAGCGTACCGAAATCCGCCCCTTTAGGAGGGTCCATTTCCGCGAGGACCACAAATTTCTTTGAGCGAATCTTTTCCTGCAGTGGCATTGCTTGAACCTCCAAAGTTAGGATAACCCGTTGACGGCATTAGAGATGGCCATCTCAAGGTCCTGAATGCCGAATGTTCTGATATGATAATAGAAGATCTTTTGCTGTCGAATCTTGCTTTCCAGCTCCGGCGTGTTGAACTCCGAGCAGATGATCACCGGTAAATCCTGCTTCATGCCCTTGATTACTGAAATAAACTCGCAGTCCTCCTCAAGCAGGGAGGCGTCGAGCACCAGGACGTCCGCGCTTTCATGCTGGAGAGTCAAAAGGGTCTCCTTGAGCGTCCTGGCCAGAATGGTGCGGTAGCCTTTCCGAGCCAGAAATTGTTCCAGCTCTCTTGCAAGACTTTTGGTCGGTTCGGCAAGGAAAACCGTTTTCCCCCTTTTCATGACAGCCCCCATTTTTAAATGGCAATTTCCATGCCACAAATGGAGCGCGTTTTAACAATAATTTCAATTTGTTACACTGATGAACTCAAAGAGGCAGATCAAGGAAAGGGTAATTTTGTCACATATGGGGGAGGAATAGGGGGGTAACTATTTGATATAGGGGAAATATTATAATTAAGAGACAAAATGCCACATTTGTTACCGATTTACTCATTCGATAGACGCGAAGGAACCACATCCTTTAGGCAGGTACGATGGCAGACGAGACCGATTGTTGAAAACTCCGAGAGAGGCGAGCGGATCAATAGAGGCCATATTTTTTGATTTTCATGGCAAGGGTCTTCCGGTTAATCCCAAGAATGTCCGCGGCCTTAATCTTTTTTCCCTTTGTCCTGCGGAGGACAAAGCGGATATAGCGCTTTTCCAGCTCTTCAAGGGAAACAGGGTCCTCGGAGAACATCTGGAAATCCCCCTGTCGCTGGGATATGAACACGGGGAGGTCCCTGGGTCTGATGAGATCCGTATCCTCCAGGATGAGTATTCTCTCGATGGTATGCTCCAGCTCCCTCACATTCCCGGGCCAGGAGTATTCCATAAGTATCTCCATTGCCTCCGGGGAGACCTGCGGAACGGATCTCTTGATCTTCCGGCTGAATTTTTCCAGGAAGTGTTCCGTGAGGAGGGGAATATCTTCCTTCCTCTTCCTCAAAGGGGGCAGATGGATCGGTACGACGCTAAGCCTGTAGTAAAGATCTTCCCTGAATTCCCCCGATCTGACCACACTTTGAAGATCCTTGTTGGAGGCAGCGACAATACGGATATCCACTTTGATTTTCTTCTGGTCTCCCACTTTCATGAATTCCCTTTCCTGAATCACTCGCAGGAGTTTGGCCTGGATTTTGAGACTCAGGTTGGAGATTTCATCAAAAAAAAAGGTCCCTTTATTTGCCAGTTCAAACAGGCCATGTTTTGTCTGAACGGCCCCGGTAAAGGAGCCTTTTACATGGCCGAAAAGCTCACTTTCCAGCAGCGTTTCAACCAGTGAGGAGCAGTCAACCGCCACGAACTCGTGTTCCTTCCTCAAACTGTAGGCATGAATCGCCTTGGCCACCAGCTCTTTGCCGGTGCCGCTTTCTCCGGTGATGAGAACGGTGCTGTCAGTTGGCGCCACCTTTCGGATTTTTTCGAAGATGCTCGTCATGGAGCGGCTTTTGCCGATGATCAGGGCTTCTTTGCGGTCAATTTGGAGTCCCCGGGCTTCCTTGGCGGATTTTGTGCCGACTCTTTTTAAATGAATGGTTTTTTCCAGGGCCGCGTCCAGATCGTCCAGCCTGAAAGGTTTCACCAGATAATCCAGGGCGCCCAACTTGATGCATTGAACGGCGCTGTCTATGGTAGGGTATCCGGTTACCATGATCACCTGGGTCTTAGGGTATTTGGAGCGGATCTGTTTCAGGACCTCCATTCCATCCATGTCAGGCATCCGAATATCCAGCAATACCAAGTCGAAGGTGCGGCTCTTGAGTAAGTTGAGGGCCTCAAGAGCGCCTTCCGCGGTGGTGGCCGCAAGCCCTCTGTCTCGAAGGACTCTGCTGATCCCGTTCCGTACTACAGCCTCATCGTCAACCACGAGTATATTGTTCAAACGCTTAGGATCATTCATCGGAGGTGATCACCGGGAGGAGGATTCTGAAGGTGGTGCCTGTATCAGGCACGCTCTCAACGTCGATTTTACCGTGGTTTGCCTCCACCGCTCCCTTGACGATTGCCAGTCCAAGGCCGGTACCCATGACCTGCCGAGTTTTGGGGTGCTTTACGCGGTAGAACTTGTCGAAAATTTTGGGGAGCTCTTCCGGGTCAATGCCTACCCCGGTATCGGAGACCTTTATCTCCATGTACTCCCCGAGCCCTTTGGCGGAGATAATTACTTGACCTCCCTCGGGGGAGTAATTGATGGCGTTGGAGACTAAATTATTAAAAATTTCTTCAATGCTTTTAGGGTCAGCCTGAACCGGACTGAGATTATCGCAGGTGTAGGACAATGAGACGCCCTGTTCTTTGGCACGCGGCTCCATAAGCGCCACTGTTTCTTCGATGACCTTTCCGATGTCAATGGGTATGCGGTGCTCCACTGCCCGACCCGCCTCGATTTTTGCGATGTCAAGCAGGTCATTGATCAATTCCAGAAGGGCATCAATCTTTTTGACACCTCTTCCCAGAAACTCCTTTTGCTTTTTTTCCAGAGGACCCGCCAGGCCTTCAAGGAGCACGCTGTTCTGCTGCCTGATGGAGACCAAGGGGCTCCGAAGCTCATGGGCCACCATGTTGACAAAGTCCGACTTCATTTCATCGAGCTGCTTGAAGGCCGTAATATCCTCAAGCACGGTTACGGTTCCTACTACATCGCCCTCAGGCCCCAGGGCAGGTGCCGATATGGCCCTGATAACATTACTGCCGGCCTCAATTTCCTGTGAAATGAACTCCTCCTTGTGGGATTCGCCGGACTGGATCTTTTTGAGTGTTGTAATGAGAGATTCATTATTGAAAATCCGCTCCAGTGAGAAAGGATTTTCCACTTCTCCCGGGATCTCAAGCAGCCGCATGAGTGCGGGATTATGGAGGACCACTTCCAGATTTCGATTGGTCACCATGACACCATTTGCCATACAGTTGATAATTGTCCTCAGGCGGCTCTTTTCCAGGTTGAGATCGTAGAGATTCCTCCGTTTTTCCTCTTCATACGCACGGGTCTTCTGCTCCAAACGCCTCTTTTCCGCAGCCCGGTTGATGGTCAGAAGAAACTGATCGATTTGGAAGGGCTTGGTAATGAAATCATAGGCCCCCTTTTTCATACACTCCACAGCAGTATCAATGGTCCCGTGTCCCGTGATGATAATGACCGGAATCTCGGGATAAACAGGACAAACTTGCTCCAATACCTCCTCTCCGCTCATCACCGGCATCTTTAGATCGAGCAGGATGATGTCCACATTCTCCTTTGCCAGAATGCCGATGGCTACCTCGCCGTTTTCCGCCATAAGGACCTCGTAGCCCTTGCCTGTCAGGACCCGGTGGCACCCGTCCCTGACCACCTTCTCGTCATCCACGACCAGCACTGCGACCTTGTCATCCATCACTCATCCAATCCCACGAAAAGCGCTTCTTCGCCCGGTTCCTCAACGAACCCGAGGGGCAGCTCAATGGTAAAAACAGTCCCCCCATCCGGAGGGCAATCCACCGCAATATTTCCTCCGTGCAGTTTGACTATGTTTTGCGATATGCTCAGTCCCAGTCCGGTGCCTTTTCCCACCGCCTTGGTGGTGAAAAAAATGTCGAAGATCTGGTCCCTCATGGCCTCGGGTATGCCCGGGCCGGTGTCGGCCACTTTGAAGACAAAAAGGTTCTTTTCCGGCTCAAAGCTTGCCTTGATCTCCAGCCTGCCCTTTCCCTCCATGGCATCGGCCGCATTAATGAACAGATTGGTGAAGACCTGCTGCAGCTGCCCCATATCTCCAATCATCATGGGCATGTCAGGCTGGATATCCCTGATCACCTCAATATCCTGAAAGGTCGCCTGGCGGATCAGGATGTTCAGGGATTTGTCAATCAGCTCCTGGACGTTGAAGGTCTTGACCTTTCCAACAGATTGCCTGCTGAACTCCAGCAGCTCTGAGACTATTTTTTTGCAGCGCAAGGTCTGATCTATTATCTCCTGGATGTCTTTGAGGTGCTGGCGGTGGTTTTTGAGGCTCTCCTTGAGCAGTTCGGCGTAAATCAGGATACCGGAAAGGGGATTGTTTATTTCATGGGCCACGCCGGCAGCCATTCTGCCCACCGATGCGATTTTCTCCGATTGGACGAGTTGAAGGTGGGCTTCTTCCAGGTCTTTGCGCATCTGGAGGACTTCCCGCATATCAGTGAATACGCCCACACTGCCTATCTCTTTCCCTTCGATGGTAATTATGGAAGCAGTCAGGGTTACCGGTATCTCTTCACCATCTTTTGTGGTGATGCTCATGCTGGTGGGATGAAGCTTACCCGGAGGTCCGTACTGGTCGCTCCGCATCTTTCTCATATTTTCCCTTGCCACGTCAATGTCATAGAAACTGCTGAGGTGCCCCTTCTCCACGATCTCTTTCGCCGAATACCCGGTAAGCCGTTCCATACCTTCATTGAAGATCAGCACATTCCCCTTCGTGTCCACCACAACGATCCCATCCACAGTGCTCTGGATTACGTTTTCGAAAAAGGTGTTGGATTTCTGTACCTCCCGTTCCAGCTTTATCCGGTCCGTCACATCCCTGGATGCCTCCACGAGCTGCACAATCTCGCCGCTTTCATCAAAGATCGGTGCTATGGTGACTACATCGAAACGGGTCTCTCCGTCTTCTCCGCGCTTTTCCTTAATGGTGCTGAGGATCTTTTTCTCCCTGAGTTCATCGAGCCGTTCCTTGAGAAAGCAGACTTCCCCCGATTCCTGGCAGGATTTTGGAAGCCCGTATCTTGCCTCATAGCAATGCATTCGCTTGATATCTTCACGTGTGAGTTTGAATTCATCGAGGAAGGTACGGTTGACCGTGTCTATGGTCATATCCATGTTGACCACCATAATTCTGTAAGGGAGGGAGTCCAGTATGACCTGCGTGTGCTTTCTTTCCTTTTCCTGAAAAGCCTGGCGCTCCCTATCGCGCCGGGCCTCCTCCATTTCCAGCTGGATAAAATCCCAGAGCAATCTGGCGGCCGTATGGTCCATACAGGAAACACCCACAGGCTTTACCCTGGTCAGTTCCTCCCTGACCGCGCTTGAACCTGTGAGCTCTATGATCAGGTTGAGCCCCTGGAGGCGGAACAGCTCGTGGAATCGCGTGGTGGTGAACAGGTTCAGTTTCTTGGCATAGCGGAAGCCGGGGGCATCGGGGTTGATGTCAGAAACCCCCAAAATCTTCATGTTTAGCCTTGTGAGCCTGTGCCTGTCCAGGATCCTGAGCAGATTATAACAGGCCTTGCCCGCCCCGATTATGGCTGCATTGAGGGGCACGCTTGCCTGTTCCCCCCTTATTATTCCCAAATGCTCTATAGGATCCTTTTGCGGTTGGGTGCTCATTTGGCTGAACCCTCATGTGTCTTCCCGTAGTGGGAATTGGTTTTATTGAGGCGCCGCAATATTTTTCCTTCGAGATCCCTGATTATGCATTTCAGGGCAGGGGTTTCGCTAACAGGTCCTGAGTTGTTCCATCCCTTCTGAAGGGCGTCCGCCGTTTTTTCCCTGAATTGTTCAAGACTCTGGGCCAGGGACTCCCACAGGAACAGCTTCTGCAGGATATGTCGCTCAGGAGCAGTAAGATCCTTCTGCGTGTCGAATGAGCTTCCGTCCTCTGTGGTAATAATCATTGGCTGTAGAGAGGAATCTTGAAATGGATAGTGTTTAGGTAGGATATCATAAATGAGTATGTGGCGGGAATTCAAGAAAAAAAACCCGGAAGGCTACAATGATCAGTGCCCCCCGGGTTTCCAGATCTATACTTATACTTCAGGCCTTGGCAGCACACTGGCCCTCTCCGCAATCTCGGGGACACGGTGTTCCCATTCAATAGCCATGAGATGAACGCCTGCGACTCCTTCCATCTCTTTGAATTCCTCGATCTGCTCCAGTGCGAACTTGATGCCTTCCTCGGCCACCTTACCCTTACCCGCCCCCTTAAGGCGTTGAATAAGGGAATCGGGTACATCCATGCCGGGCACCTGCGTGGCCATATAGCGTGCCATACCGAGACTCTTCATGGGGGTCACGCCGGCGAGAATGTAACACTTTTCGTGGAGCCCCATATCCACGACTCTTTTCATGAATTCCCTGAATTTATCCATATTGTATATGCACTGAGTCTGAATAAAATCGGCGCCCGCCTCTATCTTTTTTGCCAGCCGGTGAACCCTCCATTCAAAGGGCTCTGCAAATGGGTTGGAGGCGGCGCCGATGAACAATCGGGGAGGGTCTTCAATTTCAGCCCCGCTCAAAAACCGCCCCTCATCACGCATCCGCTTGACCATACCGAGAAGCTGTATAGAGTCGATATCGAATACACCTTTGGCGTTTGGATGATCCCCGAATTTCTGATGGTCGCCGCTCAGGCAGAGCATGTTCCTGATACCATGGGCATACGCGCCAAGGATGTCACTCTGCATTGCGAGGCGGTTGCGGTCGCGACATACCATCTGAAAGTTGGGTTCCAGACCTTCCCGGATCAACATGATGCAGGCGGCCCAGCTGGCCATACGCACCACGGCCGTTTGGTTGTCGGTAATATTAACCGCATCCACGTTGCCCTTCAGGTAGGAGGCCTTCTTTTTTACCTCTTCCATGCTGGTCCCCCGCGGGGGCCCCAGTTCACCGGTAAAAGCGAAATGCCCTGCCTCCAATACTTTCTCCAAATTACTTCCTGACTTCATCGCTAAGCCCTCTCTGATGTCCACATGTAGTTCAGTTCCCGGCCTCGGCCTCGTCCGGTTTCTTGTATCCCGGCTGAATGACCGTTCTCGGCGCCTGATTCTGCCATTCCACGGCAGGACTGATGTTTTTGATAGAATCCAAACGGCCCTGCAGGCTGAGTCGTTCATATATCAGGTACCAGGCGCAGGGTTGATCCTTGTCTATTTCGCAACTGCCCTTGTTTGTTCCGCCACAAGGGCCGTTAAAAAGCCCTTTTGCACACATGGTCACAGGGCATATTCCTCCTGTCATTCCCAGCACGCAGCTGCTGCAGGAACGACAACGTTCTTCATACCACCCCACGGCCCGATTGACACCGATGAAAGTGGTATCCACCGCAGGGAAGACCGGCTTTTCAGGGTATCTCTCGGCCAGGAACTGGACCCCCGCACCGCATGCCATGGAAAGCAGGGCTTCATATTCACCCACCATGGAATCCAGGACCTCGAGGTATTCCATGTCGCACTGTCGCTCCACCGTGAAGGCCCCTAATTCGATAGGATTGTTGTCCAGTTTCCTGGCCATGTCCAGTTCCGCATTCAGGACCGCCACCTCCTTTTCCCCTCCCGCAAGGCAGACGGCCACGCATGTGCCGCATCCCAGTGTCAACACCTTGTTATAAGGTGTCAACATTTCCTTTATTTCCTCAAAGGGTTTCCTTTTGGCGATAATCATGTTTTCCCCCTCGGTTCATGTTGTGTAACCTGTCCATAAAACCTGATCATCGAACTCACCGGGCCATCCAAGCCCCCATGCCGGGATCTGTCTTCGCCGTGATCCGGCCTCTTAAAGGCCGAAGCCAACATGATATTTTCTATGCCGCTTGGGCTTCCCGTTTGCCTCCTCCCTTTTTCCCCGAGTTCTGTTCCGCGGTTTTTAGAGGGTTGGGGCCGAGCTTCTTGATATGCTCGGTCATCTCCCTGGCATAGGCCGCAAAGGTAGGCCCCTCTCCAGAGGAGAGATTGTACATCCTTACCCGGTCACCCTCCATTCCGATCTCCTCGAGCAGCATCCGGACATATTCTACCCTTTCACGGGCCCTGGTGTTTCCTTCGTTATAGTGACACGTACCCTCCAGGCAGCCCACCACATAGACGCCGTCGGCACCCTTCTGGATGGCCCTCAGAAGGTGCATTACATCGACTTTCCCCGTGCAGGGGACCCTGATGATTCTGATGTTCGAGGGATATTCCAGTCGCATGGAACCTGCCAGGTCCGCTGCGGAGTATCCTCAGTAATCACAGCAAAAAGCTATAATGGTGGGTTCAAATTCCGACATCACATTCCCCCTGCCAGCAAAGCGTCAATCTTGCTGTTTATCTGATCGTCCTCGTAGAAATTCAGTTGTATGGCCTGCCTCGGGCACACGCATGCGCAGATGCCGCATCCGTGACACAGGGCCTCATCAATTACAATCTCTTTTTTATCCGGATCATATACCGGCACCTCAAAGGGGCAGGATCGCACGCAGGTCAGGCACCTGACGCAATGTTCGGTATCCACGCGAGCGGTGATGGCCGAGAGCTTTATCTCCTTGACTGCAAGAAAGGTGGTGGCCCTTGAAGCCGCCGCATATGCTTGGGAGATGGCCTCGGAGATCAACTTGGGGCCGTGGGCTGTGCCGCAAAGGAAGATGCCGTCCCCCGGCATGTCAACGGGGCGGAGTTTCACGTGCGCTTCAATGAAATAACCCTCCGGGTTGCGGTTGAGTTTCATGATGCCGCTCAGCTCCGATGTATCTTCCGCCCTCATACCGGCACTCAAAGCCAGGAGATCCGCCCTGATCTGGATGTCCCTTTGCAGGACGTGATCCTTTACTCTTATGAGCAATCCATCCGCTGTGGGAGTAAGTTCCGGTGGAGAGTCCTTGTCGAACCGGACGAACATCACGCCCTTTTCCCTTGCCTCGGTGTAGTAGTCCTCGAGAAGACCATAGGTCCTCATGTCCCTGTAAAGCACTGTGACCTGGGTTTCAGGATGGAGCCGCTTGATGTGGAGGGCGTTTTTGACGGCACTCTGACAGCATATGCGGGAGCATTCAGGGTATTCATCATTGCGGGAGCCGACACATTGGATCATTACAACGCTGGAAAGATGGGAGGCGCCTTTTTCCTCGAGGATGTCAGCCAGTTCGGTCTGTGTCACGACCCGCTCGTCCTCGCCGTAAAGATATTCTTTGGGCCGGTACTCTTTGGCTCCTGTTGCAACCACGATTACCCCGTGTGGGATGCTGCGCTCCTCACCGTCTGGCCCCACCACGACCCGGGTCGTGAAATTACCCTTGTAACCGCCGAAACTTGCGACCCGCGCATCCGTGAGGACTTCAATCTTGTCGTTTTCATTCACCTCCGAGATAAGCTTTCTTAGATACTCCTGGATATCGTTTCCTTCGATCGTGTGGTGCAGTTTCCGGCAGAATCCTCCCAGCTCGTGCTCCTTCTCAATCAGTGAGACCTCAAACCCCTGCTTGGCAAGGCTCAGTGCCGCATTCATTCCGGCAATGCCGCCCCCGATCACTAAGGCGCGCTGGACTACCTGTATGACCCTTTCCCTGAGGGGTTTCAGGGTATCAGCCCTGGCCACGGCCATGCGCACGAGATCCTTTGCCTTTTGTGTTGCAAGCTCGGGAGATTTTGAGTGGATCCAGGAGTCCTGATTCCTGATGTTGGCCATCTCAAACAGGTATTTGTTGAGCCCGCAGGCCTCGAGAGTCTCCATGAACATGGGCTCGTGGGTCTTGGGGCTGCAGGATGCCACAACCACCCGGTTAAGGTTGTGCTCCTTGATCTTCTCCTTTATGATCTCCTGGGTATCCTGGCTGCATGTGAAGAGGTTGTGTTCCGCGTGAACTACATTGGGGAGTTTGGCGGCATATTCGGTTACGGCAGGAACATCCACTATGCCACCGATATTGATGCCGCAGTTGCAGACAAATACACCTATCCTCGGCGCCTCGCCTGAGACGTCCCTCTCTTCTGGAAGCTCAACGCTTTTGCTCTCCGTTCCCCTTGCCTCCGCCAGATCAGCGCCTGCCAGACAGGCTGCGGCGCTTGCCTCGGTAACCGATCCCGGGATATCCTTGGGGCCCTGAAATACGCCGCAGGTATATATGCCGGGGCGGGAGGTACATACCGGCGAAAAGGGGTCGGTGGCCACGAAATTATACCTGTCGAGGTCTATGTTCAGGCGTTTTGCCAATTCCACGGCTGTGTCGGGAATGGTGAGCCCTACGGAGAGGACGACCATGGAAAAGACCTCTTCCTTCCTCTCGCCCGACTCGTCTACATACACCACCCGCAGGTCCCCTGTCTCGGGGATCTCCGTGACAGTGTGCACTCTTGATCGGATGAAACGGATGCCTTCCTTTTCCTGGGCCCGCAGGAGGTATTTTTCATAATCCT
The DNA here is from genome assembly GCA_029933075.1 of Deltaproteobacteria bacterium. Lineage (GTDB taxonomy): Bacteria > Desulfobacterota > DSM-4660 > Desulfatiglandales > Desulfatiglandaceae > JAOZOW01. The sequence continues at coordinate 17,515 of JAOZOW010000005.1, read as the reverse complement.
TCCCAAAGGTCCTCATGTCCATGTAGAAGATCGCCGTGTCCAGTTCGCCATGGATGTGTTCCTTTGCGATCATTGCCTCCTTAACGGCGTACATGCAGCATACGGAGGAACAATACCCGTTTCCGCAGGTGTTAGGGTCCCTTGATCCCACGCACTGGAGCCAAGCTATGCTCCTGGGCTCCTCTCGGTCAAGGGGCCGCATGACATGCCCGAAATAGGGGCCCCCAGCGGATAGAATCCGCTCGAAGCCCTCGCTTGTCACCACATTGGGGTATTTTCCGTAGCCGTAAAAATCCAGGCCCGAGGGATCAAAGCCCTGGGTTCCCGGGGAGAGGATTATGGACCCAACATTGACCTGGGTTTCCCTTTCCCTGTCGTCATATTTGATGGCCTTTGCCAGGCAGATATTCTCGCAAAGGCCGCAGCCGATGCACACATCGGTGTCAATGGCATAGGCAAGCGGGACGGCCTGTGCATATTCGATGTACGTGGCCCTGCGGTCATCGAGTCCCTTGTTGACTTCATTCACGGCGGCCACGGGACAGTGTCTTGCACAGTCTCCGCAGCCCGTGCACTTTTCCAAGTCAATGTAACGTGGATGGTTTGTCAGGGTGACAGAGAAATTCCCTGGCTCGCCCTCGACACTTTTCACCTCGCTGTTGGTGATCAACTGTATGTTCAGGTTCCGGCCGACCTCGACCAGTTTGGGCGAGATGATTCACATGGTGCAGTCGTTTGTTGGAAAGGTCTTGTCCAGGCGTGCCATGAGGCCGCCAATAGTAGGGGCCTTTTCAACCAGATAGACATAATAGTCCGAACTGGCAAGGTCGAGGGATGCCTGCATGCCGGCTATCCCGGCTCCCACGACCATCACCGATCCGCTTTTTCCGTTTTTAGCCGATGCCATGGTGACTCCTTACAACACTGCGAATACCGGTTTTCTATCTTCCATTCCCCTGAATTCGATCCTGCCCGTTTTTTCCAGGTCCGCCAGGAGGTAGGATATCCGTTTCAGGTCAAGCCCGATTCTCTCGCTGATATCTTTCACCGAACTACAACCCTGATCTATGGCCAGATAAATAAGGTTTTTCTGGTACTCCCGTTCAAGCGTATGGTCCAGAAAAGACTCATAGGATTCAACGCTCCACTGACGTCCGTATATATCACCTTGCGAGGTGATTTTAACCTCTTTGCCAACGAGCCAGCGAAGGGTTTCACTGTCCAATGTCATCTCGCAGGCTGAAAGCGACATTTCGTGAGCAATGCGATCCAGCGGCCCCTGCATCTTGATGGACTCAATGACGCTTGTGGCCACCTCCACAAAGCGCTGGGCCTCTGCTGAAGATACCCATGCCAGGTGCAGTCTCTCTTTGCCTATACCGGCCAGCTCCAGGAGCTTGCGTGTCATTCTGATCTTCTTTTCCGCCTGAACATTACCTTCCAGGTAATGGCAGTCGCCAATATGTCACCCGCTTACCAGGACCCCGTCGCTGCCCTCTCTAAGGGCCTTGATGATGAAGACCGGGTCAACGCGACCCGAGCACATCACCCGGACGGTTCTCAGGTTTGCGGGGTACTGAAGTCTTGATACGCCCGCCAGATCGGCCCCTGCATAAGCACACCAGTTGCACAGGAACGCGATGATTTTGGGTTCATAATCTGTCATATATTCACCTCGTCAGATAAAGGATTCCTGCCGTCACCAGAGCCGCCGCATGATGATGGGCGGCTTCCATGTCAGTTTTCAATTCTCACGGAGCAGCGCACACTGAAGCAATGATCTGCTGATCCCGGAAATGAAGCATATCAATGGCCTTCTGGGGGCAGGAGGCCGCACAGAGCCCGCACCCCTTGCAGGAGGCCGGTATGTTCTTGGCACGCATTCCTTTCCCCTCCACCTCTTCCAGCAGGATGGCGCCGAACCCGCAAACCTCTACGCAGAGGCCGCATCCGATGCACTTTTCCGCATCGACCTGGGAGACAAGGGGCGAGACATGGATCGAAGGTCTTGAAAGCACGGTTGCCGCACGGCTCGCAGCCGCCATAGCCTGTGCAATACTCTCATCCAAGGGCTTCGGGTAATGGGCGAGGCCGCACAGGTAAATGCCTTCCGATGCAAACTCCACAGGCCGCAGTTTGGCATGCGCCTCCATGAAGAAATTTTCTTCATTTATCGCGAGCTTGTAAATGGCGGCTATCTTGTCAGTTTCCGCCGGTTCGATGGCAGTGGCCAGATTCACGAGGTCCGCTTTGATATTTAGCTCCCTCTGAAGGATGGGGTCGAAGACGATTACCTGGAGGAGTCCCTCTTCTGTTTCCTCGACCCGGGGCTTGCGCTCTAAAGAATATCTGATGAAAATGACGCCTTTTTCTCTGGCTTTTCTGTAAAGCAGCTCCCTTTCGCCGAATGTCCTCATGTCGCGGTAAAGGATATAGACATCCCTTTGAGGATACTCCTCTTTTACAGCCACTGCCTGGGTCACGGATGTGGTGCAGCAGATCCTGGAACAATAGGGCCTTTTCTCATCCCTTGATCCAACGCACTGGATGAAGACGATGCTGTTTGAGCCCTGGAATTTTTTCAGGTTTCCTTCAAGCTCATGCCAGCGTGTCACCCGTGGGTTCTTTCCGTAAAGATATTCCTCCGGCTCGGTTGCATGGCCTCCGGTGGCTACGATCACAACTCCGTGACTGATGCTCTGGGGCCCTTCCTTTGTGGCAACCTCGGTTTCAAAATTTCCCACGAAGCCGGAAGCATTCACCACCTCGGATTCCAGCATGACCTGGATATCTGGATGTGCTTTCACCTTTTCCACGAGCGCGGAAAGATAGGGCTGGACCTTGGCGCCTGTCCAGGTCCTCTCTATTTCCCTTGCGGAGCCGCCGAGCGCTTCGGACTTTTCCACTATGGTGGCGGGGAATCCCTGGTCGGCAAGGCTGAGGGCCGCTGTCATGCCTGCTACCCCTCCTCCTATCACGAGAGCCGATTTGCTCACTTGCACCGACAGGTCGGGGATCGGCTCAAGCAAAGAGGCTCGGGCAACAGCCATCCTCACTAAGTCTTTGGATTTCTCGGTGGCTTCCTCCTTGCTGCTCGAATGCACCCATGTGCACTGGTTCCTTATGTTGGCCATCTCAAAGAGGTAAGGGTTGAGTCCTGCATTGCGGATGGTTTCCTGGAACAGCGGTTCGTGGGTCCTCGGAGTGCATGCAGCCACAACAATCCGGTTCAAGCCATGCTCCTTTATGGATTCCACAATCTTTTCCTGGGTGTCCTGGCTGCATGTGAAGAGATTTTCCTCTACGTAGGTCACGTGGGGCAGGCTCTTGGCGTATTGGGCGATGGCGGGAACATCGGCTATGCCACCGATATTGCTCCCGCAATTGCAAACAAATACCCCGATACGGGGTTCTTCGTCTCCGAAGGTCTTTTCTTTCGGGAATTCCTTTTCCCTGACGAGGGTACCCCGTGAAGGCGCCAGACTAATACCTGCACAGCAGGCAGCAGCGCTTGCTTCCATGACCGACTGAGGGATGTCTTTACATCCTTGGGCTACCCCGGCCACATAAATCCCGGCCCTTGAGCTCCGCACAGGGTTAGTATCCTCTGTGCTTACGAACTCGTGCTCGTTAAGGGCGATTCCGAGCCTTTCAGCCGCCTTAATCGCGTCAGGGGATGGTTCCATGCCAACTGATAGGACGACCAGATCGAATTCCTCCTCCTTGAGCTGGCCGGACTCGGTAGCATATTTGAGCGATAGGGTCCCCGTCTGGTCGGCCTCTGAAATGGAATGGATCCGGGAGCGGACGAAATTTATTCCTTCAGATTTTGCGCGTTCATAATATTTTTCAAAATCCTTCCCATGTGTCCGCATGTCCATGAAAAATATGGTGGTCTGGAGTTCATTGCGTGCATGCTCTTTGGCTATCATCGCTTCTTTGATGGCATACATGCAGCACACGGAGGAGCAGTAGGGATTGTCACACCGGTTCAAATCCCGAGAACCCACACACTGGAGCCATGCGATTTTCCTGGGTTCTCTATTGTCGGAAGGCCGCACCACATGTCCAGCGGTGGGCCCGCCTGCAGATAAAATCCGTTCAAACTCAATGCTTGTGAGCACATTGGGGAGCCGTGTATATTCGTAGGTTGCAAGGCCTGAAGGATCAAAGGCCTTAAGTCCGGCTGTAAAAATGATAGAACCTACATTCAGGGAGATGTTCTCCTCCTGGTCATCAAACTTGATGGCGCCCGTAGGGCAGAACTTCTCGCATGCCTTGCATTTCCCTTTCTGAAAGTAGATGCATCTTTGTGCGTCAATGGCATATTTCAGGGGCACGGCCTGGGGATAGGGGACATAGATGGCCTTTCTCTTGGACAGACCCTCGTTGAATTCATCAGAAGTTTTGGCGGGACATTTTTCAGCACATGTGCCGCATCCAATGCACTTTTCCACATCCACATATCGAGGGGATTTCCTGATCTCTACAGTGAAATTCCCTTCATCGCCATCAATTGCTGTCACTTCGCAGAGGGTGAGCAATTCGATGTTGAGATGCCGGCCGACCTCGACCAGTTTAGGGGAGATAATTCACATGGAACAGTCGTTGGTGGGGAAGGTCTTGTCCAGCTGAGCCATGACACCGCCGATGGCGGGGCTTTTCTCCACCAGATAAACAAAGTAACCTGAATCGGCCAGATCCAGCGAGGCCTGAATGCCGGCAATGCCGGCACCTACAACCATAACAGACCCTTTAAGCATATTTTTACTCATAAGTTGCTAATCTCCCTGCGATTTTGAATAAATATCGGGCTTAATTGCCGGGAAGAAATGTTTGTTATCGGGAGCACAGTCGGTAGGCAATGGATGTGCCAACTGCGGAGCCCTTGTGAAATAGGTTACATGCCATAGAAACCCGGCGGGGGTCAAGGAATTTTTGCGGGAAGAGACAGGGCTTCCCCGGCATACTGGAATCCTCCGCCGATTCGTATTGCCCAATAGGGATATGTCTGATATAAAATTATATATCCCTGTCCAGAATCTCGAGAAAGCAGCATGGAGGAGACTTGGCCATGCCCATTTACGAGTATGAATGCCGCGCCTGCCGGGCGCAATTTCAGTCCCTGGTGATGAAGCTGGACGACGAAAGTCGGCTTCGGTGCCCGGAGTGCGGAAACGGGAACCTGAAAAAGCTGATTTCCAGGGTGGTTTACCATGTGTCGGAGAGCGCACGATTGGAAGCGTATGACCCGAAGGCGCCCAAAAGTGATAGTTTTTATAAGGACACACGCAACATCGGGCTTCACGCCAAGAAACGGGCCCAAGAGCTGGGCGTGGACCTGGGGAGTGGTTTTGAAGCAAAACTGGACAAGCTACGGACCAATCCGGGCAGTGTCTTTGATGAGAGCGATTGAAAATCGCCCGGACTTCGTGCCCTGAAACATGAAAAATTCCACAAGGATTTAATGAGGTTAGCAAGAGATTTATACCAATAGGGCTGAAATCAGGAGCTGAACCATGCGACATATTGGTGATGTGGTTCTCATTTACTACGAGGAGCAACCTGCCGTGTTTGCCCGCATAGAGGCCATTGAGCCGGATGTCAAAAAGGGATGGTATCAGGTGCTGCTCCTGATCCTCACTCTTCCGGTGCAACCGGTTACATGGATCCTCCGGGAGGAATATATTGACGGCACTCCCTTTACCATGGGCGGCAAGGCGGTCAGGCTGGAAGAGGTGAGACGGGTGGCATTTCAACAGGATGGATACACCGATGAAAAAGAACCGGGTCGGGGGAGGAAAGATCAGGAGGGAGGTAGAGTGATTCCCTTCAGAAAACCCCAAGGCAAAAAGCCTGTGCCCGGATGATATATTCTGAGGTTGAATATTTTCAAAGAGCTGAAATGTCCTGGAAGGACATACTCCGGGGGGTAAAAAAGGCATGGGGAAGTATGGAATCTTTGTCATACGGGTGGGGCTGTCAACCCTGTTCGCCTTTCTGGCTACCCGGATATTTTTCGGAAAGGTTGTGTATGTAAAGGTCTTGGGGCTGGCCGCGATTATGTTGGGCCTTGCCTATCTTTTTGAGTTCCTGAGAAAACGGGGGAAAGGGGAAGACCATGGGACCTAAAAAATATGTCTACTCTTTTGAAGAAGGAGATGGGAAGAACAAGAAGCTCCTGGGAGGGAAGGGCGCGAATCTGTGTGAGATGACCCAGATAGGACTGCCGGTTCCTCCCGGTTTCGTGATCACCACAGAGGCGTGCCTGTCTTACCTTGCCCAGAAAGGTAAAGGGCTTTCTTCGGAATTGATGAGCCAGATAAGGGAGGCCATGGTAGCCCTGGAAAAGAAAACCGGGAAAGGTTTCGGCGATTCAAAGAACCCGTTGCTCGTCTCGGTTAGATCGGGTGCCGCCATCTCCATGCCGGGCATGATGGATACGATTTTGAACCTCGGCCTCAATGACGATACGCTCAAGGGGCTTATCAGACAAACCAAGAACGAGAGGTTCGTCTACGATGCCTACCGACGCCTGATTCAACTGTTCGGCTCAGTAGCGCTTGGGATGGAAGATGAATATTTTAATCGTATTTTTAACAAGATAAAGAAGAAATATAAAGCAGAAGTTGATACTGATTTAAACGCAGACGCCCTAAGGGAGGCGTGTGGGCAGTTCCTGGATGCGGTCAAGAAGAAGACCAGAAAGCCATTCCCCCAAGATCCTTATGTCCAGTTAGAGTTGGCCGTGGAGGCGGTGTTCAGGTCATGGATGGGGAAGCGAGCCGTGGATTACCGCAAGGAATTCAAGATCACCAAGGAGATGGCCAATGGGACGGCAGTCAACATCTGCACCATGGTTTTCGGAAATATGGGGGAGGACAGCGCCACAGGCGTAGCCTTTACCCGGAACCCCGGCACGGGGGAAAACAGGCTTTTCGGAGAATATATGATCAATGCCCAGGGCGAAGATGTGGTTGCCGGAATCAGGACCCCAAAGCCAGTCAGGGAGCTCCGAAAGGATATGCCGAAGGTATACAGGGAGCTGGAGGATCTCAGGCATACCCTTGAGAACTATTATAGAGAGGTCCAGGATTTTGAATTCACCATTGAAAAAGGGAAGCTTTACTGTCTCCAGACCCGAAACGGTAAAATGAACGCCGCTGCTTTCATAAAGACCTCCATAGACATGGTCAATGAGGGGCTTATAACGGAGGAGGAGGCAATTTTGAGGATTCAGCCGGAAATGCTTGCCCAGTTGCTCCATCCCCGGCTGGACCCTAAGGCCAAAGTGGAAGTGCTGGCGCAGGGCATCCCTGCTTCTCCGGGGGCAGCATCCGGCAGGATCGTATTTGATGCTGATCGGGCCGAGAGCAAGGGGAAATTAGGCGAAAAGGTGATACTGGTCAGGGAGGAGACCAAGCCGGATGATATTCACGGGTTTTTCGCGTCCCAGGGAATCCTGACAAGCAGAGGGGGCAAGACCTCCCATGCGGCTGTTGTGGCCAGGAGCATGGGCAAACCATGCGTCTCGGGATGTGAAGATATCATGATCAACCACCTTGCCAAAGAGGCGGTTATCTCCGGTATGACACTCCGGGAGGGGGACATGATTACCATTGATGGCAGCACCGGCAATGTCTATCAGGGTATGGTTCCCACGGTTGAGCCGGAGTTCGTGGAGGACCTTTTGGTATTGCTGGAGTGGGCCGATGACATCAGCACTCTGAAGATCATGGCCAATGCGGAAGAGCCTGAAGCCGTGAACAAGGCCCGCAAATATGGTGCGGTGGGGATCGGGCTTTGCCGGACGGAGCGGATGTTCAATCAACCCGAGCGCCTGCCCGTTGTGCAGGAAATGATCCTGGCTGAAAACGAGAAAGAAAGGGAGAAATCTTTGAATCGATTGCTCCCTATACAGAAGGAAGATTTTAAGGAGATTTTCAGGATCATGGATGGTCTGCCCGTTACCATTCGCCTTCTGGATCCGCCCATCCATGAGTTTCTGCCATCCGAAGATGAATTGCAGTGGGAGATCAACCATCTCAAAAAATTGAGGGATACGGTGGAAGGGATGGAGGATCTTCCCGACACCCTGAAGCTCCTGGCCCCTGAGCTTCATGATCGATACGCCCACAACCTTGAGATGATCACAAAAGGGCTCGAAGAATTGAAAAACAAGCAGACAGCCGAGAACCTTATCGCCTCCAAGGAGGCAATGCTCCAGAAAGTCAAAGCATTAGCGGAAACCAACCCCATGTTAGGGCACAGAGGGGTGAGGCTTGGGATTACGTATCCGGAGATTTATTCCATGCAGATCAGGGCCATCCTGGAGGCGGCCGCGGAGTGCATCAAAGAAAAGGTCGATGTGCAGCCGGAGATCATGGTTCCCCAGGTGTGCACGCTTCAGGAGCTCAAGTGGGTCCATAAATATGTGACCACCATTCACAAAGAGGTGGAGAAAAAGTATGGGCTCAAAGTCTCTTATAAGTTCGGGACCATGGTGGAAGTGGTGAGGGCCTGCATGCGGGCCGGGCGGATTGCCGAGCTTGCGGAATTCATCTCCTTCGGAACCAATGACCTCACCCAGGCCACGTTTTCATTCTCAAGGGAGGATGCGGAGAATAAATTTCTGCCTCTTTATAATGAACGGGGCATCCTGCAACACAATCCATTCGAGATCCTGGATATCAAAGGGGTGGGCCGGCTTATGATAATCACCATTGAATGGGCGCGGAAGACAAGGCCTGATATGAAGATCGGCATATGTGGAGAGCAAGGGGGACATCCGGACGCCATCCGCTTTTGCCACCATGTGGGCCTGACCTATGTGTCCTGCTCGCCGCCCAGGGTCCCCATCGCACGGCTTGCCGCGGCACATGCCAAGCTCAAGGAGGCGGAGTACAGCATCGCATGAGGGGAACGCGGGATCTGGGTCTGAGGCATGATGCCAGAAGTGGCAAAGTCACTGAGCCCTGAGCTTTTTGTATTTCTCAGAACCTGTAATGTGATAACTCATACAGCCTTTCACCAAGCCTTGAAAGCTTCTCACGGGATGAGTCCGGGGAAATTTCTCTGACTTCGGTGACTTCCTTCTGGATATACCGCAGCGCGTTTTTGAAGCTGAGCTGATTGATTGATTCCCGATGTTCAATGAGGCCCAGTTTGTGGTATCTCAACCCAAGATAATTCATGTTTTTTAAAAGGTCTTCCTGTTTGAGCGATTTATCCCCTTTGCGGATGAATGCCTGGGCTGCAATCCAGTAAGACTCAATAAATGTCTTAGGCAGGGCGGCCCAGATAGGCAACTCCTCGAAACCAATCCTGGTGACCCTGTATCCTCCGTTTGCAGTGTCTCTTTCGATATAATCGGCATCTTGAAAGAACCGGGTCAGTTTCGAGACTTCCTCTTGAATGTCCGGCATCTCCTCAAATATGAATTCGTTCTTGAACAGATTTTTCATGAAGGCATAGTCGGAAAGGATCTGTTGTTCAGGAACCACCTCTTCTTTCCCCCTCAAAAGAGACAGCGCCACAAACGCGTGGGGGATAAAGCAATGAATGATGCTGTTTTTGTAATATTCCAGTTCAGGCTTTTTCTCCTCCTCTACATAGTAAAATATTTCCTCGCCCCCTATATCCTCAAGGATATTCATCACCCTGTTCTTGATCAGGTACGAAATGGTTTCCCCCACCGCCTTGTCTAAAGGTTCGAGGGCTGCGGACATGGGGATGCCATGATTTTTGAGAAAACGGAGAAGAATTTCCGCTGTCCCCATCAATTCCTTTTCATAAAAACCCCGGCGGTGTTTGGTGAGAACAGCAGTGGCTATCAGCGCCAGAGGGGTGACAAGCGTAGCCTTATTGATGGATTTTATGAGATGAAAAGCGAGCTCCTGGGCCGCTTCATCCCGTGGCACTTCGTGGCGGGCCAGATATTCGTTGAGACTGAGGGGCTGGCCAAAGCGGATGTAAATTCTCCCGTACTTTCTGCTTAGAAAATGCCGCGCTTTCATGAACTGCCGGAAGCTTTCTTTTTCTTTCTTTCCCCCGCTCAGCTCCTTGAGGTAGGCCTTTTCCTCCAGGATCCGGTCATACGTAATTGAGGCGGGGACAAATATGAGGTCTTCGGAGAATCCTTCCTTTTGCGCCTGGAGCAGGATGGAGAGAAATCCCAGTTTTGGCAGAATCAGCTTCCCGCTCCGGCTGCGCCCGCCTTCAATGAAGAATTCCAGGGGGTGGCCCTCTTCAAGCAGGGCCTTGATATATCTCTCGAAAACAGCGGTATAAAGCTTTGCCCCCCTGAAGGATCTTCGGATGAAAAAGGCTCCGGATTTTCTGAATATGTGTCCCATTGGCCAGAAACTGAGGTTTTTTCCAGCAGCGATTCTCGGGACATGCATATGGTTTAAATAGAGGACATAATTGAGGACCAAATAGTCGATGTGGCTTTTGTGAGAGGGGACGTAAATAGTAGGCCCCTTCCTGACCCACTCCCTCACCATGGCGATTTCCGACGGAAGGACGTCGATCCCCTGGAAGAGCTTATTCCAGAGCCAGGTCAGGGCGATTTGGAAGAACTGGATATAAGCTATGTTGTAATCAGCGGCAATTTCGTCGAAATACGCCCCCGCCTTTTTCCTGAGTTGTTGGATGCGCCTGGGATTGTCTTCAGCCATACTTTCGATGGTCCTGATGACCCCCGGGTCATCCAGGACCCTTTCTTTGAGCTGCTCTCTGGTTTTCATAACGGGGCCCAAGATCACCCGCTTCTGGACGTCTATACGGTCGATGAGGACCTGTCTTACTTCTCTTGTCATTTCTTCCAGCGGGCGCCCATCAACTTCTCCTTCCAAATAGGCCTTCAGGTCCAGCGGCTTCCCGAAGTCGATAAAGGCATGGCGGTGGTGCCTGAGGAACATGCCGATTTTCCTGAAAACCCCTGGGTTATCCTGATACCCGAAAAAAATATCCATAAGGGTCGGCTGTTCTTTTTCAGGGGTTTTCTTGTAGAGCACAAGCTGGGGAACGATATAAATGGGCCTTTCCAGCTCTTTCTGGGTTTCGAGCAGGAACTGGAGAGCGTCTTTTTCCAGGTAGATGAAACGTCTTGCAAAGCCCTTTGGATCTATTAGGGGGAGGAGGCAGGTAGTACCGTTCATGACCGCCTCTTTAAAGAAACCGGTTTTGTAAGGGCTTGGAAGTTTTTTCTTTTTAAAGAGGTATTTGATGTGGAATGTCAGCACCCTCAAGATCTGTTTCAGAGGCAAGACCCAGAGCATATTGAGTCCGAAAGCGATCTTGGGATAAGGCAGCCGGCTCGTCCTGTAACGGTAGTGATAGAGAAGATAATCGAGGCGGCCCGGATACTTCATGGCATAGACAATCGTCCCCTGCCTGCGGAGGCGCTTCAACTCCTCGACAATGCTTTCATCAAAGTGGAAGCGTTTGAATATGCGATACAGAATCCCGCCAAGCAGGAAGCCGGGTTTATGATCCAACACGCAGGCAAAACAGGGTTTTTCATGGAAGGTATTCATATGCCATCCCTAACCACTTCTTGAATCCAGAAACAAATAAACCGATTTCGCCTATAAATCAATCCAATTCATTTTCCTCAGAGATCGTCATCCTGAACACTTCATTCCGAGGGCCCCAGGGGCGCTTTTTCGACACAATCATGACGGAAACCGCGGAATTCTTGACATCTTATGCCCTATTTGTTCTATACTCCATAAAAAATAGCCCCTATTTCAGGAAGAAACCGCAGAATTCTTGACATTTCATAACCTGTTTGCGATGTCGCGTCGGTTGATCCAATCTCGGGCAACCTGTTGAGAGGCCTTGCTCGTTAAAAGATGCTGTCCATTAATTGCAGCTAATTTCCCCAGTTTCAATTAATTGAGGCAAAAATGGGTACATCAAATAGTGTTTTAGGCATCGAAATTGCAAAAAATTAGAGTGGAATAAGATTATAGATTCTTGATAAGGAGGGTACGGTATGGAGAAAAGCGAAGAAAGAGCACAGGGAGGATCTCTTTCAGGGGGGCAGGGATTTACTCTGATCGAAATGGCCATCGTGCTTATCATCATCGGCATTATCATTGGGGCCGTGGTCAAAGGTAAGGATCTTGTGCGAAGCGCAGAGCAGAAAAAAGTTTATTCAAAATTTCTCAATGAATGGAGGGTCGCCTACCTCAATTTCTATGACCGGACCGGGAAAATATTGGGGGATCACACAGGTTCAGACGGTCAAGCAGATACATCGGGTGGATCTGATGATCTTTGTACAGGAGATACCACCACCACTCCCCCTAACTATTATGGCCTGAGTCAGGTAGGGCTTACATGTCCTACCACTAACACCGGCAAGGACTATCAGTATAGATACACGGACAGTACTGGCGCTGCACATCTCGTCACAATCGCTTTTAAATACGACACAACCGGCAAATACAATTATATGGAGATCACTCAAATACCCAATGAACTCTGCATGGCCATTGAT
>JAOZOW010000005.1:0-4907 GCA_029933075.1 Deltaproteobacteria bacterium | reverse complement strand
ATACAATTATATGGAGATCACTCAAATACCCAATGAACTCTGCATGGCCATTGATCGCATGATAGATGGGGAGGCTGACGGCACGGCAGGCGATTTTATCGGAGATGCTACTTCTGGCAAGGCATGGGATACTACGCCGGAGGCGGACACTACGGCGCGCTGGAAGATGGAATTTTGATAGGGAGGTTTGCAAATTAAGAGCATCGGCGCTTCCATAGCTGCAACAGTTCTCGCCATCCTCTTGTTTGTGGCGGCTTATTTTTTTATGGCGGCCTACAGCCGTTATGCCACTGCTGAACGCCAGCTGGGGCAAGCTGCACGACAAGTCCGTTTGCTCGAACAGCACCGGAGAGAACAGGCGCGGAAAAGACGGATCCTTGAGCGAGTGAGGCGTTTTATTGATAAGGCCAAGGCCACAGGCGCCCAGAGAGAGAAGTGGGACTATTATTCGGTCAACATCGATGAACCGGTATCCTTCCCGGAGGCGCAGAAGATCCTCGGCCAGACCGTTAATACCGGCTCATATTATTTCAGGCCGGTCGCCCTTCATATGAAAAAAGAGGTTCAGTCCGGAACAGAATCAACCGGGGTGAAAAAGGATTCGCTTTCCGCTGATTCAAAAGAGAGCAAGCAAGCGGACATATTTCTGAGCCTCAAAGGGGAATTTGTGATAAGGCGAAAATGATGTCAAGGGTTTCAGGACAATATGCGATTGAGCTTGACGGGATCTACTATAGATGCTCAGGAGAGGAGATTGAGGAGGTCGCTGATCTCAGGGATATACAAGGTGACCTTTGGATGGTCTCTGACTTGCAAGGAGCCCTTTCAAGGACCATGACCGTTGAAGCGCCTTTTAAGTACGTGGACGTCATGGTGAGAAAGACCCTCCAGGAGACCGGGGAATTCGATGAACCGGTAGCGGTAATTACACACTGGAAAAAGAAACGAGGCGCCAGTGCAGCTGACATATTCTTCACCGCTCTCCCCACCCGCCTCTACTATCAATATCTGGACCAGGGAAAGACCTATCAAGACAATCTCCTCCTCTTTCCTCTTTACTCTGTGCTGTTTACCGTGCTGAAAAGGATGCGGCATTCAGCTCCTGTGGGAGTGGTATTCCGGCATGGCCGGTTTGCGGACCTGATTATCGGAACCGGAAAAAGGGTGTTTTATGCTGATAGATGCGTTGCTTTTGATCAGAGTGCTGAACAGATTTCCTCTCTCTGGAATATGGTGAGGGCCGATATTGAAAACACCGAGAAGGAGAACCGTATCAAGGTTGAAAAAATCCTTCTGATCAACTGGATAGATGCGGTGGAGAAACCTGAATGGCCCGATGAGATGGAAACCCGGCTTTTCAGCATGGAAGAAGAGGGTTTTCAATTTAAGGGGAAAACTCGTTCGACCTCTTTTCTAAAGGCGGTCCGGATGTGCCACGCTGTTGCTTCGGTCTCAGGGGTGTCGGAGAAGGCAGCTTATTGGAGCAGGAAGAGTTTGCCCCTGATAAACGGAATTGTTTTACTTGTGACCTTGCTCTTTTTTGCGGGGTATTTTTACTACGATCATAGGGCGGAGCTTGTTGGAAAGAAGCTAAACGTTGCGGAATCAAAAGTAGCGAGCCTTGCTCAGGGGCTTACATTAAAGGAAATTCCTTATGAGAAGACACTCGCTTTTGTTAGAGAACTGGGCCGATATGGAAAGACGCCATCGTTCAAACAGGTGCTCGGCGATATTTCAGACTCCCTCGGTGAGAGTATATCTGTGGATATGCTGAGGGTGGATTATGGTCAAGATTCGGTGGAGGTAAAAGCGATTGTCAAAGTGAAAGCGCCCTTCGAGGAGGCCTACCGTGGATATCAGGCGTTTGTTTCCAGTATGAGACAAAAGGGGTATGTCCTGGAGCAAGGGGATTTCAACACAACTATAGCGGAATCGCAGTTTCTGGTCAGGTTAGAGAAGAAGATTTGATGAAAAGGAAATATTATGCGACATGGGGCCTTGTGATCATCCTGGCTTCCCTGGCTGCCACCTCTGTTAGATTCTATGTGTATCAGGGCAGTAGGCCATACAGAGGGACGAAAACGGCATTTAAAGTGCCTATGAGTGTGCCTGTGCCTGATCTGCAGACAATCAGGGAGATGGAGCAGTTAGAGGGAATGATGGACAGGCTTGTCCAGCCCAGGGAGTCAGATCGATCTCCTGTGGAGCTCAGACTTTTCGGTTATGAGCCGATGGCGAGAGGAAAGTACCCGGAAAAGAAGAATCTCATCCTTCCGCCCTCAGAAATGAATTATTCCCTGACCCTCGCCTTCAGGGGCGGCAAGAGCCGATTTTGCGTTATTGATGGCCGTTTTTATAAAGAGGGGGCGACTTTGAAGGATGGGGGAAAGATTCTCGCAATCGAGCCGCGTCGCGTCCTTATCAGAAAAGGCCGATTTCAAGAGTGGGTCACCGTAGGAAAACCTGAGGAATCAGTGAACAGCCGTACAAGACGCTCCGGAGGGTCAATGTGATGTCATTCAAACATTTTTTTATCGGTACGGTCTTCCTTATAATTGCGGGATGCAGTCTGGGGCCCTCCTCTGTCCTTGAGCAAAAGCAGCCGCCGCCTGCCTCCATCCCCGAAAAGATCGCGGCTGAATCCCGCGAGGTGGGCCGGCGCCATAGGAATCAGGTCGAGAGCCTGGAGAAGAGCGCGACCAGAGAGATCAAGGCAGAGCCGGTCATGCCTAAATATGACCCGCTTGAGGATCATATAGTGTCTTTTTCCATGATCGATGAGGATCTACGGCTTGTGCTTTATTCCTTGGCCCGCACCGTTGGTATGAATATCATCATGGACCCCAGCCTCCGTGAAGAAAAACGCCTCCTTACCCTCAACTTTGAAAGGGTTTCTGCAGCAACGGTCCTCAGAGAAATCCTGAAAACTTATGACCTCTACTATGAGATCGACCAGAATGTGATTCGCATCAAACCCTATGAAGAACGCTTCTTTCCCTTGAATTTTTTAGACATCAACGTGGACATGTCATTCGATGTGGGAGGCGATGTTCTCGGCGCCTCGGAAACGGAATCCACGGGCGGGCTTTCAGGCAATTTTAAGCTGTCGGGATCAGGGGCAAGGAAAGCGAATGCCTATGATCAGGTGGAGCAGATGATACAGCGGATGATCTCCAAGGGTGGAAAATATTCATTGAATCGATTGTCAGGGACCCTGTATGTGAAGGACACTCCGGCGGTTATTCGCTCTGTGTCCAGGTTGATCAACGATCTGAAGGAGATGCTTTCGAGACAGATCCTCATAGAGGCGCGGATCATAGAGGTCTCCCTATCCGACCAGTATAATTACGGCATCGACTGGAGCGTGCTTAGGAGGGAATTTTCCGGCGCCACCAAGCTTGACAGCGTTGGTTGGTCCCTTGGTGAGGGACTGGTGCTGAGCGGGGTGCATAGGGCATTTTCCATAGATGCGGCAGTAGATGCATTGAGGACTTTTGGGGATGTAAAGATCGTATCCAACCCAAGCATTCGGTCAAAACATGGCAAACCTGCCATCATTAGCGTTGGCACGTCGCTTACTTACAAAAAAAGCGTGACCACCACGACAACCAGCACCACTGCCGAGAGCCAGGAGTCCACAGATGTGGAAGTCTCCACCGTTTTTGACGGGCTTATATTAGGGATTGTGCCGTTCATAGAGGAGGATGGGAATGTTACCCTCCTGATCAACCCCATAAAAAGCGAGGTGGATCCTGATAGCATAGAGCCCAAGGCCGTCACCGCTAACTCCGCGGACAGTATTTCTCTTCCTAAAGTGAGCATCAAGGAGATCAGCACCACCATAGGCATCAGGAGTGGCGATGTGATATTCCTCGGTGGGCTTATAAACAAGCGACATGAAAAACAGAAGAAGGGCGTGCCTTTTCTTTCGGCCATTCCGTTGGTGGGAAACCTGTTCAAGCATGACTCAAAAAGGGAAGAAAACATGGAACTGGTCATTGTGCTCAGTGTTTCCATAGTCTAATCACTCTATGGTTTAATCCTCATGAGACCCGAATCCGTGGGCATTTACTTTCCATGAGCGTTATCTTCCGCGCACTTGAAAAACTCAAAGGCCCTTCAGGGCGAAAAGAAGCAAAGGCTTCCAGGTCCGGGAAACGCCCGGGAGTTTATGCCTTTCAAAAGGTGATCTTTTCTCCCGCAGGGGTCTTGTTTCTGGCAATTATTGCCGTTGGAGCCATACTGATCGCCCTCTATGGCATCAAACAGATGACTGACGTTGTGCCTCCTGTGAAACAGCCTCCCAATATTCTGAATGAAGAGCATTACCCCGATGCCCCGGATGGGCAGACCGTGCCTCCCGATACGCCTTCACCCCGGCAACCGGCTATGGACCAGGAGATCCCGGCGCCCCCTGCCCGCATATCTTTCAAGCCGGCAAAACCGGGAAAGTTGCTGCTCCCGCAATCCGGCAAAAAAGAGAAGAGGGCTGATGAGCAGGACATCCCCGCGCGCTATTTGCCGCCGGGAACAGGGCCGGGAGCAAGCCAGGATAAGCCTCGGCCGGAAGAGGCGATTCCAAGTCAAATCCCAAAGACTCAAAAAATCTGGGCTATGGCTCACGGAAGAAAGGAGGGGCGACCCAAGCCCCTTTCTCAAAGAGGCGGGGATGACCTGCCTGCAAGAGCAACCGAGACAAAAGAAGGCAATCTTTTCCCTGAGGTGGAAGGAGATATTTATCAAGAGCAAGGAGGAGGCGCGGAATTGGAGAGGGGGCGGGGCACTGCGGCAATAACAACTGCGAGGAGGGCTCTTTTAACTACCGGACCGACTAAGATAAAGACCCCGGCGGTGACCGGGAGGGTCCCTGAGAACGTTGAGGGAATGGAGTCTGAGAAAATTAAAGT
>JAOZOW010000101.1 GCA_029933075.1 Deltaproteobacteria bacterium | reverse complement strand
TTATCTAATGAACTCCGTTAATCCCCACCTTCCTGCCTTTTTGCTTGTAATATTCCGCCAGTTCAATATCTCCGGTACCAGAGTACAACTCTCCCAGGGCCAGATTGGCTTCGGCATGGAAAGGTGCAACCTCGAGGAGGTGTTTCAACTCTCTTATGGCATCGTTAACCCTTAGTAGATGTACGTAGGTCAGGGCCAAAAAATACATGGCGTTTACGAATGTTGCCTCTCTTTCTACTGCTTTTTCAAAGAATGCCGCAGCCTCTTCCCATCGCTCAAGTTCATAGTACATTTTCCCCTGTTCAAAGTAGGACTGGACATATTGCGGACTTAGTATAGGCTCCAGAGCCTTGTGCAGTTCGTTCATAGAGGTTGTTTCCCTGCCCCATTTATCAAAAGCGATTCCGCATCCTTTCATATTCAGTGCAGGTGCGTGTATGGAAAAGTCAATTTGACCGAGCAATTGACGAATAGTTTCATCTACCGAGAAACTTCGCTTGACAAACGCATAACCCTCTTCAGCTATTCTCTCCCGTTCGGTATCGTTGGTTAGATAGTAATCAATCTTGCGGCATAGATCATTGACATCCCCAAACTTCCAAAAACTTAAATGTCTCCCGTCCTGGAACGGTGTATGAAACAAGACATCCTCGTGAAGCATGAATGATCCTGATCCAAGGACATCGAAGGTGCGCATATTAACGGATCTTGTCGCTATGAATTGAGCGAAATTGATATGAAGAACAATCTTTGATTGGTTAAAGAAGCGAACTTGCTCTTCAACATCCCAAATGTTTCTTACTTCAACCTTGAATTTTTTTGCCAAGGTGCTCAGGATCTTGTCCCGCCTGGGAGTGATAGATCCAACAAACGAAACATCGTAAATTTTTGGCAGATAAAGCTTTTTGTAAACTTCCGGGTCATACCGGCATGGATAAACATATCCCACGCGACTGCATCCCAAGTTGCGCAAAATCCGAATCGAATCAGAATCTTTATCCCCTAACCAGATTACGTAATCAAATGCGGAAGCGTTATACTGAAGTTCGCGCAGGTGCGTGATGGCGTACTCGTCTTTTCCTGCAATATATTCTCCATACCAAAGAACGGTTGGACAACGCAGGCTTGCAATCAGTCCAGGCGGAATCCCTTCGCCGCGACCAACTATGACCAAGTCGGCGTTTATGCGTCGGAATAATTCATGAAGCCCGTCTCTATGCTCACGGTAATCAACCATATCGACAATGTATCCCATCCGTCTCAGGGCCCGGGAGATGGCATGGGAGTAATGGTGATTCCCTTTATGTGGCCAGACGAGGGTTATCCGCTTCCATACATCGAGGCTGGACGGCATACGCTCTTTCCGTAATTCCATCTGAAGTCGCTTCTCCTAAAGAGTTCTGGCTGCTTAAAACGTTCGATTTCATTTCGGCAAGCAAGGCACGGTCCTTGGCCAGGAACACCATCTTTTTGGCCAAATCATTAATCTCCACTTGGGCTATGCATTTTTTTCGACTTTTAATCTCTTTGGCTCGGACTACTAAGCCATTATGGCCATGCCTGATAATCCCGGCAGCTAATTGGGGCGTAGTGAGTGCAGGGAGGCCTGATGAGAGGGCGATAAGAAGTCTATGGCGGAAATCATCCGTGGAAGCAGGATATACGAATATTTCTCCCTTGGTGAATTCTACAGGTCCATGTTCGAATCCGCGGAATTCTATCCTTTTGTTGCACGCTAATATTTCAAGGATCTCCCACGGATATTCACCGAGATCTTTGTGTGAATATACCAGCAAGGAGAATTCGGGGTGGTGATTTGAAATTATATCAAAGGCGATAATCACAGAAGGCGTCATCTCAGGAAATGCCGGATCCCTTTCCCAGGCAGCATGTATGAAAGTATGAGGATAAATTGGGTCTGCAATCTTCTCCATAGAAGATACGATTTCGAGCATTAGCCGTTTGAGGAGGTCTACTGCTGGCTCGAAATAGGGATCAATGGCGACGCATTTTTTGAGTGCAAAGATGGCATTCTGTCTATTGCCCGATCTTAGGTACTGATTGGCTAACTCATAGGCTGCATTCAGGTCCCATGCATCACCTTCCAAGAGTTTCTGGAAACAGGACTCATTGGTAGATTCGGGTTTTGCCTCCCGATGTTTTGAACAGCTATGAGGAAGTGGACATAAGGGACTCAATTCGACCGACCTGATCTCAGTGTCGAGATCATTCAGGATCGTTTCGGCTACTTTGGAAAATGTCAACGAGCGGGCAATGTTTTGTCCTTTTCTTATTATGTGTTTCCTCTCCTCCGAGTGGGAAACATAATACTCTATAAGCTCTCTCAAATGCTGCGGGTTTTTATAACGAATGAGCGTGTCGCCGAAAATGCTTTCGACTCCTCTGATATCATCGGAGATTACGAATCCTCCGCTGGCGAAGACATCCAGGATACGGGGATTCAGGAACCCTTCCCTGCGCATGTCGTCATGGTGATCATTGAGCACTATCTTGGATGATGCGTATAATTCGCCCAATTGCTGGTTTTCATAGTAAAGGCCGCCGTAATGTTCGGGAGGGAGAATATTTTCCCAGCCTTCCCCCCAAATTTTGAGCTTTAATGATGTGTCTCCGAGATCCCTGATAATCTTTCGCCCCTGAGGCCCCTTGGTGTTTCCCACAAAAACGATATCGTAACGGAGTTCGGTTGCCACGGGGGCCTTGGCGGTAGCGCCGATGAGGAGATCGGCTTCGAAACCCCATTGCCTGATCTTGTTAAGGAATGTCGGAGAAAGGCAGTAAATCCGATCATAGTTCTCAAGGATTTGAGGAGAAACCATATCTGGATGGCTGTGGATCCACAGTATTTTATAGGGAGACTCAGGGATGTTTTTTACGGGGATTCCAAACAAATGAATTATGATATCAGGGGCTGAGCTGCATACAGTATGGCCTAATTTTTCGAATTCTCTTTCCAATTCATATTTAAACCAGTAATCCCCCCACCTTAGCTTCCGCCTTTCATCCTTTTCAAAATCGGAAAAAGAAATGATCTGGATTGTGTAATTCCGTTTGGCGGAAATCCTTTTCAATTTCTGGCGTGCACTCAGCGACGGGGCTTTAATACTTGAGTCACTGGGGGCCTGAACTCTGCTGAAAGCCTCCAGACCTTCCAGAATTCGTTTTACAATCTCCTGGTTCCCGTCGATTTGAAGTGACTCCTCATATACTTCCCTGGCAGCATTTAGATCGTTCAACTGGAGAAGACAGTTTCCCAGGGAATTCAACACGTCAACCCCGGCCTCTCCCAGGGTTCTCCTTTCTTGATAAAGTCCTGCGGCTTCCATTAAATCGCCCTTGGCTTCCAGGCATTTTGCCAGGTTTTCAACGGCATCCTGATACCGCGAATCAAGCTTTAGGGCCCTGCGGAAGTATCTTTCAGCCGTATCCCCATCTCCAAGCTGATAGGCGATGACACCCATGTTATTGAGGGCTTCCAGGTGGTCGGGCAAGGAATTTAATATTCGCTCGAAACAAGCCTTGGCCTGGCGAAATTCTCCCCGTTCATAATGCTCTTCTCCCTGCCTTGTAAGACTTTGAATTTCTTCTTTTTTCATTTTTTCCTTATTAGCGTGCATTCATTCATAAAGACCTTCAATTGGATAGGCTCCGCCCCCTTGGGTTACAGCCTCCGGCTGTTATTGTCATCTGCTGTCCCATCGATCTCTGGCCTAAAAGAGAGGCCCCTTGATGCCCTACTGCGGTCCATTGACGGGCCAAATCTGCCTTTTGAGTACCCGTGAGCCGCCCGCCTCCATCTGAACCTGGTAGCCTACTGGCTTTCAAGCAAGAAGAGTGCCAAAGGGAAAGCATGGAAAATACATTGACATTCCAGAAGGATAGCCAGAAGGAGAACTCGGAAGCAAAAAGGAACCAGGCATGAACTGCAACGGATTTGACGCCGCGGAGGGAAAAATATGCAGTCTATATTAATAACGAAGCAGCCCGGTCGACCCCTTGGAGGGAAAGGCAAAGGGTTTTTGGTGGTTTTGAGCAATTCGGTATCGTATGTCAAAAGTTTGACGAACTTTATTTTATGGGCCTGACCACCATTTTCGAATGTGTCCACCATCTTCATTCCATAGGAAGCATTACTATCCCCTTTGGCAATACGGCCTTATCTCAATCCCTTCCGCATACACCACCAATTTTTTCCTAAAGTTTCGAATGCAAAAACCGATAAGAAGACTGAGGTGGCATCATGGTGATTTCAGCATACCAGGTGAACAATGTCCTGAGGGTTTACGGCGATCAGCTCCGCCACGGCAGGATCTCTCACCGGGGGAAAGATACTTCCAGCCGGGCGCCGGACAAAATCAGCATCTCTCCTGAAGCCAGGAGAAAAGCAATTATAGACAAGATCGCCGCCCATATTGTGGAAAGGATCACAAGCGACGGCGCCCAGGAGGATATGGAAGAAAAGGTCTCCAAAAATATAGAAGATAAATATGGGGTGAACCTCGATATAACGAAGAAAAGTCCCGCCGACGTCATTTTCAAAGTGATAGACGAAAACGGGGAAACCCTGAACTCCATTTCCATTGAAGACGCAGGGTTTTCCAAGTACAGACTGGAAGAAGTAAGAAAGGCGCCCTGAACCGATCGCTTTTTCAGGGACAGGAGGATCCATAGATGAAAATCGATGATAGAATTCTAAACTACGAGATCGGCAAACAGCTCTCCAAACCCACCCCTGAGAGAACCGAAAGGGGTGACCAGGGGCAATGCGCTGACCCTCAAAAACCTTGCCCGGACACTGCACCGGTAGATCATGATGTAATCGTGGATCTCTCACCAGCTTCAAAGAGCGCCCGGATGATCAGGGAAATCCTCACATCCGAGCCTGAGCTGAGAGAAGAAAAGGTAAAGGCCCTCACAGAACAAATAGCCTCTGGAAAATACAATATGGATTTCGAGGCCATTGCCGATAAGCTGGTGGATGCATTCCTGGATGACATCTTCTGACCTCGTTGTCCTGAACTCCCCCTCTTCTCCTAAAAAGCCGGTTGGCTCCAACCGGCTTTTTTTTGTAATCCAATGTCTGGCAGTAGGACGCTCACCTTCATATGCATCTCTACCTACCGGGGAAACGCCTGGCAAATGGGTTGGCTGGCACCTTTTTTGCTTAATCCACTACTGAGATTATTTCTCCAAAGAAACCCTCAACGCCAAGGCGACCAGATGGAAACCTTTAACGTGACACTACTTGATCCCATGGGCGAAACCTATGGGGGCTTTCCTGCTGCACCCACGACCGGAGGTCAAGAGTTTCAATCACTCCTGAAAGCCCAAACCTCCAGTCACATCGTCTCACACGAATCTCCGCCCGATACCGGGCCTCCGGAAATTCCTGCTTCATATCTCTTATCTCCCGTGAAAAAAATGCCCACTTGGAGTAAAAAAGCCGTGGCCGCATATGACAATCAGATCGCTGCAGCGTCTCCAGCCCATCCCGGTTATGGCCTCAAAGAAACGGGGCCCGCAACCGCCGGCCCGGCAGATCCTTTACCTGCCGGAGGATCCCTCCTGAGCCGGATCGGCAGGGGCATTGCGGACGCCTTTCGCGGGATCGGAAACTTTTTCCGGCGTCTTTTCTCAGGTTCCGCCCCGCCCCCACCTGCCCGTGAGACACCCTCTACCCCCCAGTCCCATGCCATGTCCCAGCCTATCCCGCGCGGCTTGGAGGAGAGTAAAGGCGCAGGGATGACCGAATGGGAAAAGTACAAGGACGACCAGCTCTTGAGCAATCCGGGGGGGGATGGGTACGACCTTGAAAGCAAAACCGGGCTCTCTGATCCTGCGGCCCAGGAGACATTCTTTGGGCGCGTGGGAAAGGACATCTCCGATGCCTTTGCCAATATCCAGAATTTCTTCAAAAATTTTTTCTTTGGATCCAAGATCAGATACCGCGATGAAGAAAATCGAATCCAGGAGGCCAGACAAAGGGGGCTCCTTGGCTCCATAGGGGACTTCTTCAAGGACCTAGGCAGCGCCCTGAGCTTCGGCACATGGCGTCCCGATGGCGAAAAGGAACCCCAGGGATTCGGCGAAAGACTCAAGTTCTTTTTCAGCAAAATGAAAGAGGCCGTCTTTGGCGATCTCGTTCAGGGGATCTCCGGAAGTGTCATACACATGGGAGAGGACCTCCTCCTCGCGGGTTGGAACCTTGTGGAGGTGATCCCTGATGCCACCATCGGGAATTTTCCGACCGGACGGGAACTCACCACAACCATCTTCGATAACGGGCAGGTGATCATTGATTACCTGACCGATATCCTCCCAACTGGCGAAGCATGGCTCAGGGTCCATGCAATCAACCTCCGGGAAGGCAAAAACAGCCATTTCCCTATCCTCTATAACTTACAGATGCCGGAACACCATTCAGGGGATGTGAGGTGGCAGTATGTCCGCAATACGCCTTTCAGGAAGAAGATCGAAACCATCGGCGCCTTACTGGCCGACATCATCACCATGAAATTCATTGGGGAGACAAAATTCTCGAGCGATGAAGAACATCATCATTAGTCAAAAAAATGACACGCAGCAGGCGTTAGTGTCACTCCCGCCCTCCCTGTGACCGAAATCTGCTCATCAACACCCTCTACACCCCCAATTCTTGGCAAAAGGCCCGAGTACATTCTGGCACGAATCCTGCTTTACAAGTGAAGTGGTTTAGTGTGGGGAAAAGGAAGGACAACATCATATAAGGATCATTAACGTATAAGCCTTTGAAGGTAACGATGAATGCCGTTCCTGTCGACAGGGAAAGACGATTAAAGGAGATCCGCAGGCATGTCTCCCGGATGCCCAGCCTTCCTACCACTGTCAGGAAAGTCCTGGAGATCTGCAATGACCCTGGCATATCCCCTTATGAACTGAACCGAGTCATCAGCCTTGATCCTGTACTGACCGGGCAGATACTGGGGCTCGTCAACTCAGCCTTTTATTCCCTTCGCAAGAAGGCTACCTCTCTCACCCGTGCGATTATCCTGTTGGGTGTAAACACGGTGAAGAACCTGGCATTGAGTACGGCGGTCCTCCAATGCTTCGGAGGAAAGAGGTCTTTCAAGGTCCTGTCCACTCATGATTTCTGGATCCACTCCCTATGCGTCGGGGTAACCGCCAAATCCCTCGCTTCCATCAAGGCTGTTCCGGTGACCGAGCGTGAAGAGTATTTTATTGCCGGACTCATGCATGATCTGGGCAAGATCCCCCTTTGCAGCCAATTTCCGGATGAGTATCTACGCGTCCTCGAATCGGCCAGGTCCTCGGAGGATCCTTTGTATCGAACCGAAAATGCCATCCTTGCCGTCGACCACAACATGGTTGGAAAAATGATCGCCGAGAAGTGGGATCTTGGAGAGTCACTGGCAGAGTCGCTCTTCCATCATCATGATCCGGACAGGGCCAGCCCCGAACATCAGGGGCTGATCGATATCGTTGCCCTGGCCAATACATTCTCCAATGCTCTTGCCATCGGCACCTCGGGGGATCATTTTCTCCGTGACCCCCTGGTGGACTCACTTGTGGAAAAGGTCGGCATTCCCTGGGAAGATCTTTTAGAGCTTCGGGGAAATGTCCTGGAGGAAATAGAGAAAGCCAAGGTTTTTTTGCAAATCGCAGGAAGAGCATAGATCCATGAAGATTACTTTCTGGGGAGTAAGAGGATCCATCCCCTGCCCGGGGCCCAAAACCGTAAAGTACGGGGGAAACACCCCCTGTATTGAATTACGCTTTAATGGTCTGGATAGGCTCGTCATTATCGACGCGGGTACGGGTATTCGGGAGCTGGGGAACCACCTGATGGCCCATAAGGCCCCTGATCAGGTAATAAATGCGGAAATTTTTCTGACGCATACACACTGGGACCACATACAGGGATTCCCATTTTTTGCGCCTATTTATCTGCGGGAAACAGTTCTCAAGGTCTACGGGCCGGTGACTTTTGAGGGGGAAACTCTCGAAAAAGTTGTGGGAGGGCAGTGGGTCTATCGTTACTTTCCCGTGGCCCATTGGGAGCTGGCCTCTCAAGTCCAATATATCGATTTGCCCGAGGGGATCTTTGATCTGGGGGAAGGGATTAAGCTTATCACCAAGTATATGAACCACCCCCTTCTCTGCCTCGGCTACCGCTTTGAATTCGATGGCAAGATTTTGTGTACTGCCTATGACACGGAGCCATTCCGCAACTTCTTCCAAGGTAATCCAGGCGATCCTTCTTACGATGAGACCATGGCCCGCGAGGCCGAACAGGCCGCTCGAGAAGCCAATGCCGGGCTTGAGGATTTCTTCTCCGGGGCGGATCTTCTCATCTACGATGCGCCATACACCCAGGAAGAATATGAATCAGCCAAGGTCGGGTGGGGTCACTCTTCCATGGAACATGCCATTTCCTCGGCAAGGCGGGCGGGAGTCAGGCGGCTGGCGCTGTTTCATCACGAACCTACCCGCACTGATGCACAAATGGATGCACTTGCCGAAAAACTGGCCGGGCCGGACTCCACCGGGGACACGTTGGAGGTATTTTTCGCCAGGGAGGGCCAGTGCATTGAGATTTAGGA
>JAOZOW010000029.1 GCA_029933075.1 Deltaproteobacteria bacterium | reverse complement strand
ATCCCGCAGATTGACGCCGAGATTGTGAAAAAGAGCCATTTATGGATGGAAACTAACTTCAATTGGCAAAAGGAGGAGTTTCCATGGAATTTGCATTGAGCGAAGAACTTCAGATGCTGCGGGAGATGGCGAGAGATTTTGCTGCCGAGAAAATAGCCCCGTACGCAGATGAGTGGGACGAAAACCATTATTTCCCTTATGAAGAGGTCATCAAGCCCATGGGTGAACTGGGCTTTTTCGGTACCGTGATTCCCGAGGAATACGGGGGCAATAACATGGGCTGGCTGGCTGCCATGATCCTTACAGAAGAAATCGCCCGGGCATCGAGTTCTCTACGGGTCCAGATCAACATGCAAGCCTTAGGCTGCGCGTTCACCATCTATAAGTACGGATCGGAGGAAGCAAAGAAAAAGTACATTCCGAAACTGGTCAGCGCAGAATACATGGGGTGTTTCGGCATCACTGAGCCAAACGCCGGCTCAGACGTAATGGCCCTCAAATCCACCGCCGTGGATAAGGGGGATCACTGGCTTCTGAACGGATCCAAGACCTGGATTTCCAATGCCTCTGCGGCGGATGTTGTAATCTACTACGCCTACACGGACAGAGAGGCGCGGGGAAAAGGACTTTCAGCCTTTATCATTGAACCCAAGAATTTCAACGGCGTTACGACCACAGACCTGGATAAGCTCGGGACGCGTTCCACGCCTACGGGCGAAATATATTTGGAAGACACAAAAGTTCCGAAAGAGAACATCTTGGGCAAACCAGGAGACGGGGCCAGAATTGTTTTCGGATCATTAAACCAGACCCGCCTGTCGGCAGCCGCCGGGGGCGTAGGCCTCGCCCAAGCCTGCCTCGATGCCGTCACGTCTTACGCCCAGGAGAGAGAGCAGTTTGGGAAGCCGGTAGGTCAGTTTCAGATGAACCAGGATATGATCGCCCAGATTGCCGCTGAGATCGAGGCCGCACGTCTTATGGTATATAAGGCAGCATGGCAAAAAGACCAGGGGCAGCTCGGAAACACCTTGGAAGTGGCCCACGCCAAGTACCTGGCAGGCGAAGTGGCAGTCAAGGCATCACATGTGGCCATGAAAATCCTCGGGGCCTACGGATATTCCACTGAGTATCCTGTTGCCCGTTACTACCGGGACGCCCCGGCGTATCAAATCGTAGAGGGCTCTACGAATATCTGCAAGTGGATTATCGCACTTGATCAGCTTGGCATAAGGAAGGCAAACAGATAGACATGCATGGTGCGGAGTGACAAAACGTTTCCTACAGGAGGAAAAAAAGAATGAGACCATATTTTGAAAAGATGACTCCCTTGGGTAGACCTCTCAGCGACGCCCAGAGGGAAAAGACAGAAGAAAATGTCAGGGAAATCAAAAAAGTGGAAGAAGAATTGGCAGAGGCGGTGGAGGCGGTGAAGAATGCCGGAATCCCTGCCGAGGTTATCAAAAAGCGAGGGCAGTTGACCGTATGGGAAAGAATTGAATACCTCGTGGACCCCGGTACATGGCGCCCACTTCACACACTATACAATCCTCAATTCAACGAGGAGGGCACCACTGGTGTTATTGACGGCCTGGCCAAGATCAACGGCAAGTGGGCGGTGGTAATCGGATTCGACAATAAGGTGATGGCAGGCGCATGGATAGCCGGGCAAGCAGATAACAATCTCAGAGTAACGGACATTGCCAAGAGGCTAAGGGTCCCCCTCGTGTGGATCGTTAATTGCAGCGGGGTAAAGCTTACTGAACAGCAGGAAGTGTATGCCAATCGCAGGGGAGGCGGTACCACCTTCTTCCGCCACGCTGAGCTGGAAAAGTTGGGGATCCCGGTGCTTGCCGGCATCTACGGCACCAACCCTGCCGGAGGAGGCTACCAGGGCATCAGTCCTACCATCCTTTTGGCCCACAAAAACGCCAATATTGCCGTGGGAGGCGGTGGCATAGTGAGCGGCATGAGCCCCAAAGGTTATTTTGATGAGGAAGGCGCGGAACAGCTCATCGAGGCAACCCGCCATTTCAAGCAAGTGCCGCCTGGAAGCGTGCCTATCCACTATAACGAAACCGGATTTTTCAAAGAAGTCTACGATACGGAGGAACAGGTGCTGGATGCCCTGAAAAAGTACATGGCAATGATCCCTGGATACGACCCCCACTTTTTCCGGGTGGCAGAGCCCAAGGAACCAAAGTTCCCTCAGAGTGATATCGACCACCTGGTACCCTTTAACCAGAAAAGGAGCTACAACTTTGATGAAGTTCTGGCTCGAATCTTTGACAATAGTGAACACATGGAGTTCCGCCCGGACTATGGGCCCGAGGTATACACCGGGCTGGCAAAGGTGGACGGGTTTCTTCTGGCATTTATCGGCAACAGACAGGGGTTTCTTGGTAAAGGCTATCCTGAGTATGCACCCTACCCCGGCATCGGTGGAAAGTTGTACCGTCAGGGCCTAATCAAGATGAACGAGTTCGTCACCCATTGCGGTCGCGACAGGATACCCATAGTATGGTTCCAGGATACCACTGGAATTGACGTGGGAGATATCGCGGAAAAGGCGGAACTCCTGGGGTTAGGCCAATCCCTGATTTACTCCATTGAGCAGACCGACGTACCTCAAATGTGTATTGTGCTGAGGAAAGGCACGGCGGCCGCCCATTACATCATGGGCGGACCTACAGCCAATAACCATAATGCGTTCACCCTGGGAACGCCTACTACCGAGATCTATGTCATGCATGGCGAGACGGCCTCGGCCGCTTCATTTGCCAGGAGGCTGGTCAAGGAAAAAGATGCCGGCCGCCCCCTCGCCCCTGTTATCGAGAAAATGAATGCTTTAGCCCAGCAGTATCACGACAATTCACGTCCTCTTTACTGCGCCAGGAGGGGCTTTGTGGACGAAATCGTATCCCTGGCCCACATGAGGAACTACATTGCCGCATTTGCAGGTTGCGCCTATCAGAACCCCAATTCCATATGTCCCCATCACCATATTATGCTCCCCAGGATCATCAAAGGATAGGAAAACAGGGGGGCGGCCAGATACTGCCGCCCCCTCACCGCATATCTTTGCTTTTATGCTCTTCCTTTCTCGAGAGTCAATAAATTGACATACGCGGGCTCTTCTGTCTCCATATACCCTTTCGTGTCCGGGTCTTTCTAAGAAATAAACTTCTAACATATTGGGATTAAAGTAGAATTCCTCTGACACCCTTTTGGCACACTTTCTGCTGAGTCTTTCAATCAGGGAATCGAACCTGTGGGTGGGCTCACGATGCCTCACCAAGCAAAGCATCAGCTCCCGAGGGATAATCATGGAAAAGGGACCTGGGTATGAGGAGATAGGGCGCTTAAAGGCCGAGTTCAGGCGGATTGAACAGGCCCATCAACACGAGAGGGAATGCCTCCAAAGGGTCATCAGCACCTTCGGGATCGTAGTAGGCATGCACGGGGATATGGTCGAGGAGTACCAGGCTATCATGGGGCTCCTTGACCGGCCAGGGGAAATCCCAAAGGATAAGATCGATGCGAAAATCGGGGAACTCAGGAGCAAGATCTTCGCAAGAGAGACCAGATCTATGCCTTCAGAGGTTACCCCGGAGCAATTGGTGGAACTGAGGGAAGGGCTCTTTACGGCCTGTAAGACCATCAAGAGGATCATGGTGAATCTTCTGGACGGCTTCTATCCTCTTCCCGATGAATTGAGGGCCCATGCCGACGCCATCCGGCTGGATTGCAATGCCGAGCCCCTTGGGACTGAGATAGAGAAAGCCGCGGTGCCCTTCTTAGATTACATAAGGGAATTGAAGGCCAAGGTCCGCGAGGATTTCGGATATGTAAACAGGACCCTTCTCACCTTTCTGGGCCAGATCAAAGACCTGGAAAGGAGCCTGGCAGGCGAATTCGGAGGAGAGATCAGTATTAAGGAGATCGAGCGTTTTGAGCGACGGGTCAATAATGAAATGGGCTCTATTGTGGAATCGCTCAATATCCATGCCACCATAAGTGAGATCAGAACCGCGGTCATGGAGAAGCTCAGCAATATCAAACAATTGGTGGCAAAAAGAAAAAAGGAGGAGTTGGAAAGGGCAAGGCGTGCTCAAGAAAAGATCCGAAAGCTAAAAGATAAAATCACGCAGGCGGAAATGGACGCGCAGAGAATGTGCAAGAAAGCGGAGCGTTTTCAGATGGCTGCCACCCGGGACGGACTTACTTCCCTTTACAATCGCAAGGCGTTTGACCATAAGATAGCCCATTCGCTCAGGGTATGCGCTAAAATGGATGAACCGCTTTCCCTGATCCTTTTTGACGTGGACAACTTCAAATGGATCAATGATACATTCGGCCATGTCGCGGGCGACAGGGTTTTGAAGGCAGTGGCACTGACCCTGCGCGAGACCTTTCGAAAAGACGATTTCATCGCCAGGTACGGTGGAGATGAATTTGCTGTCGTTGTGGAAGGTATGACCAAGGATATGGCAAAGGAAAGAATCGCTAAATTCATGGATGCCTTCAAGAAAAAACGGTTTGTCTCACACATGATGAAAAAAGAAATAAACGTCAGCATCAGCTCAGGGATTGCAGAGGCTGCCGAGGGAGACCATCCCGAAGCGCTTATTCACCGCGCCGACGTGGCCATGTATGCGGAGAAAAAGCATGCCGGCGCCCCTCATTTTTCATTTTGACACGGGGTGATGATCCGAGTAGGATCCATTTCAGCTCAAGGGAGTAGAAAATTCCATGAGCTGAATCTATACCGGAAAGTAGGATTTTAACATGGACTATCAATATCTTGCCGATCTTTCACTGGTAGGGGACACCCCTTCCCGTGACCAATGCAGGGCCGTCCTCAACTCGGCCGACAAAGAATTGCTTTCCCTGATCAATGCAGCCTACCGCGTACGGCATCACTATTTCGGAAACGTCGTTCACATCCAAGTACTGACAAATGCCAAGAGCGGTCTCTGCCAGGAGGACTGCCATTATTGCAGCCAATCAAGGATTTCCCAAGCAGAAATCGAGAGATACCCCTTAATGTCGAAGGAAAACCTCCTTAAAGAGGCAAAGAGAGCAAAGCAGCTCAAAGCCAAACGCTACTGCATGGCGCTAAGCGGCCGGAATCCATCCGACAAGGAGATTGAACGACTCTGCGATATTATCCGGGCCATTAAGCAGGAGGTGGGAATCTCGGTATGCTGCTCCCTGGGATTTTTGAGTGAAGAGCAGGCCAAGCGCCTCAGGGCGGCAGGGCTCGACAGGGTCAATCACAACCTCAATACGAGCCAGCGCTTTCACCCCCAGATCTGTACCACCCATACCTATCAGGACAGGGTTGACACTATAACCCGATGCCGGGGAGCCGGGCTGGAAATCTGCTCGGGAGGCATAGTGGGCCAGGGGGAGACAGATGACGATATCGTGGACCTCCTGATGGCCGTCCGAGAAATAGGGGCCGATTCCATCCCGATCAACTTCCTTGTCCCCATAAAGGGCACGCCTTTTGAGGACCGCGGCCATGATCTCAATCCGCGCCGGTGCCTGAAAATCCTCTGCTTGGCCCGTTTTCTCAATCCCGATCGAGAAATTCGCGTGGCAGGAGGCCGTGAATATCATCTCCGGACATTGCAGCCCCTTGCATTTTACGCTGCCAACTCCATTTTCGTAACCGGGTACCTAACCACACCCGGCCAGTCCGCACATGAGGCATGGCAAATGATATCCGACTTAGGTTTTGAAATGGAAGTTGAAGGCATGACAGACGGGGAGGAGTCTAAGCGCTCTGCACATCTAATCGCTTAACGCACAGATCCTGGACGGGGGTGAGCCTTTAGCCATTTTGCCTTTTGCCTTTTCACCCTTCGAATCGCTCTCGTGGTTTGCTTAATCTGGCGTATTGTATCTCTATACATGCTCCGAAGCTCTTTTCGGGCCTCTGCAATCCGGGCAAGATTTGGTTCGATGACCGCCAATTGGGCCGAGGAGAAGCCGAGCTTATTCCTTTCCACAAACTTCTCCAGGCGCCTGGACAGGCCGCCCATGGTACGAACCCTGTTCAGTACATGGCGAAACTTATTTGCCGCCTTTTTGAACGCCTTCACTTTCCGCTTCAACTCCACCAGGGCCTGGCGCATTTCCTGTCGGCTTCTCTTTCCCCTGGCCTCTTTTACACGACTTATCGCTGCTCTAACCTCTTGCGCACCCTGATTCACTTTTCCGGTGAATCCTCGGGAACGCATCACGGCCTTATCAAAGCGCCTTCGCAATCGGGGTACCAGCCGTGGAAGCCTTCTGATAAGCATTTTGCTCCTGGCCTCCCGCCAGGCTTTCCAGTTTCTTTTCTCTTTTGGCGCCGCCTTCTCAGGCGGGGAGGGTTTCACATCCATCTCCACATGGGTCATGCTCCCCCTCCTCAGAGTGACCTTTTCCTCTTCAGCCTCCACTGCGACTTCGCCCTCATCCACCGCAATCGCTGATGCAGCATCCATGGAAACAACTGTATCGAATTCCGTACCCCTGACCCCAATGACCGCCGTGGGGGTATGGATGCTCAAACTCATCGGCCTGCCCATTATCTTTTGAAGCTTCGACCAAAGGTACCCCAGAACCAGTCTCAGCACCGGATGGTCATCCTCCTCATCGTATGAGGAGAGTTCGTCTACGGATGCCTCCGCTTCCTCGCCCAGAAGAAAACGAGTCCCGGGCTGCAAGGAGAACCAGACTCGTGCCCCTTTTCCCGTCTGGATACGGTCCCCCGCAAACAGTTCTCCCCCGGTTCTCGCCAGCACCTGCAACCCATCGCTTTTAAGGATCGTGACTTTTCCCTCGATCTTCTCAATCTTACCTATAGGCATTTCCTCTGCAAACACGGAGGCAGGGGCAGCCGCAAAAAGAAATATCATCAAGGTAAACGCCAAGCAAATTCTACGGCAGACCATATGAATCCCCCGTTTGGCAGATCAGCATTCAAAGGGCCTGGATATGACGCTACGCAGGTCTCAGTCCCCTGCATCAAGTACGGTTACGCAACTGTATCTTCGGGTACGTATTTTTTCAGATGGGAAAGCTCTGTAGGCCATTTATCGGGATCCGGCTCCGTAAGGAATATCTTGATCTGCTCCTCGCTCAAATGTCTCAGCTCGGCCTGAGATATGACGCCCTCCCCTATCATCCGAAACCTGGATTTAATAACTCTCTGTGAGGCCCTTTTCCCTTCGGTCACAATCGCCCCCAGAGTCTCAAATCCCCCGGAGTAGCGCCATCCCGGTAATACTCCCTATTGCGCCGGGAATATAGCCTCGGATTATTCCTTCTGCCATAGCAGTTTTAAATCAAAGGGACAAGAAAAGCTGACCGATTCTTTCCTATCTTCCGGAAATCCTGCGAAAATGATAGCCATAAATTGCAAAGGTTATGGCTTCAGAGAGAAGTTGAGGGCGGCGAAAAAGGGTCCAAAGTATCATCTTCCAGTACTGAAAACGTTCCCGGCCTATAACACCCAGGCGGATGCTCGAACGAAACAGAGCAAGCAAACGCTGAAAGTCAAAGGGAACGCTTGTCTTTGGCTTTCTGTATTCCCGCAAAAACACCCTGACCCTCCGATAGTAATTCTTGGGTGAATAGATGTGGTTCATTATATAACGATATCCCTCCGTTAACAGACCAGGATCCATGCGGGGCACGATATTGGTCGTTCCATCATTATTTCCAGACATGCTTCCCCGCAATCGCCCTTCTCTCTTGAGGCGATCGTAAAGCTTCGTGCCAGGGGGGGCCTGAAGCAGCCCGACCATTGCAGTCACGATACCGCTTTTCTGGATAAAATCCACTTGCCGCTGGAAGATGGAGGGTTTATCGGTATCAAACCCTACAATAAACCCTCCCTGGACTTCCAGCCCAGATCTCTGAATTATTTTTACGCTTTTGACCAGGTCACGATTCTTGTTCTGTTTTTTGTTGCATTCCGCCAGCCCCTCTTCATCCGGTGTCTCAATGCCTATGAAGACCGTATCAAAACCAGCTTCGACCATCATCTCCATCAAGGGCTCATCATCAGCCAGATCTATAGATGCCTCTGTGTTGAACGGCATTCCTTTCTTGTTTTCCCGCCATTTGGTCAATGCGGGAAGCAATTGAGATTTGAGATACCTCTTGTTGCCTATAAAATTGTCATCCACAAAAAATACGCGTCCCCGCCACCCAAGGTTATAGAGGGCATCCAGTTCGGCTATTATTTGGCTGGCAGCTTTTATTCGAGGTCGATGTCCGAATAAAGTTGTCACATTACAAAACTCACAATTGAACGGACACCCACGGGAAAACTGAACATTCATGGCTGCATATCCTTTTAGATCAGCCAGCTCCCACGCAGGGACAGGGGTCTCCCGCAAGTCAGCGAAATCAGATGTCTTGTAGATCCGCCTGGCGCAATCCCGGGCCAAGTCGGCCAAAAAAGCCGGTAAAGTCAATTCAGCTTCATTCAGGACAAAATGATCGACTTCCTCGAATCGATCATACTCGCTGGTAAAAAGCGGCCCGCCGGCAACGACTTTAACCCCTGACTCCTTGCACCGCGAAATGGCCTGGCGCGCAGAGTCTCTTTGGATTACCATGGCGCTGATAAAAGCATAATCCGCCCATGCCAGATCTTTTTCACCAAGCTTTGTCACGTTAAGGTCAATCAACCGCTTAGCCCATCCTTCGGGCAACATGGCTCCGACTGTCAACAGACCCAAAGGGGGATACGCTGCCTTCTTGTGGACGAACTTAAGCGCATACTTGAAACTCCAGAAGGTATCTGGAAATTCAGGATAAATCAGTAAAACTTTCATGGAATCTCCTTTACTCCTTAATTGTGAGGATCCTATTATTTCTCTAAAGATGAGTGCGTACCGGACCAAGCAGTGTATTTTGAAGAGAACGATCAGGAGTAGCCTTTTTTACACTTAATAGGGTAATTTTCTTTTATTCTAATAACAAGATTCACTCAGGTCAATAAAAATCAACATCTCCATGAAAAACAATTAAAACAAAAAAATAATAGTTTATTAAATAATTTTCACATTTTTTTAATTTATTTTAAAAAAAGCTTGACTTTATCTAAAATTAGTTTATCCTGAAAGACACCGATAAGGAATTTATTGTCGGTTAGTTGGTTTCGTTCTGAGGATAAGACCCGTTTGACAGGGATGACAGCCTCAAGTTTGGAGCCAGGAAAATCTTGGAGAAAGGAGGGTGTCACCATGGCAAATGGAATCGTTAAGTGGTTCAATGATCAAAAGGGCTACGGCTTCATTGAGCAACAAGATGGCCCTGATGTATTCGTACACCATTCGGGCATCAATGCAATGGGTTTCAAGTCTCTTCGAGAAGGCGACCGCGTCGCCTTTGACGTGGAGCAAGGCAAAAAAGGCCCTGCGGCAGTAAACGTCACTGTGGAGTAACAACTCTACCCGAACAAGAAAAGGCGCTCCTTCAATATATGGAGGAGCGCCTTTTTAATACTTACACTTCATCCTTGACATATCTGGTGAATATGGCGACACCTTGGGGTAAACTGGGATTAATTTTAGGGCTTCATGGGGTATCCGTCATCTCCGATAGGATCCACCCTTGGTACAATGCTTTCGTACTCTCAGGAGTAACTCAATGTGCATCACCCTGAATTTCTCCAAATCCTCAAGCTATGCAGCCCGGTATCCGGAGGTTCCTTTTGGCCTGGCCTTGATTACAGGGTGCATAAATTCGCTGAATCCGCCAGGGTTCGATCAGTACAAGAGAAAGCGTCTGCGAAAAATGAGAAAACGTGAAACTCTCGAAAAGATCAGTGATCGTATAAAGATATACGACCGCTTTTTCAACGATTTCGGCTATGAATGTCCGCTTCCCAGACACCTCAAGAGAACAATAAACAGCGGTTTTCCCAGGTATAATCTCATGGTGGATGCACATTTTATGGCGGAGATGTGTGCCGGCATCCTGGTAGCCGTGACGGACTACGATCGGTTCGAGGGCGCCCTAAGGCTGGATCTGGCAAGAGAGGGTGAGGTATGCCAAGGGATGGGGGGGCGGAAAATGCGCACTGGGGAGGGGGAAATTATTTTAAGGGATGAAAAGGAGATCGTCTGTGTGCTTTGCCAAGGTGCGGATGAAAAGACAAGGGTGACGGAGAACACCAAAAATGTCCTCTTCTATGCCTATGGCGTCCCTGGTATTGATGGACGCTATCTGGAAGATGGGTTGACCCTTGCCGCCGAAACTATGAAGGAGTTCGGAGGGGGCATGGTTCATACAATCAGGGTCTATTGACCAAAAATGTCATTGGCTCAAACCGAGTCCTTCCGCTCTATTGACTTGTGGGATCAGCCTTTTTTCCTGTGCCTTTTCGCCTTTCTCACGGGTTCGAGTCTGAAAAAAGGAAGCATACTACTATTATAATCCCAGGTCCTCGTTTATCAGCACAATTATCACCCGCCTTTCAGGAAAAGACTTCTCCGTAATACACCACACATTGCAGATCCGATCCGCGCTCTTGCACTCCTCGCAAAAGGAAGTGCTGACACAAGGGGTCTTCTTGTCCAGCCGCATAGCATTGGCAGGCGCCACATAATTTTTGACCCGAAACATGGCTTCTTCCAGATCAGGCACCACCTTGTTCCTCCCTGCAAGGATGACCACATGCCTCGGACCGAAAGTGACTGCTCCCACACGGTTGCCTATCATATCGAGATTGACCAATTGTCCTGCCTCGGTTACCGCATTGACGCCGGTAATAAAAAGATCCACCAGGAGGGCCTGCCTCCGAAGTTCGGCCTTATGCTCGGGGGAAAGCGTCTTGTTGAATGTATCTAGGACCTCCAGATCCGATCTCCCCTTGAGTGCATCATAAAGGCCAGTTGCCACAAAGGTCATGGAGCCGCCCCAGGAAACGCTCTTAGGGCCAAGCCTCGGGATTATTTCCCGCAGTACCAGCTCCTTTGCAGCAGCCGCGTTCTCCACGATATGAACCTCGAAGTTATTCCCCTCCAGTGCTCCCTTGACCGCCTTCAGACGCCCTTGCCAGTAATGCTCAATGGGTTTTTCCATATCTTGCTCCCTACGATTATTGATTACTTGTTCCCATTATCATTCCCAATCACCCAACCCTGAATTTGGGTTTCCCTGCTTTCAACAGCTCAGCTGGGAAAATCCTGTCCCTCAAGTTGAGGTTATCAACTCGCCGCTTTTTAAATGGCCGCACTCTCTGTGAGATTGAAATCGGTTTTGGCCAGGCATATTTCATTATGATCTCTTATCAGGGCGATTCACAAAAAGTCAAGGAAGAGGGAGAGTAGAAAGAGGGTCCATTGAAAATTGCATTGTAGTTGGTATATAAGGATCCTGTGGCAAGTTTTGCGTTGGGGCGTTAAGGAGAGAAAAGGGAGAAAAGGAGGCAACCTGAATGGCGAAAAAGCCAAGCTACAAGGAGCTGGAAAGGCGTGTCAGGGAGTTGGAGAAAAAAACAGAGGCTTACAAGAAGGCCAAAGAAGCGCTTCGGGAGTCCGAAAGACGGGTGAGGATACTCCTTGATTTCGTGCCCTACCCCATCGTGGTATTCACACTGGATGGCCGCGTCTATTATCTGAACCCTGCCTTTACCGAAACTTTCGGCTGGAGTCTCGATGAACTCCGAGGCAAGACCATTCCCTATACGCCGCCGGGTCTACAGGAAGAGACAGGGGAGATGATCAGGAAATTAATGGAGGAAAAGGTGGTCCTGCGTCATGAGACCAAACGTCTTACCAAAGATGGTCGCATGCTGGATGTGGTCATGCGGGCCGTAATTTACTCTCAGGCTGAGGATGAGCCTGCCGGCGAGCTGGTGATCCTTAGGGACATCACCCAGGAAAAGAGAGCTGCCAGAAACAACGAGGCTATTCTGAGAATCAGCACGGCTCTCCCTGAGTATCCAGACCTGGAGGACCTGTTGGATTTTGTAAGCAGGGAAGTTAAACAGCTCCTGGACACGGAGGGAGCCTTGGTTATTCTCAAGGATGAAGAACGGGGAGACCTATTTTTCCTTGGTGCAGCTTATGATGATACGGCCGCCCAACAGAAGGTCAAAAAGATCCGCCTTCCGGCTGACAAGAGCATAGCCGGGAAGGTAATCAGGACGGGTGAGCCTGTTATTGTCCCTGATACCTCAAAGGAGCCCGATTTCTATCCGGGCGTGGACAGGGCCCTTCGATTCCATACCCGCAATCTCCTGGACGTGCCCCTCAGGAGCAAGGACCGTGTGATCGGCGCACTCTGTGCCAGGAACAAGAAAAATGGGGATTTCGATCAGGCAGACGTGGAAATGCTGAGCCTAATCGCGAGCACTGTGTCTCTTTCTATCGAAAACGCAAGATTTTCCGACGAGTTGAAAAAGGCATACAGAAACAACGAAGCAATGCTCAAAATCAGCATGGCACTGCCAAAATACCCCGACCTGGAGGACCTGTTGGACTATGTGAGCGGAGAAGTCAAAAAGTTGCTGGATACAGAGGGAGCGCTGGTCATCCTGCATGATCAGGAAACCGGGGACCTGTTTTTCCTGGGCGTGGCCTACGATGACCCTACCATTAGGGAGAGGGTTAAGGAGATGAGGTTTCCCCTTGATAAATTGGTGGCAGGCCAGGTTATAAGGAGCGGTGAGGCGATGATCGTGGCCGATGCATATGGCGATACAGAACTTTACGAGGAGCGTGATAAGAGGCTGGGATATCATACCAGAAACCTGCTTCTGGTTCCCCTCAAGAGCAGCGACCGAATCATAGGGGTACTCTGTGGGATCAACAAGAAGAAAGGAGGCTTCGATCAGCAGGACGTGGAGCTTTTGAACATGATCGGGGGAACCGTGGCCCTTTCCATAGAAAACGCACGCTTCTCAGAGGAACTCAAGACGGCCTACAGGGAGCTTTCCAGCCTGGAGCGCGCGAAAGACAAAGTGATAAACCATCTCTCCCACGAACTGAAAACGCCCGCCTCCGTGCTATCGGGTGCCTTGAGCATCCTGACGAAAAAGCTCTCGGCACTACCCGAAGAAACATGGCGCCCTACCATTGAAAGAGCGAAACGGAATCTGGAGCGGATCGTGGATATCCAGTCAAAAACAGAGGATATCATTCGGGAAAAACGTTACAAGGCCCATGACTTGCTCTCGCTCATACTGGATCAATGCACTGATGAGCTCGAGACTCTTATTGCCGAAGAGGTGGGGGAAGGTCCGGTGATGATAAAGGTTCGCAAAAAGATCGAGGAGATTTTCGGTGCAAAGGAAACAGCGCCGGAAGATATCGCCTTAGATAAATTTGTGGAGGAAAGGCTGCACGCCCTTGAGCCTGCTTATTCTCATAGACAAGTGGAAGTGATCAGCAGGCTGCACCCTGCCTCCCCGATCCATATCCCGCGTGACGCCTTACAGAAGGTCATTGACGGGCTTATCAAAAACGCTATAGAGAACACCCCGGATCAGGGTAAAATAGAGGTTGTTGTGAGGAAAAAGGGAGAAGGCACCGAGCTGACCGTTCATGACTATGGAGTGGGAATTACTGAAGAGAACCAACGACGCATATTCGAGGGATTCTTTGCGACCCAGGAGACCCTGGATTACTCCACCAAGCGTCCCTTTGATTTCAATGCTGGTGGAAAGGGGGCCGACCTCTTAAGGACCAAGGTCTTCTCGGAACGTTATGGCTTTAAGATTCGTATGGAATCCACCCGCTGCCGTTTCATTCCCACATCGAAAGACACCTGTCCGGGAAGCATCGGAAGCTGTTCTTACTGCGCTACCTCACAAGACTGCCACAGCTCCGGAGGAACTACCTTTACACTGTACTTTCCCCCAGCGGGGAGGCTGCACTGATTATGCCAGGCCCCAGTTCACACCGGGCCTTTAGGCTTGCAGGCGTTCAGGATGATCCCTTGTCGCCGCTCCTATCTATCTAGCTCACAGCGCACTGCGGTACCAATCTTTTCCAGGAGATAAGGTTTTTTCACGTAAGCCCCTGCGCCCAGCCTTTGGGCCTCCTTAACCCGCTCCGACTCTGAAAATCCGCTGACTATGATGGCCCGTTGCTCCGGGTGCAGTTCCAGGATCTGCCTGTAGGTCTCAAGCCCGTCCATTCCAGGATCCATAATCATATCGAGTACTACCAAGTCCGAAGTATGATCCTTCAGGTACTCCACGGCTTCCTCGCCACTTGACACCGCCGCCACCCTGTATCCTAAGCTTTCCAGCATCCCGGTGGCGATTTCCCTCTGCTCCGGCACATCATCTACAATCAGGATGGACTCCCCCCTCCCCATATATTCTTCCACTGATAAAGCGGCGCCTTCCCTGGCGGCCACCTGTCTTGTAACGGGAAAATAGAGGATGAATTTCGTGCCTTTCCCTTCCACGCTTTGAAGATCGATGTATCCTTTATGATCCCTTACGGTGCCCCAGACCACCGCCATGCCCAGGCCTGTTCCGCTCCTTCCCATGACTTTCTTGGTATAGAAGGGCTCGAAAATTCTTTCCATGTCTTTCGGAGATATGCCCACCCCGGTATCAGCCACAGTAAGCACGGCATAATCCCCTTCCCTCACCTCGTCATAGCCGCTCACCGGCCTATCTACATAGCGATTTTCCGTCCTGACCAAGATCTCTCCCCCCTCTGGCATGGCCTCCGCGGCATTGGAAATTAGGTTCATGACCGTTTTGGAAAGGTGTACCGGAGACCCCAGGATATTCAGGAGGCTCGGATCAAGCTCCGTCTTCACCTTGACATCAGGGTGAAAGGAAGTAAGTTTTACATGCTCGGGGCTCTTCAAATACTCGGTAATGATAGTGTTTAAGTTCGTGACTTCTGTCACTGCGACACCCCGCCTTGCCAGTGTCAAGAGGTCCTGCACAACCGCGGCTGCTTTTTCTCCCGATTTCTGGATGGTGAGAAGCGGCTTTCTCATAGGATCGTCCCCGGAAAGTCTCATCAGGAGCAGCTCAGGGTAGCTGACCAGTGCGGTCAGGATGTTATTGAGATCATGTGCCACGCCTCCTGCAAGGGTGCCTATGGCCTCCATCTTCTGGGCGCGCTGGAGCTTGGCCTCCAGCTTCTTTTTCTCCTTTTCAGCCTCAATGCGCTCTGTGACATCCCGTACAACACCTCGAAACCCCACGGCCTCCCCGGCCTCATTCCTTACGAGGCTTGTCGACATCTCAAGGATCCGCTTGGCCCCATCCTTTCTGATGATCTCATAATTCCTGAGTCTGGCCGCTTTTCCGGTGCGATATACTCTGTTGAAAACGCGGTAGATCCGCTTGGCATTGGCCTGATCCATATATTGGCGGTTGTTCATACCACGCAACTCATCCCGGCCATATCCCAGCATCCTACAGGTGGAATCATTGAAAAAAATAAGGTTTCCGGCAAGATCCACCTCGAAATAACCCTCTTCCATGTACTCTAGGATATTTCTGTATTTCTCCTCGCTCTGCTTGAGAGCCTCCTCAGTCCTTCTTCTTCGCGTAATATCATTGCCTACACAGAGGATCTCCACCACTTTCCCCTCTTTATCCCGAATCGCCCGGTTGCTCCAGGAAACCCAGACCCTCTCCCCGTTTCGGCGCATGTTCTCATTTTCGTTAATGGCAAATCGGCCAGGGTCTCGCCCTATGTCCCTGATCATGGCAGCCATGTTACGTCCCCTGCTATCCCTCTCAGGCACAATGGTTCCCAGCACATTCCTGCCAAGGATTTCCCGTTCGGAATAACCGAAGAACTTCTGGGCATATTCATTGAAAAAGGTAATCCTCCCCTCCACATCCCTTCTAAGAATAATGCTGTTGGCGTTTTCCACCAGTTCACGATACTTTTTCTCACTCTCCCTAAGCTTCTGGAAGGCGATGGCGTTGGTCATACTCAGCGCCGTCTGTGAAGCCACGCCTGTCAAGAGACTCACATCGCTCTGGGTAAAAGGCCTCTTGGAATTCACGTTGTCCACCGTCAATATTCCCAGGGATTCCCCCTCGTATACAATAGGAACGCTGAGCAGTGAGTGGACCCCCATCCGCCTGGCCAGGTCGCGGCTTCTCTCGGAAATCTCCCCTTCAATTGTCCTGATATCATCGATGAGGAATGGCTGTCTCTCACGGAAGGCCCTGACAAACATCCCTCTCGAATCGGGCCTGTCCAAATGAAATGCAGTCTCCCGGAGCAGCTTCTCCTGGCTTTGGTCGTAACCGTAACCCGCTTTGTAAAGTAGCCTGGTCCTCTCCTCATTTGCCAACATGATCAGCCCCCGGTCGAAGTCCAGGTGTTTCTCCATGACGCCCACTACGGTCCTTGCAAGCTCGTCGATATCGAGGATTCTCGATATGGACTCGCCGATCTCCTGCACAAGCCTCGCATTATTGTAGCGGATGTCAATCTCTTCCAGGTGCCGTCTGGCCGCATCCCCCTGTGTCTCAATAGTCCTGGACAGTTCCCGGTTCTTCAGGTGTTCGTAGCAAAGCGACGACCCCAAGATGCTCAGCAAGGCGAGGCCCGCCACCACCGACCATTGTGCAAACGGCAGAAAGAAAAACAGCACCACGGAGATAAACGGCGCGATGATCAGAGAAAAATTCCGCGCACGCTTCCATATGAAAGAAGGAGTTTTTTCCCAGGAAACAATATACCGGCAGGTATCTCCTCCTTTGTGAAGACAGGAAGGGTGTTCAACTCTGGCATGCTTCCCGGTAAAGAATTCGGCCAAGGATTCGAACAGGCCTATACGGTTCTCACACTGGTAGGGTTTTTCCTGGACCCCCGGCCTGGGAGTTGCAATTATCTCTACCGCCTGAGAGCCCAATTTTTTCACCTTCACATCGGCCCCGCGGCTCATGATCCGATAGAGCTTCTCTATAAACAGGTACGCTGAAGCAGCATTCATCAACCCCAGCGCATACTGTCTTATGGGCCCCAGTTGCCTGCTCGACGTACCGTACCTGCCTGCATCTCTTGCAATATTCCGGTTTCGGGTCATCTTGGCAGCAATGTAATGAAAGCGATCCGCCTGGTCCTGAGTAAGCCAGTAGGCGGGATCCTCCACCTCATATCTCGCTATCCCCGCATAATCCAGAATATGATCTATGTTGACCTCGGGGTAGTAGGCGCTTAGGTATTCCAAATAAATCTTTATGATCCGGCTGTTATATAGGGGTAACTGATCTGCCATGAATCACTGACCTCTTATCCTTGTAGACAATCATCTTGGCCCGCAAAATTACCCTCAGCCACCATGCCATATTAGCGGGAATCCTTTGCAAATGTCGAGAGGATTCAAGAAAAGGCTTCCAAACAGGTTTCATTCTACGCCTGACCCTCTATTCGCCTCCTGAATACCGCATGTCCAGTGAAAAGTGCAAGCCCTGCTGCGAAAAAGAGCGCCCTGAAACCTGCTAGCTCTCCAATGTAACCGAGAATGACAGAACCCGAAAAGGCCCCTGCATCGAGCGCCCCTGTAAAAACTCCTGTGATTTTGCCGCGAATGCCCACAGGTTCATTACGGACAGCCAAGGAATTG
Organism: Deltaproteobacteria bacterium; assembly: GCA_029933075.1. Taxonomy (GTDB): domain Bacteria; phylum Desulfobacterota; class DSM-4660; order Desulfatiglandales; family Desulfatiglandaceae; genus JAOZOW01. The sequence continues at coordinate 9,903 of JAOZOW010000029.1, read as the reverse complement.
AGGCAGGGGAAGAGGAATCCGTGCCCGCAGCCGGACATTAGGCCGGACAGGATCAGGACCCAGCCCCCGCCGAGCAGGATCATCAGCATAAGCCCGGCACCTGTGAGGACCAATGCGAAAGGGATAACCCTCTCTTCGCCAATTCTATCGGCAAGCCTGCCCCCAAACAGCCTCGTCACAACGGCTGCTGAGGAATAGGAAACATAATAAAGGGAGATAAATGCCAGGTGTTGCTGTTCGGCAAAAGGAGAGACAAAACTACCGGAGGCCGCCAGGCCAAAGCCGAAAAGGAACGCCAGAAGGGCCACCGTAAATATCTTTCTGTCTTGAAGTACCGAAAAAAAAGACGGACCGCGCTCCGTAGTCTCATTCACATAGGTCTCGGGCAGGGGGAGATGGACCACGAGCCCCAGTCCCGCCAAGGCGCAGGAGGTGATGAAAAACATGGAAAACCCGAAATCACGGATAATAATCTCAGCTACCAACGGTCCGATAGCCAGCCCCGTCAGGCCTGTGACCCCGAACATGCCTAAACCTTCGTTTAATCTGCCCCGGGGAATAATATCGGCGATATAGGTAAATGTTGAGGTAAAACAGAGTGCAAGCCCCACGCCATGGACCATCCTGACAAGGATCAAATAGTAGTAGAAATCCGTCAACTCGCCACGAAACAAAAGATAAGAGACAGGAAGGATGGTCATAATGATACACCCGATAGTATAGCTCCGCTTGCGGCCGATCTTGTCGATCATCTCCGAGATCCAGGGCCTGCACAGCACCGAGGAAAGAGCGAAAGCACCCATTGTAATGCCGATATCCACATTAGACCCCCCCCGGGCGGAAACAAACAAAGGAAAAAGAAAGAAGCAACCGAAGCTTGATACAGTGAAGAAGTTGGCAAGCGCCATCAGGATAAAAGAAGAAGAATATAGCATCAAATTCACCTTCAAAAATCAAACCCCGCTCAAAGGATTCCGCGGGGCTTTGGAGTTGTTTGCAACTTTGAATGCCTCTCGGCAATAGTTCACTCAAAAGAGTCCGAAAGCTACTCTGGTTCATCCAGTAAATGCGGTTTTTTACCAGATGACATCCTGAAAGGCAAGCGGGTCAACCCATCTGATTCACACCATCAAGTCATCATCTGCTTCAAAGGAAGAAGCGCGGGCTCTCTAATTGACACGCCGCGTTCATTCCCCTATATTCCCACGAAGGTGAAACCTCTATTGGATAGGGCAGGAATGTCGATGCGGCTCTCAATCAAAAATATTCTCTCCGCCTCATCTATCATGCTCATACTGGCAATCGTGCAGGTGGCATGTGGCACTCTCGACCTCAGAAACACCAGTGACATCTCCACCCTGCGCTGGGCCAAGGAGGACACGGAGCCCAAGACAGCGGTTGTTCTGCCCTTCTTGAACGAGACCACTGAACAGGGACTTGAGAAGCTCGTTAGGGAAAGCTTCTACGGCCACTTCAGCCTGAAAAATTACATGGACCTTGAACTCGGAGAGGTGGACAAGGTCCTTGAAACGGTAGAAAAGACCTCCGGCAAATCGTGGGAAGAACTCACGCCTGCCGCCTTTGGAAGGCTTTTCCATACGGATTACATCCTTTACGGAAAGGTAAAGGAGTTCAAGAAGAGATTCCTCGGCATCTATTCCCAGATTGCCATCAAGGTGGAAGTGGAAATGGCAGAGTGCCAGGGAGGAAGAATCGTTTTTAGAAAAAACATAATCAAACGATCTCACGAAGGTGGGATCCCATTCACCCTGTTCGGAATCGTCCCTGCAGCGCTGAGGTCGGGGTTCCACATGAAAGAGGAAAACACCCTCAATTTGATCGACAGATTAAACAGGGAATTGGTGGACCAGATTCCTGATCCGCCCTTGTCCCCGTCCATGCCCTGTTTTGTTGAGATCCAGGTGGCCTCATTCCTTGAAGGGGGAAGGGCGGTTGAGACAATGAAGGCTTTTGAGGAAAAGGGCTTCCGATCCAGGATCCAAACCGTCTCCCTGGGAGAGCGCCTCTGGCACAGAATTCTACTGGGGCCCTATTACAACCCTTCACAGGCTGAAATGGACAAAGATCGGATCGCTAAGGAGTCGAAATTCCAGCCCATCCTGATCCATCATTATCCTGCCAGGGGAGAGAAATTCGTTAAGTAAGGAGTGCTGCAAGCGCAATATTTATGTAGGTTTCATGTATAAATCAGTCGGCACCTCTCGATATGGTGTCCGAGGTAAGCGGAGCACTTAATGGATAGTCATCTACATTTACCCAGAACGAAAATCGTATGCACCATCGGCCCGGCCAGCGAGTCCTCCGAAACAATCAGAAAGCTGGTCCTGAACGGCATGAGCGTGGCCAGGCTGAATTTTTCCCATGGCACCCAAAAAGAGCATGCAAAAAAGATCCGCGACATCCGTTCTATTTCCGATGAACTCAAGATCCCTGTGGCTATCCTGCAGGATCTTGGGGGGCCCAAGATCCGGATTGGACAATGTCCCAAGGGTGGCGTGAGGCTTGAAGCCGGCAAGACTTTCGTGCTTACAACGGATCAGGTGGAGGGCTCGCCTCAAAGGGTATCCGTCACCTACAGAGGCCTCCCCGAGGAGGTGAGCCCTGGAGACCGAATATTGCTTGCAGACGGTTTTATGGAAATGGTGGTGAAAAGGGTGGAAGGTCCGGATATATACTGTAAAGTAATAACGGGGGGAATTCTCACATCCCATAAGGGGATTAACCTGCCGACCGGCACCATTCGCGCCCCGGCCATGACTGACAAGGACATTGAAGACCTAAGCTTCGGGCTCAACAATGACGTGGACTACGTGGCGGTCTCTTTCGTGCGCAGAGCAGAGGATGTGCTGAATGTGAAGGAGATTATCGGGGCGCAGAAAAAAAATACACCCGTTATCGCCAAGATCGAAAAGCATGAAGCCATGGAGCACATCGAGGAAATACTGGAAGTCTCGGACGGCATCATGGTAGCCCGGGGAGACCTTGGCGTTGAAATCCCCCTCGAAGAGGTGCCAGGTATACAGAAGATGTTGATCCGTCGGGCCAATCAATTAGGCAAGCCCGTGATTACCGCCACCCAGATGCTCCACTCCATGGTACGCTCTCCAAGGCCCACACGCGCAGAGGCCACGGATGTAGCCAATGCGGTTTTGGACGGTACCGATGCAGTCATGCTTTCAGACGAAACAGCGGTGGGGCACTATCCTGACAAGGCTGTCCAATTCATAGCGCGCATTATTGCGGATGCGGAGAAGCACTATCCCCACGACCGATATCTTAGGGTAGCACCAAAGAAGGAAGTAGATATCTCCGTGGCGCATGCCTCTTGCATCCTGGCTGAACATTTGGATGTCTCGGCCATTGTGGCACCTACACAGTCGGGGAGAACAGCTGAATTTGTCTCGCGATTCAGGCCACAGTCGCCTATTCTCGGCCTCTCCCCGAACCCCGCCACGGTAAGACGTCTCTGTCTCTTCTGGGGCTGTATTCCCAGCATCGTGCCGGACCCGAGAGACACCGATGACATGATCGAAAAGGCGGCCCAGACGGCTCTCAGGACCGGACATGTCTCCAAGGGTGACTTGGTAGTAATCACGGCAGGCCATCCCGTCTGGGTAGCCGGCACTACAAATATGCTGCGGGTAAAGAGGCTCTGACTCCGGCCTCCTATCCCCTCCCAATTAAGCCTCTACGGCCCCTCAACGGGTTTGCCCCACCACCCCTGTTCCTTGGACTTCTTGCCTGTCTCCGGTGTGGGGTTCTGGTATCCAAACCAGCTATACTTCAGGTGATCAAGGTTCTTGTAATGGGTTTTGTGCTTGGCCCATTCCGACTCCTTTATCGACGCGCAGCCCGTCAAAAATAGGCCAGCAATGGCCATAAGAAACAGCTTCCTCAACATTTCTCTCCTCCTTTTCATGATCTGCTCAAAGCGGCCCTTCCCCTATGAGCGCTTGAAATTGAAATCGGTCTTGGACAACCACCAATTTTCGAAATATAAACAAAAGAGGGGCTAAATTCAAGGCGTAAGGGCAAGATACACGTCTTGTTCATGCACCCATATGAAGGAAAAGAGACACAAGGCCCAGATAGATAAGTAGGCCCAAGACGTCGTTCGATGTTGTAACGAAAGGGCCGGCTGCAATGGCGGGGTCCACGTTCATCCTTTTTAGGGCCAAGGGTACGGCTGACCCTATAAAACCGGCATTGAGGACGATAATGATAAGAGAGAGCCCTACCACAATGCCAAGCCGCTGGTCTGAGAGCCAGAACCCCACAATAAGGCTTAGAAAGACGCCCAGGATCAGGCCGTTGAAAATAGCCACTCTCATTTCCCTCCAGAGCCGCTTGCCTATGTTCACGAGGGTGATATCCCCGGTGGCAAGACCGCGTACTACCACCGTTGCTGCCTGTGTCCCAGTGCTTCCGCCCATGGCCATTATCACCGGAAAAAAGAAAGATAGAGCAATTATCTTTTCAAGCGATGACTCGAATCGACTGATGACAAAGGCGGCAATCAGCTCGCCGCCAAGCCCCACAAGGAGCCAGGGAAGCCTCGCCCTTGAAATCTTGACCGTTGATTCCTCGGCTACCTCTTCGCGGACAACACCGGCCATCAGGGAGATGTCTTCGTCCGTCTCCTTTTCAATGACATCTATTATATCATCATGTGTGATTCGGCCCACCAAGCGGTTATGCTCATCCACCACCGGGATGCTCACCAGGTTATATTTCTTTACCAGGTGGTAAACCTCTTCCTGATCCCGGTCCACTGATACGGAGATCACCTCCGGGTTCATTATCTCACTTACCTTGCGCTCCGGAGGCTCCACCACAAGATCTTTAAGGGAAACCACGCCCACCAGCCTCCCCAGATTATCCACTACGAACAGAGAATATACATTCTCGACCTCTTCCCTTTTCTCGCGGATCGTCTCGATGGCCTCCTGCACTGTTGCCTCCGCGTTGACGGCAACGAATTCAAGGGCCATAATGCCGCCTGCGGTATCGGCAGGATGGGGCAGGAGCTTCTCCAGATCCTCCAATACATCCTCTGCCACTCTCTCGATTATCCCTTTTGCCCGCTCCTCAGGGAGATCTCCTACCAGGTCCGCGGCATCGTCGGACTCCAGTTCTTCCACGATCTCGGAGATTGCTTCATCGTCAAGCCCACTGATGATGCCTTCCTGTACAGGAGGCTCAATCTCCACAAGTACTTCACCTGCACCCTCAGGGTCCAGGAGGTTGAAAATGAACATGCGCTCGTCCTGATCGAGATGCTCGATCAGGTCCGCTACATCTGCAGCCCGCATCTCATCAATGAGCTTCATGAGAGAAGACCGATTGTTGTCTTCGATAAACCGCTTCACGTCTTCAATTAGCTCTTCGCTTATAATCTGGCTCATTTCCGTCTACCAATACCTTCCACAGGGGCAGAGATACTGCGCTACCCCGGAAGGCCCCCTGATATGGTCACCGTGAGAGGCTTTTCAGCCTCCCCAATACGAACTGTTTGATGTCCAGTGCGCCTTCTTGTCCCGACCCGATCTCCTGGAGGGGGATTTCAGCCCTGGCAGCGCTCTTGTGGCCCCCCGCAGGGCCCCACTGCCCGAACATCTTGCTGGCCATCCGGCCCGCATCCCGCCGAAAGCCCGCATTCCTGAATATGACTACGAGCTTCTGTGCATATATGCCGGACACAATGCACCATGACACCTCTGCCAGTTTGAGAAAGAAATCCGCTATGATTACCAAGATATCCGGGTTGCTTACCTTCCCCATATGGATGATCGCCATATCCTTGAAAAAGGTAAGATTGTCCATGGCTTTCCGGAAACTACCAAGGGTCTTCTTGGTGATTTCCGAGCTTTCAATCTTCTTGATAATGTTGATGTTTGCATAGGTATAGAGATACCTGAACGCATTCACGTCATTGGACAGCGTGGGCCTGATGAAATTATCGGTGTCGGTCTTGATGCCGTAAAACAGGGCAGTGGCCAGCTTGGGCGAGGGCTTTATGCCTGAAGCCCTGAGGTATTCCGTCATGATCGTGGAGTTGGCCCCGTATTCTTCCCGGATATCAACAAATTGAGCCGAGTAATCAGGGCCCGCGGGGTGATGATCGATGATGATGTCAAACCTGTATTTGCCGAACTGCTCGTCATGATGGGGCTGGGAGTCCACGATAGCCCACTTTGTGATTCTCGAACTATCCAGCTTTCGAATATGCTGGTGGTCGATCTTCAAAAGCCTGATAAGGGCCAGATTGTCCGCTCTCTGGACAGCGTTGATGCGGTAGATGAGCGTCCGCCTCACCCGTCGCCAGAAAAACCGCTTCAGGGCCATGGCGCTGGCCATGGAGTCAGGATCGGCATTGATAATGACGGCCAGGTGATCCTCAGGACTCACCGCTTCTAACAGGCGCCTGCATTTCTCCGAGATTGTGGTGGACTTGGGGAAAGGGTGATCCATGACCGGCGTCATGCAAGAATCCTCCTGAGCATCCTGCATTTTTGTTCAATATCCCCAGCAAGCAGGATATCTGAAATTATCGCGGCCCTCCGGCAACCTACCTCCACGAGGGAACCGATATTTTCTTCTCCAATGCCGCCAATAGCCACATATGGCACGGGGCAATGCTCCCTTGCCAAATCGAGCAGATCCAGTCCCACCAGCGGTGCTCTGTTCTCCTTCGTTTGTGTCTCAAAGATGGGTCCCACCCCCACATAATCCGCACCTGATTCCACGGCATCCCTTATCTGTTCCAAGGAATGTGTTGAGACGCCGATAATTTTGTCTTTCAACAGGGGACGGGCATGCTTGATAGGAATGTCGTCTTGGCCCAAGTGAACACCATCCGCATCCAAAATGAGCGCCAGGTCCACATCGTCATTCACAATGAAAAGCACATCCTCTTTTCGTGTGATATCCCTGATCCTGAGTCCCAGCTCAAGCCTCTCTCTCTTGCTCATCCCCTTTTCCCGGAGCTGTATGACATCCGCCCCTCCTTTTATCTGGGCGGCTATCATCTCAAGGGGATCATGGCCCCTCAGGAAAGGCCCCGGGGAAAAACAATATAGTCTAACATCCTCAAGGGATCTCAACTGGTCTCACCTTTTAGCTTTTCAATGATGATCTCTGCCACCCGCTTTCCTGATTGTAGCATGCCCCCGAATATGGGACCCATCCTCGGGCCCCCAAAGGCATTGTTGGCAGCCATCCCCGACACGTAAAGACCGGGGTAGACCTCCCCTGTATTGGCGACGGTAAACTGCTCTCCCTTTTCAGCCCAAAGCGGCATCTCCCCCATCACGTCGCCGGTCTTCGTGTTGAGCCTCACGCCCATCTTACGGGTCACAATGCGGCAAATATCAGCCGGATGCCCTGTGCCATCAACAACGAATTTTGCTTCTATCCCCAGAGGGTCCACATGGAGCTCCAACTTTTCCACGGGGGACCAGTTCACCACAAGCCCTGAGACCCTCGGCTGGCTACCTTCCTCCCTGAAGAGGACATCCACCACCTTGATAAGGTTAAAGATGACCGTGCCGGAACCCACGCACTTACTTATGATGTTAGCGGTCGCCCCCACACTGTCCATGACATGGTAGCCTTCTCTCCCGGGCTGGCAGTCAATACCCAGTTCCTCCGCGATTGGAACGGCATCGTCCTGGAGCGCAATCTCATTGAACATCATACCGCCTCCCCACATGCCTCCGCCCGGTGCGAGTTTGGCCTCGAACAGGGCGGCATGCCAACCTGCCTTGCCCAGGTAATACCCCGCCACCATATTGGCAGGTCCTGCCCCCACCAGAGCAACATCAAGTTTCAGATGATTAAGCAGCTTTTCCTCGTAAGCCTCGATAATGGACTTCGAAATCACCGTATCATCCAATTCCATCGATATTCCCTCCCGACAACCTGAGTGATCTTAGTTGTCTCACATAAGATGACCACGCCCAAAAGGACGTGGCTTTCTAAATTGAAACTCAACGTTCTGTGTACCTTATAGCAAGGGGTTTTGAATTTCAACGGGAAATGGGAGGGATGGATCACCAAGGCCAGATTCTCTTCAGACACTCCAAACTGGGCCAAAGGTCCTCCTCTCTGTGAGGCTCAAGGGTGATGATGGGGGGATCGCGGAGCACCTGTTTCAGGTGTCCGAACATTGCTGCAAAATCAATGGTACCTGATCCCAGTGCCAGATGATCATCCCGAGACCCCGCGTTGTCATGAAGATGAAGTTGTCCCACGCGGGTTCCGAGACAGGATATCCATGTCTCCATGGGCTGGCGGCTGAAGGCTGCCAGGTGGCCGGCATCCAGGCAAAACCGGATCCCCCGTCCCTCCAGCTGTTCGAAAAGCACAAGGAGATCTTCAGGATCCGATTCGTACACATTCTCAAGCATTAAACAAGCCCCCTCGTCACCTACCCTGGCGCCGAGCCAGGTCCACATTTCCACGCTCTTCTCCAGCCATAACCCTTTGATATGCCAGTATCGCCTATCGTCGTATCCGGCATGGCATACTACACTCCTGGGCCGGAAGTAGGGGAGGAGGCGAAGCATCTTCTCGAACCTACGCCGCGTGACCTTCCACACCTCCGGGTCGGGCGACCCCGGAGATAGATCCATGAACGGCCCGTGGAGTGTCATGCTAAGCCCGCCTCCGCGGAGACGCTCTGCAATAGCCATATACTCTGAAATGCTGTACCTGTCCAGTGACCCGGCATCCAGGCCGATTTCGGGATTAAGACGATAGCGCAAGAACGCTTCCAAATGCCCCTCATGGAGCATGAAAAATGGTATGTTGACATAAAGTGCGCCTGTGGGGTGGATCATTCACTTACCTCCCTGTGCATTTGACATATCGGGTTTTGCTGTATATAAGCAATTGCAGAAATACCCCTTTCTAAGGAGTAGACACCCTATCCGCTCAACATCAGCGTCTTGCCCCCAGGTGCCATAAAGGCTCTATCCTCCACACCGGGGATGCGCTGTTGGAGACGGAGGAGAAAGCCGGACCAAAATACTCATGAAAAAAGCGTTTCTATCACCACTGTGCTCCGCCCTTATCATCCCCGGGCTTGGACAGGTCATCAACCACCACCTCAAAAAAGGAGGGGCCATCCTGGGCGCTGTTTTTGTACTCTTTATAGCCGCAGTGGTCAGACTCTATCAGATCATAAGTGCAATTGTAAGTAAAGCAGACACCCTACCCCCTGATCCGTTCACCATAATGGAAAAGGTGAAAGCCGAGGATCTTTACCTTCTACAACTTATTACCGTTGTATTTGGGCTCCTATGGCTTTATTCGGTGGTAGATGCGTTCCTGGCAGGCAGGAAGTTGGACCGGATTGAAAAAAGTAATCGCCCATGAAAGCCTACCTGATTGATGAACTCTCCGCCCCGGATCTGGAAAGGATCAGGGGGTTTCTCAAAGAAAATACGATTGCATCCAGCCTCGAACAGGTCTACTGGGTTCGCATACCCGATGACCTCCTTACTCCCACCCAGTTTGAACATCGCGATTGTCAGCCTCATGTATTTGCGGTGGAAGTGGGCCGTACTTGGCTCAAGCTGGAATTCTTCGTTCGCAGCATGAAACGTATACGCTGCTCCTGTCCCGGATACTGCAGCGCATCCCAAAGGAATTTCGTCATCAACTTTGCGGACGGACTTGTGAAAAAGCTCGGCATCCGAACCTGAGTCCCACTGAGCTCCTTCCACTTAGTTACCACGAAAACACTCCATGCCCCTGCCTCATCCCGTGATCAGAGGGGTTGCTACATTCTACATCAAAAACGTTCTTGGGCTTGACAAGTTGGAATGGTTGCATTATGGTTCCAAAATAAAACCAAGGTTTGCTATGGGAACTATAACG
>JAOZOW010000100.1 GCA_029933075.1 Deltaproteobacteria bacterium | reverse complement strand
ACAAGTCTGCTTCCCTGGCTCACAGGCTACGTCGCAATTACCCTCAAGGCGCACAACGAGGTTTCAGGTCAAGCCGGGCAGAACCTAATAGCAGCAAGGCATGCTCTGCACGTAGGGCTGTATGTGCGCCCCTGCCTACTGCAGACAGGCCTCACGGCCGGAGCCGACGGATTAACCACTATTTAGTCTATCAGAGTCAAGGGGTGAATGCAATTGGAGGGAATAATCTCCCCTCAGGTCGGTCTCGGAAAGAGACCTTCAACGATATCATGGATTGATCTCCATGTTGACAGGATCAGTGGCACTTGTTAGTTCTAAGTATTATTGCACGAAATAGAATTCATCCCGAATATTACCCTATAACCTTGACCACAATTCGGACAGCTGTGTCTGCCTGTAGCAGGCAGGCACACCTCCATATCTTGGGAGAGGCAATAAGCGGGAAGCAAGAGGATAAAGCAGGGCCTGGGGGGCAGGGGATAGAAGAGGCTTCCATAGCCGGAAGCCTATCCGGTTTCGGAAGGAGAGGCATGAACGAAGGAAGAATTGTCGAATACATTGATCAGGGCAAATTCATATGCGCCTTGTGCCTACAAGACAGGGGGAAAAGGCTCCATCTACTCACGCCTTCCAACCGCGAAATCAACCTTCCCCCTAAGAGGGCAATCCTGATTTCGGATCCGGCCATTGACATCGGAAAACCAAGAGAAGAGCTGCTGGAAATGCTCCACCGTGCGGAGGAAATCAGATCCCGGTTAAAGAGAGAAGTGAATGTGGAGGAGCTATGGGAACTGGTCAGAGACGAAGGGGAAACCTTTGATTACAGATATCTTGCCCAGCTTGCCTTCGGAGAAGACGTTACAAGCGAACACCTCTCTGCCCTGGTAAGGGCGCTCTTTGAAAACCGCCTTCACTTCAAAATGAAAGAGGGATGTTTTGTCCCTAACAGCGAGAAAAGGATCCATCAGCTCATTAAGCAGAAAGAAGAGGAGGCCCGGAGGCAACAGATGCTCGATCAGGGGAGCAAGTGGCTGAGGGAGGTCCTGTACGACAGCCATCCAGAGCCCCCTCCCTTCAAAGAAAAGATTATTTCTCTCCTAATCCAGCTTGCCCTGTATGGGAATGAATCTCCGGATTTCAAATTAGGCAAAGAGATGCTCTTGAAGGCGGGCATGAGCGATGTCCGTAACGCAAGAAACCTCTTAATCAAGCTGGGGGTGTGGGATGAGGACGAAAACCTTGAGCTCCTTCGTTTCGGGATTGAGACATCTTTTCCGGAAGCGGTGATGGCTGAATCAGCCCTGCTGAGCGGGTCAGAAGTCCACCCACAAGGTTACGAAGACCTGAGAGATCTGGAGGTAGTAACCATTGACGGCCCTGAGACCAGGGACTACGATGATGCCCTGAGTCTTGAAAAGAGGCCGGGGGGAATTGAACTGGGGATTCACATAGCCGACGTTGCCTCCGCCATCCCGGCCGGGAGCCGTTTGGATCGAGAGGCCTCGGAGAGGGGCTCATCCCTTTACCTGCCCCGTAGGCAAATCCCCATGATACCCGTAGAGCTAAGTCAAAATTTCCTTAGTCTGAAACAGGATCTGGAGCGTCCTGCAATTTCCCTTTTTGTCCGGTTTGATGACAGGGGCAAAATGCTGGACTATCGCTTTGTAACCGGAATCATCCGAGTGAAGCGTCGCTTGACCTATGATCAGGTAACCGAGATGCTGGACAGGGAAAGTGTTTTCGCAAAAATGTATGAGATCAGCCGCTTGCTGCGGCAGTCAAGAGCGGACCGTGGAGCCCTCAGCCTCTCCCTTCCGGAGTTGCACATCAGTTTCGACTCGGAGTCCTCCTTTTCCGTGGAGCTCGTGGATCAGAATTCTCCATCCCGAATAATTGTCGCCGAGCTTATGATCCTTTACAATCACCTTATGGCCAAGTTCTGTGTGGAAAACAGGATTCCCATCCTATTTCGCACGCAGTCGGAACCCAGCGAACGCCTCTCCCCCCAAGAGCATGGGTATATCTTCTATGTGTTCCGTCAGCGAAGGAAATTGAGCCCCTTGCAAATTGAAACCGAGCCCAAACCTCACTGCGGGCTGGGCCTGGATATCTATACCCAAACCACATCTCCCATAAGACGCTACCTGGATCTCGTGGTTCAGCGGCAGGTCAGGAATTTCCTCACAGGCTCACCTCCGCCCTATGACGGAAAACAGTTAGAGGAGATCAGGATTTCAGTTGAACCGACTATCAAGAATCTCCAACTGATAAAGCGAAAGCGCCTGCGCTATTGGGTTCTCAAATTCTTAGCCGAAAATCAGGGGAAGGTTTATAATGCCTTGGTCCTGGATGAGCTTAAAAGCAGATACCGTCTCGTATTGACCGACTTCCTCATAATTGCGGATATCAAGCGCCAGAACGGGATGATCCTCAACCCGGGGCAAGAGATCAGGGTCCGCGTCGATAAGGCCGATCCATGGGAAGATCGTCTGGACCTCACATGGATGGATGAGTGAAATGGAAGGCATGGTCAAAGCCCGCCATGGAGTTTCAAATGAATTTTCCCTAAGAGCAAAGAGCCTTTCATAATCATGGCCTCCTGATCATGCCGGGGATCCGTGCCGGCCAGTAATACTCCCACCGTTCGGCTCTCCCCTGGCCTCAACAGATGGCCATTGATCCTCATCACATATCCCCCTTTGGCGTGGATGTTGCTCCCCACCGTTTCCAGACGGATTCGGTCCTGCTCTGATACCCGGAGGGTATCGCCCGATCGAAGGAGTAAAGAGGGGCGATCGTTCACCTTCAGGGCCAGATACTCAAGCCGGGGAGGATTGAGCCGTATCAGGAACCGGCCAACGGATCTGCCTCCGATTGATGCAATTATCTCATAGAGCCTGCCCCGTCTCTTCAGTGAATAGCGCCTCATAAGGTCCGTAGACGTATTGATGTCATATCCTCTGTCCTCACCGGTGTTATTCCTCTTGTTCCCCACAAATCCTTTGAAATTAACTTTGAGCCCAGGCCCCCTGGCGTGTTCGGGGTACACGTCAATGATCCTGAGGTGATCACCCTCCACCAAATCCAGTATTTCTCCTTGCCTCAGCAAAACACGGTACCCCCTGGTCTCAATAACCAGATAGTCCAATCTCCCGCGATTCACAGTGGTTGTGGATCCGATGGAAGGCCTATCCGTCACCCTGACCGGGATCTCCGCAAATTTCTGGTTGTCCTTTCTTATTATTATCGCGGTATCACGGGTGATTGCAAAATCTTTACGAAAGTCGTTTAAATCTCCGTAGTTAAGGATATCCAGGCTCAGCCCTCTCTCATAATTCGATTCGATGTGGGAGACATTGATGGAATCCCCTCTGTGAAGCTGAATGCTTTCGTCCCGGTTCACCACGATTGGAGTCTTTCCATTGATAGACACCACCAAATATTTCAACACCGGAGGCTCTAAAGCAAAACCGGGATATTCCGGCACAATATCAAAAAGCCGCATGAAGGCGTTTATGACCATGTTATGGTGCCGGACCTTGAGATCGATGCTTGGGAGAAATTTAGACGTCTCCACGCCAAACGCGGGGATGTGGTGCTTTGTCAGGGCATAAAAAGTGGCTGACTTTCTTTGCTCTTTATGAGGGCTGTCCGGATCGGCGGTTCTGGTATTGTTGAAGTGAAACTTGTAGAGAGGATTCTGGATATGTGGATTCACCTCGGAGATCACCTTCCTTGCCATCTGGCCGAGCTTGATCACCCTGTCCGTCCCAGGGATCCTGTAAATTTCATAGTCCGCAATGATGGACTGCCCGAACCGCATGGGATTGCGCCATTTATCAATGTATCGGGGATTATAGTATCCGGAGCCGTCGTGAAGATTCAGGAGGTAGTCGCTTTCCTCAATCAGCTTCTTGAGAATCTGAACAATTCTGTCTTCCATGCTCTCTTGCATATCTTCATGTGTGAATTTCCTGTTCATGTCACCGTGCGGTCCCCGGTGATTCATAAGGATGGAATAAAAATTGGCCCTGGGCACCACAATGAGGTTTCCTTTCTGGAGACTCATGTCGGCATAGAGATCGGCGGAAAGGAATCCTCCCGGCTCATTGCCCTGGATGCCGCCGATTAACAGCAGCGTCTTGCCTGGTTTCTTGCCATATATCTTGTAGACATTAAGCTCGTAGGCACTGTTGGGAAAATAAACCAGATGTTCTTTTTTCGGAAATGCGCGGGAGGGAACTAACAGGACAATGCCCAGCAGGATAAAGAATTGAAAAACCACAAAGTGCCTAAAGGCCGGGTGGCCGTCATGATCCATTTTTCACCTCAAACTCCTTTTCAAAGAGAAGGTGGCCGGGATGATCATATACCAGCACTCTGATGGCCGAAGGGCCGCCCCTTTGAGGGTCCAAAGGATATTCTCCTCGAATGGTCTTGAAACGCTTGATAAAGAACAATTGCCCCTTTTGAGGCTCAACAGGGACATCCCCTTTGAGCCTTACTCTGGGATATGGTAAAAAGACGGGCGGGTCATACCTGCGATTTACTCCTATCATATGAACAAAACCGCTGATCGGATTTGACTCGCCTCCCAGATTTACCAGTTTGAAACTCACAGTCAACTTTTCTCCCTCTTTCTGAAAGACAAAATCTCTTATGCCAACCAGCGCTTGTTCATTCCTCTTTTCAGCCTTCTCTTCGGACCTTCCCTTGGCCGGGGCCGGTCCCTCACTGTGCCACGCGGCAGGGACCTGGGAGGGGGCTTTTACCGGTTCCTCCTTCGACCCTCTCATGTCATATACGGCCTCCTCCAGCAGGGCCAAGTGCTCCCTGGATTGAAGGAGCGCTTTCTTTGTCTCGTTGATATCGCGCTGGAGACGCCCCATAAGCGCAGACTGGGCCTTGTCTGCCCGGAGCTCGATGAAATAGGCGTTAAAAACCAGGATAGACGCCAAAATATAGAGGCATAAAAAGACCGCAGCGAAGGTCACCATCCTTGATGAGATCCTGAAACGCCGGGACTTTCCCACCTTCCCTACGATAATCACGGTGAGCTCGGAGGGATGGGGCTTTTTCCCCTTCACAGGTTTTGGTCCCCGGCTATGGGGCGCCATATCTCTCTCTTGATTTTCCAATCTCTGCCAAGCCTTACAAGGTACAATTCCTTGATGCCCACGTCTCGATAAGTATCGGCCCTGTAATCCTGTCTGAACCTTGCCACCGCCGTTCGATCCGATTGCCGGACGACCTTCAGGTCGCTGATATGGATTTTTATAATATGATATTTCCTGTTCAATCTCGCCTTGTAACGTCTCCATCCACTGAGGGCAACCCTGCCGGAGCGAAACTCAGGGGCATAATAACTTATGTATGAGGCCAAATCTTTTGTTTCCCATGCGGCCCGCCATCCTTCCACCAACCTCCTGATCTCCGCTAAGACCTCCTTTGGTGACGGAACCTGCGCCTTTCTTAAGAACTTTTCGGCGCCCTCAAATACCTCTCCTACGATCTTGTACCTCCCCCTCTCCTTTGCCATGTACAGTCTTTTCCTGCCCCGGCTTTCAAAGACCTCTGTGCGGTATGTCTGCTGAAATTGAGCTAAGGTCAAACCATTGGTCTGAAAAAGTTGAAGGCCTGTTATCGTCACCCTGATATTCTTATACTTTCTGGCAAGCCTCGCCTTGTAGCGTTTCCATCGTTCTCTATCCATGCCTTGAGCCCTGAACCGCTCAGCGTAGAAGCTCATGTACCGCTCAATATCTTTCGATTGCCAGGCCTTCCGCCACTCATCGATCACCTCTTCCAGCTTGGCGGCATTGCTCCTTAGCACCCTATCGGGCACCCGCCGAATGGCAGCGCTGATGATGGCGGGCGTATCATTGAGTGCTATATAGCGTGCCAGGTCCTTTATGCTCTCATTTTCCAGGACAATACACCCATTGGTATCCCTCGGCTTCAGGGGTTTGTTTGTCCCATGAAACCATATGCCATACCCGCCGTTTCCTACCTTGCGGTCAAAGGGGTTGGGATAGTCTATAGGAAAGGCCTTGACCCCGTAAATGGGAGCCAGCTCCCTCTCCTCATAGGACCGTACGAAGAAATAAACCCCCTCCGGGGTCTTCCTGTCATTCTTGCGGGTTTTTGGCCCGCTGTTTTCACCAGTGGAGCAAGGGTATATCTTAAGGGGCTTGAAAGGATCCTTCTTATGATACAAATAGACCTTTTGAACGGATTTATCCACAAGCACCGCATAATCAGGTCCTTTTTCAGACCATTTAAGGAGAGGAGCAGGGACCAGGTCGGCACGGGCGCCTCTGGCGAAGATCCCATGACACAGGACGGCCACGATAAAACAAAGAGCGCGTTTTGCCAGAAGAGGTCTGATCAGCTGCTTCATGGACGAAACACCCTCTCCAAAATCTCATCTACATGCTTCAGGTGATAGCCGAGATCAAATATCTCTTCGATCTCGGCCTCACTGAGGTAGCCCCTGATGTCTTGGTCTTCCAAAATGAGTTCCTTGAACTCCCGGTCAGAATCCCATACCTTCATGGCATTTCTCTGGACCATTACATAGGCGGCCTGTCTTTCGAGACCCTTTTCGGCCAACCTCATGAGGAGCTGCTGGGAGAAAATCAGCCCTTTTGTCCTGGCGAGGTTCTCTTTCATTCGATCGGGGTGAACCACCAGCCCTTTTATTATACCTTTCAGACGATGAAGCATGAAATCTATAAGGATGGTGCTGTCAGGCCCGATCACCCTTTCCACAGACGAGTGGCTGATGTCTCTCTCATGCCATAGTGCCATATTCTCCATGGCTGCCAAGCTGTTGGTCCGCACGATCCGGGCGAGTCCCGAAATGTTTTCACTGCCAATGGGATTCTTCTTATGAGGCATGGCCGACGAGCCTTTTTGCCCCTTTGAAAAAGGCTCCTCCGCCTCCAAAACCTCTGTACGCTGCAGGTGCCTGATTTCCACCGCAATCTTTTCCAGGGTCCCGGCAAGGATGGCAAGGGCGGTGAAGTACTGGGCGTGCCTGTCACGCTGGACGATCTGCGTGGAAATCTCTGCGGGCTTAAGTCCCAGTTTCCGGCACACAAAGGATTCCACCCGTGGAGAAACATTGGCAAACGTACCTACCGCCCCCGACAGTTTCCCGTAACTGATCACCTCCAGGGCGCTGTTCAACCGGGCTAAGTTCCGCCTCATCTCCGAATACCACAGGGCCAGCTTGAGTCCGAAGGTAATGGGCTCAGCATGGACTCCGTGGGACCGACCGATCATGACAGTGTGCTTGTGCTCCATGGACCTGTCCCTGAGCACCTCCATAAATTCCGAGACTCCACGGATAATAATTTCCATGGCCTCTCTTAGGAGCAAGGCCAGGCTGGTATCCAGAATATCCGAGGATGTCAATCCCAAGTGAATAAACCGCGAATCAGGCCCAACCTTTTCTGCTACGTTGGTCAGAAAGGCGATGACATCGTGCTTGGTTTCCTCCTCAATTTCCTGGATACGCTCCACTGAAAACCCCGCCTTCTGACGGATATTTTCCACCGCCGCCTCAGGGATCAGGCCTTCGTGGGCCATCGCCTCGCAGGCTGCGATCTCCACATCCAGCCACTTGGAGAAGATATTTTCAGGCTCCCAAATACGCCCCATTTCAGGTCGAGTGTATCGTTCAATCATTCCCGCCCCTCAATTAAAGATTATCGGTTCGTTGATCTGGTTGATTTGGTTGCTTCGTCGGCCTCGCGGGCTCGGGGACCTCCAAAATCACTCCCCCGCTAAATACCAAACATTCGACCCAGCACCAGGCCAAGGGAGAGAAGCAGGCCATGGGCGATCATCGACTGGATGGTCAAAGCCTGTGCCGGAATGACGCCCTCATGGGAGAGATATTCCCTAAACAGGGTCCTGATCGCCCGCACTGCGAGCGGGAGCGCCGCAAAGCTCAGCATTATCAAATAAGGCAAGCCCGCTATGGAAATCAGGAAAAGGATCATAACAAAGGCCGCCATCATAATCCCGCCGTATATAAACCTGGAGGAACCCGGACCCAACCTTACCACCAGATTCTTCTTGCCAGCCTGGCTATCGGCCTGATAATCCGGAAACTGGTTGATCCATATGACGGCGGCAATTAGAAAGCCCTGAGGGAACCCAAGTGCAAAGGCAGTCCAGCTCAATGATCCTGTCATGACATAATAGGTCCCCAGCGTGATCAGCGGCCCGAAGGCAAAGAAAATAACAAGCTCGCCCCATCCCCGCGACATGAGCTGAAGAGGAGGGGAGGAGTAAGCCCATCCTGCTGCCAACCCCATGGCGCCGATCAACAGAACAAGCGGTCGGCCCAATGTGACAAGCCAGATGCCGGCAACCGCACCGATTGCAAAGAAAAGGCATGCCAGGAAGTATATCTTCCTGGCCGGGATCTCTCCCTTCTGGATCACACGGCTGCCACCGCTAAAGGGCGTCAACCGGGTGTTGATGGGATCGCTTCCCTTTGAGTCGTAATAATCGTTTATGAGATTGGCGCCCAGGTGAAGAGCCGCTACCCCAAGGAGTGTAATCAAAAAGAGATAGGCCGAGAACCGATGCTCCATGAAAGCCATGGCCGAGCCTAAGACAACAGGGACAACGGACCCACTCAGAAAGGGAGCCCTTAATGCCTTCACATACACGCTCATGGTTCCAAACTCCAAAAAGTCTGCGGGGACCTCTCTGGCAGGCCCCGAAAACAGCGAGGCGGGTTTTCCGTCAATTCCAGATTCATCTATCAGAATAGAGGTGCAATTTCAACCTAATCCTGGATTTTGCAAGCGTCGAGTTTGCCGAAGACCTGCC
>JAOZOW010000028.1 GCA_029933075.1 Deltaproteobacteria bacterium | reverse complement strand
TTTGCCAGGGCACCTGTTCTTTCAACGATTAACTCATGGAATTTCATGGGGCCTCTCTTTGTTTCTTACAGCAAAATGTTTCTCGCAAATCAAATGCTGTTGGAGGGGCAGAGCTTGAAGATAGCACAGTGGATGTGGTCCGGCTTTCGGGCCTTGCACACTTCCCGGCCATGGTAGATGAGGAGGTCTGAAAAACGACGCCACCTCTCCGCAGGGAGTAGCTTTTCAATGTCCTTTTCGATCTTGTCAGGGTCTCTGTTTTGAGTCAATCCCAGACGCATGGAGAGTCTCTTTACGTGTGTGTCCACCACCACGCCGGGGATATCAAAGGCTGCACCCAGGACACAATTGGCGGTCTTTCTGCCTACACCGGGGAGCTTGAGCATCTCTTCCATGCTTGAAGGAATCTCGCCGTTATAGAGGTCTACCAGTCCCTGACAGCAGCCTTTGATGGATTTTGCCTTGTTTCTGAAAAAACCGGTGGGTCGGATATCCTCTTCCAGTTGGGAAATGGGGGCGGCAAGATAGTCTTGGGGTGTTTTGTATTTTTTGAAGAGGCTCTTGGTAACCTCGTTGACCTGCTTGTCCGTGCACTGGGCCGAAAGTATAGTGGCGATGAGAAGTTGAAAAGGGGTCCTGTATTTAAGGGCGGTCTTTTCCTTTGTGTAGAGAGGGTCCAGTTTTTCAAAGATCTGTTTTGCTCTCCTCCTTTTTTCTTTCAGGTTTTCCATATTCTCTGTTCCTTTGATAAAGTCCAGGGCATGAAAGCGTAGAGGGCTTCTTTCGGCATGTCTCCAAGGGTGTTCATGCGGGGAGCGCAAGGGCACTTGGGTCCTTACCCTTGACAGCGATTTTGGGGAGTATAGGAAAGAAAAGGGAGTCGGTCAAGACCGAGGGCTGATTTCCCATTGACCCTCGCTTCTCTCAGACTATAATGGTGCAGAGCTGTCCAAAATCCAGCTCAATTTAGTCGTCGAGGAGAAGAGATCCCTCCCGGGTGAAACGCCCAGGGCAAAAGGAATGAGGCAATAGGCGAAAAAGTTTTATGGAGGAGAGAGATTTAGCTCGGGAGGTCCAATGAGATCGAAAAGATTCCATGGCAACCGAAAAGTCCTTGCGGTTTGTTCCGTTTTTTTGGTTGCGCTGTTGGGGGTTGCCCTTTTAGGCGTAAACCATGGGTTCGCCCGGGAAACCAAAAGCGGCGGGGCACACGGAGGATGGGGAAAGGAGTCGGCTATGGCGGACAGGAGCAAATTAAACGAAAAAGAGGGACGATATCTGTTAGGCGTTGCTCGCAGTACAATCGAGAAAGCTCTCTTTGACAGGGCAAAGGAAGCGGCTGCAGATGAGATCTCATCTCCGAAGTTCAATGAGAGGAGGGGCACTTTTGTGACCCTGACAATTGGAGGGAATCTCAGGGGGTGTATCGGACACATCATCCCCCATGAGTCCCTGATAGAGGGTATCAGGGTCAATGCCATTAATGCCGCTTTCCGGGACCCCCGCTTCCGCCCCCTGACAAAGGAAGAGTATGACAGGATCAAGATCGAGATCAGCATCCTGACCGAACCCAGGCCCCTTTCATATGCCGGTGCCCAGGATCTCCTTGACAAGCTCCGCCCCGAGATCGACGGTGTGATTATCAAAAAAGGATATCACCAGGCCACGTTTCTGCCTCAGGTCTGGGAGCAATTGCCAAGAAAAGAGGAGTTCCTGACGCATCTTTGTCTCAAGGCGGGGTTGCCTGGAGACGAATGGAAAAAGGGAGATCTCGAGGTCTCCACCTACCAGGTCCAAGCATTCGAAGAGGAATAGCCGCGCCTTTTAAAGGGCACATACCCTATGAGCCTCAAGCGCCTGATTGTCTGGTCCATCATTGCTACCGGCATCACGTCTGTCACCACCCAGCTGCTCACCATCAGAGAGTTTCTTTCCCAATTCCATGGCAATGAAATCACTATCTCCCTCGTGCTTTTTTGCTGGCTGCTGCTCACCGGGCTCGGAAGTCTTCTGGCAAAGCCTGTAAAACGCCCGTCGCTGATACTCTACGGCTTGCTCATGCTGGTAATCGGCTTGTGGCCTCTCATGCAGATGATCCTGATCAGGGGTTTCAGGGAGGCCCTCTTTACCCATGGGGCCTCACCCGGATTTTATTCCATCCTGTTCTACATAGTAAGCATGATCGGCCCTTATTGCGTGCTTGTGGGATTTGTCCTCCCCTATTCGCTCAAGGTCCTTCATGAAGCCCATTATGCATTTACGAGCGGAGACCTGTATCTGTCCGACAGCATAGGAGATATAACCGGAGGAGTCCTGTTCAGTTTCATACTCGTTTATCTGGTGACACCCTTTGTGGCTATCGCACTGACCTCATTTCTGGTCATTCTAATCGGGTTGTTGCTGTTAGCCAGACAGGGCCGCTTTGGGCTTGTTGCGGCATCATTGATCCTTTCAGGGCTATTTTTTTACTATTCGACCAATGGCGCCTTTGAGAGGTCCACCCTCTCAAGCCAGTACGGAAACATTGTGCGCTACCAGGAATCCCCCTATGGGAGGATCGTGATCACGCGTGAAGGAGCCCAGCACACTTTCTGGGAAACTGGTGTGCCTCTCTACTCCGATGCAAATGTCATCAGCAGTGAAGAGAAGGTCCATTATGCGTTGTGCCAGCTGGACAGGGTGGATAGCGTGCTATTGGTTTCCGGCGGACTGGGCAAAACTATTGATGAAGTGGCAAAGTACCATCCCCGGCATGTGGACTATGTGGAGCTCGACCCTGGGCTGACCAGTGCCGCACTGGATCTTGGAGTGATTAAGGAACGGCCGTTTCTCAGGATAATCAATACTGATGGGAGAAGATATATAAAGAATACACAAGAGAAGTACGATGCCGTGATCGTTGACCTCCCTGATCCGGATACCTTTCAGGTCAACCGTTTTTTTACAAGCGAATTTTTTTCTCTTGTCAAGAAGGTGCTCAGGAAGGGCGGCATCCTTGCCATGGGGATGGAATATTCGCCTAATTACATCAGTGAAATCAGGAGGAAAAAACTTTCCACCCTATTCAATACCGCAAGGCTGCATTTTCGGCAGGTCCTCATTCTTCCCGGCGGGGAAGCCTACTTTCTCTGCAGGGACGGCAAGCTGTCGCCCCGTATTCCTTTAAGGCTGAGGCTCAAGTCGATTAAGACCTCATACATTGAGGGCTTTTTCCAGGGGAACGTGACAGAGGAGAGAATTACGGAGCTAAACCGGATCCTTGATCCCAACGAATATATCAATACGGATTTCGAACCGAGACTTATGAACATAGTATTTCAGGAATGGTTCCTGAAACATGGGACTTCTCCAAACTATTTTCTTGCGGTCTGGATCGCTATTACCCTGATCTACATTATGTTTATGAGAAGAGAGGAATACGTGCTTTTTTCCACCGGACTGGCCACCATGGGCGTGGAGATGCTGATTATTTTCACATTCCAGGTGGTCTACGGCTATATTTATCTGAAAGTGGGCGCCATTGTGACCGCATTTCTGCTGGGTCTCCTCCCTGGAGCCGTAGCAGGAAAAATTTGGGGAGGCAGGGCACTGCGAAGGCTGTTTGTCTCGGAGATGCTTATTCTATGCATGCTGTTCCTGTTTTACGCGTGGATCGTATATTGGAGAATTGAACTCAGCCCCGGCACTTTTCTCATTTATTGTCTCCTCTTCTCCTTTTTCTGCGGGTTTCAGTTTCCGGTGGCAGCCGAGGTCATTGGCGAGAGAAACAGCCCGGCGGCCGGACTTCTGGCAGCCGACCTTTACGGCGCCTCTGTTGGTACTGTAGCCACCGGCACCATCCTTATCCCCATGTGGGGAATCCAGTTTGCGATTATTTTTTTGATGTCGGTCAAGATATTGAGTAGCATGGTCATTATAATGAAAAAGTGACCGGGGAGTTGACATGGGCGAAGGCATCACCCGCAAGGAGTTTCTAAAGACCCTCGGCCTCGGTGCTTCAGCCTTTTTTTGCCCGGGTGCGGCATATGGTTTCTGGAGCGAAAAAGGCAAGAGGCCCAAGAGCATCAGAGGGCATGTTTTCAAAAACGAGGCCCCTGAGAAGTTGTGGAAATGGTCGATTGAAGGCTTCCATTATGCGAGTGACGGGACCACGGTGCAGTGCCAGGTCTGTCCCAACCGTTGTGTTCTGGAACCGGGTGACCGGAGTGTCTGCCGTTCCAAAGTAAACATCGGGGGTAAGCTATACTCCTTGGCCTATGGCAATCCCTGCGCTGTGCATATCGATCCCATTGAAAAGAAGCCCCTCAATCATTTTTACCCGCGCTCGTTGATCTTTTCCATTGCCACCACCGGGTGCAATTTCAGGTGCCTCAACTGCCAGAACTGGGAGATCTCACAACGGAAGCCCGAGGAGGTCCGGCACTATGAACTGTTCCCCGCTGACGTGGTGAGGAGGGCCAAGGAGAATGGCGTGCCAGCTATAGCATATACTTATTCGGAAGCCATTACATACTATGAGTACACCTATGACACGGCCAGGCTGGCCAGTGAGGCAGGTCTCAGGAATGTCTTGGTCTCCAACGGGTATATTAATGAGACCCCCCTGGTGAGACTCTGCAAATATCTGGACGGGGCCAATATCAACCTCAAGTCCTTTAGCGACCAGATTTATCGCTGCCTGAACGGTGGGACGCTCAAACCCGTTCTGGATACATTCAAGACGCTTCACAGGGAAGGGGTCTGGTTTGAGATGACCACCCTCGTGGTCCCTACCTACGTGGATGACCCGGAAATGATAAAAAGGATGTGCGGCTGGATACTGAAAGAGCTTGGCCCTGACTACCCTTTGCATTTTCTCAGGTTTTTCCCCCGCTACAAGCTAACACGGCTGCCTGCCACCCCCATTTCAACCCTTGAGGAGCTCAGAGAGCTGGCTTTGAGGGAGGGCATCCACTATGTCTACGTGGGGAACGTACCCGGTCATGAGGGTGCAAATACCTACTGCCACCATTGTCACAAGGTGCTCATAGAAAGGAGGGGTTACCTTATCTTGCAGGACAATCTGGCGGACGGCCGCTGCAGGTTCTGCAATACCCCGATTCCGGGCAGATGGACATAATCTTTCAAGGTGTTCCTAAGCCTCAATCCTGAAAAAAGCCTCGTCGAACTCGGGCCTGCCTTCGTAACGGGACATGAAGAACCCGGGGAGGCGGTCCAGGTTGTCGAAGAGGACCGGGTCCACTTCTATCCCGGCCTTATGAAGGGCCTTTACGATTGACTTGGGCTGAGGGGGACATCCTTTGACAGGAATCATTTCCTGTATGTCGGGGTTGTCCTTGTTGGCCTGATACATACATTTGCCGAGAAGGATGGTTTTTTTCATACCAGGCGTGGGCTTCATGGCCTTACCGGTGAGCACTTCCACATCATCCCAAGGCTCGCCTTTCCAGGCATTGCGGATAGCGGTCAGGACTACGCCGTTGATCCCGGAGCAGTAAGTGCACATGGACAGATCGTATTTCCGGTAGGAGATTCCTTTGATGCCCTGCCTTGCAAGGGGCAGTGGAAGTGAGTATTTTCCCTCAGAGTATTTGAAGTCATGTTCATGGAAGGAAGATACTTTCTCCAGCGGCTCTCCCACAAGTTCCACGTCCGAAAGGTCCATGGGTCGTCCGCGGTTTCGTGCCGCATGAACGAGGTAAGGGACGGCCTCGGGTTCATATCCCAGAATTTTAGCGCCTACCATGTCCGCGGAAAGAACATCAGATGACGCCACTAAAACATTGCTCCTCCGCATCTTGCCGTCAAAGCCCGGGCCCCTCGCGTTAGTGTATATTCCATCGAGGAGCGCAAAAATGGGGGGGAGTCTGTCGGCAAGCCTTGCGACCATGAAGTTCAAGTTTTTTTCAGGATGTGTATTATGACATTTTTTGCGTGACTCTATATCAATGACTCCCTTGAGATTTTTGATTCCCAGACTTACCACCGTCTGGTTATGGGTTTTGAGCACCGGTAGATCCACTATGAAATCGCTTTCCAGGATATCCACGTTAAAATTCAGTTCAATCTCATCGCCTAAGTCTACCTTCTTAAAGGGTCTCTCGAATACGTTCACGGGTTTGACCCCGTAGCGCTTTTTCAGGGTATTGTAACCTAAGGTCTCGAAGGCGTGGGCCGGGGTTTCCATGTCTTTGGGTTTTCGGGTCACGGTGCCCTCGCCGATTATGATTTCGCCTGCCCCCCGTTCCTTGAGAAGCACCACCATGTCCTCAACCACCCTGGAAGTGGTGATCACGCCCCATTTGGGGAATGGCACCTCCTTGGTCCAGAACACGATATTAGGCTTGATAAACACCTTTGCCCCAGAGGGCAGAGGGTCAAGACCGCCTGAGAGTTCCACGGCCTTTCGTACTGATTCTTTAGGCCTTTCGTATTTCACGATCGCCACCACCGATTTTTTCATAATTAATCCCTCCGAAAATGCGGCTCAATGATTTTGTGCCATTCTCTTACCACCTTTCCAGCACACTATCAAGTGAACCGCACGGAGATAAATTTGACAGCCCCGCCTTTCTTTCTTAAACTACGCTGGCCTCTGGGAAGAGGCTTAAGCATAGTGGATACTGTGGCTAATAATGGCGATCCACATGGAAGAAATTTCATCGGGAGGAAACAAGCGGCGCAAAGGAGAGGAGGCCCGGTTATGGATAGACCCTGGCTGAAACATTATGACAAACACGTGCCCCCGAGCATTGACTATCCCCATATCCCCCTTGATCGGTTTTTGGCCGATTCTGCAGCGAGGTATCCTGAGACCACCGCCACGGTGTTCGGGGCACGGGTTGGCTCCCGTGTAATGGATGCCGGGATGAGCTACCGCCAGCTCGATGCTCAGGTGAACCGGTTTGCTGCAGGCCTCCAGAAGTTGGGCATCAAAAAGGGAGATCGCGTGGGGATCATGCTCCCCAACTGCCCCCAGTTTGTTATTGCTGCCTACGCCATCTGGCGCATCGGCGCCGTTGTGGTCTGCTGCAATCCTCTCTATGTACCCAGGGAGATAGAGCATTTGCTGAACGACTCCGGTGCAGAGACCTTCGTGGTTATGAGCAGTCTGTACTCGAACGTGAAACAGGTCCGCGCAAACAGCCCTCTCAAACGGGTGATAGTTACCAACATAAAGGAGTACTTTCCCGGCCTGCTCAGATTCCTCTTTACCCTTACTAAGGAGAAAAAAGAGGGCCACCGGGTGGACATATCAGGAGAGATCGATACCTATTGGTTCCAGGATGTCCTCAGTGGCTCATCGGATTTGCCCGAACCCGTGGAGGTCTCTCATGAAGAAGTCTCTACGCTTATCTATACAGGCGGCACTACCGGAAGGCCGAAGGGAGCTCAGCTTACTCACTATAGTATGGTCTCGAACGCCGTAATGCTCAATATCTGGGCGCGGGGCCAGGAGGGCAAGGACGTGCTCGTCTCGGTGATGCCATTTTTCCATAGCTATGGCATGACCGTGGGGATGAATGTGTGTGTCTGCAAGGCCCTTACCATGGTCCTGATCCCAAACCCCCGTGACCTGGAGCATATCTTGAGGGCCGTTGAAAAGCATCGTGCCACAGTGCTCCCCGCCATTCCTACCATATTCAATGGATTTAACAATTTCCCGGGAGTCGAGAAGTACGACCTTTCATCCGTTCGGGTAGCGCCCTGTGCCGCTGCGCCCCTTCCGCCTGAAGTTCAGGATCGCTTTGAGTCCCTCACGGGCTGCAAGATGGTAGAGGCCTATGGGCTTACGGAGACCAGCCCGGCCGTTACCATGCAGCCCATCGACAAACCGAGGGCCAACTCTCTTGGAGTGCCGGTGCCGGATACTGATGTCAAAATTGTGGATGTTGAGACAGGTACCAGGGAGATGCCCGTAGGCGAGACCGGCGAGATCATAATCAAAGGCCCCCAGGTCATGAAAGGCTACTGGAATATGCCCGAGGAAACGGCCCAGGCCATCCGCATCGGGCCCGATGGGGAGCCGGGCTGGTTCTACAGCGGGGACGTGGGATATGTGGATGAGGATGGCTATTTCCATATTGCGGATCGCAAAAAGGATATGATAATTGCCAGCGGGTACAATATTTATCCGGCCGAGGTGGAGGCAGTGCTTTTTGAACATCCCAAAGTTAAGGAAGCGGCGGTGATCGGGGTGCCCCATGAGCACAGGGGAGAAACGGTAAAGGCCTTTGTGGTACTCAAGGAAGGAGAAACCGCCACAGAAGAGGAGATCATCAGCTTTTGCAGGGAGAACCTGGCTGCATATAAGATCCCTCGGATTGTTGAATTCCGCGATGATCTGCCCAAGTCCATTATAGGTAAGGTTTTAAGGAGGCTTTTGAAGGAGGAGGAAGAGGGGTAAACTGTTCCCTATTTGGATATTGGGTGTGGAGTTTACCCCAGCCGAGGAGAAGGGGATATCCATGAACTGCCGGAGATCAGGAAAGGCTGGTACCGGCAAGCAGATGCCACGCCTCTCTGAACTTGGCGTATTTGCTCTCCCGGGGGTCTGCGGAGTTTAAGAGGGCAAGGCTCGATTTTGGCATGGCATCCTTAGGGATGATGTAATGAATATTCTTATGGTTGTCTCTGCATAGGCAGATGAAATAGTCACAGTCCTCAACAGCACAGCCCACATTGTTGAAGTGAAAATACTGTTTGTCATTGATCCACGCAGGTCTGGAGCTAACCTTCAGGGCGATTTTCAGGCCGCTGGAAAAAAGCATGCATGTGCGTTGGCGGCAGATGATATCCGAGGCAAGTCCGATCGATTTCAGCTTTCCTCTCACGCTCATCAGGGTTTTCATTCGTTTGGATTTCTTCCTTTTTTCATCAAGCCTCCTTTTCTTCCTCGCATGTCGTTTTTTGGTATATATTTCGGTGTATGGCCGGCCGTAGATTTTTTGGTACACATGCCAGGCATACTGTCTGGAGAAACCAAACTCCCTACCTACATCGGAGAGGGAATAATCCGGAGACTCTATCATTGTTTTGAATTTCTCTACCGCACCCTCTCCATAGGTCCTTTCAAATCGTCTTGCAAATCTTTCTCTGGTATTATTGAGGTTGAAGGTTTCTTTGAGCCTTGCTATGAAGCGTGAGCTCACATTGAGGATGTTTGCTATCTCATAATTGTAAAGTGCGTCCTCCTCTATCTTCTTTTTCATAAAGAGATAAAGGTCTTCCCCGAGCTCCTTTTTTATGTGAAAGTCCAGCCCCTCTATGCTTGGCTCGGTCTCTCCTCTTGCTGTCTTCCGGGATTTACGCCTTTCAGCTTCGGAGTATTGCGCTATCTCAACCTTTTCCATTCTCATCCCTTTCTGACGACGATTCGGTAACACTCCTCTTTTCTGTCCTTGCTTATTAACTGATCGGGCGAGTGATTGATGATCTTCACAAGGTCGTCAACCACTTCAGGATCCCTCAGTAAAATTTCCAGGGTGTCCCCCCGGTTCCTCTCCCCAAGGGCACGCTTGCATTGAAGAAGACATATGGGGGAGACTACCCCGGAGAGATCTATCCTGGATCTTTTGGGCATCTCCTTCTACCTGATCAGCGCTTTATAACAACAGAAGAGCTTGTTTTCTATGATAGCCACCTTGTCGTTGAGAAACCTGGCTTTGAATCCCGCATTGCGTAGGATGGTGTAGGCCATTTCCGCCCTCAGACCGGTCCTGCAATGGGTGATGATTTCCTTGTTCTTCGGCAATTCATTGAGTCGACCCTGCAGTTCGTCCACCGGGATGTTCACGGCCCCGTCTATCATCCCCATAGAGGCTTCAGCCGTAGTTCTCACATCCAGGATTAGCTTACCCTTCGGCCTGGTGGCCACAATGTTCATAAACTCATCGCCTACAATTTCACCGGGATGCGGCCGGGGGATGTAGAAAATCTTTGTTCTCACCAGGCCTTTCTGTATGGCGCCGTCGGTTTTCAACCAGCCATCGTACCCGCCGTCCAGCACAAATACATGTTTGTAGCCCCAACTTGAGATCGTTTTCACCACCGGTGCCAGCCCCGAGAGGTTGGTCTTTTGGGAATACAGGACAATATAGGCCTTCCTGTCCATGGGGAATTGATTCTTCTCGAGAGGAATGTCCTTCAGTCGAATCCCTACCGCCCCCTGGATGTAACCCTTCTCTGCCTTCTCAGGACCCCTCGTGTCCACCAGCACTATGAAGCCGAGTCTCTTCCTGACAAAGTCGGTGGTTGTCAGGAGGGGATGCCCGGCCTGGGCCCAGGCAGGAGCGCCCACATGATAGACTCGAATGTTGGTGTATCCATATTTTGCCGCCAGCCTGGCAGCCATCGGGCTCAACACTCACCTCATGCCTCCGCAGTAAAAGATGAGGAGACTATTTTTGTCCTTTGGAAGCCTATCCTTCATCTTGGACATCTTGGGAAAGGGGATCGAGATGGACGTAGGAATGTGGCCTTCTGCAAACTTGATCCCGGGACGCGAATCCACCAGTGTATAACCGCCTTTTTTGGGCCCCAGCGCCACCAGTCTGGCCAGCTCCTCTGTTTTCATGAGCTGCTTTTCAGGAACTTTCATCTTGGGCTTTGCCACGATCTTGGTGGCCACAAGATCATTCCCGACTTTTCTGTAGTGCACCCGGATGGGTATGGGTGCCTTGAGGGCTTTAACGTTAGGTACATTCTTAACGCTGGTTTCCGGCGTATACTTGACCAGCTGCATGCCCCCGTTGATCTTGACCTGGATGGACTTGGCCTTTCTCGACCGGCTTTTGAACTCGCCTGCAAGGATGTCTTTCATGGTTTTATATTCCTTGTGGCAGTTCATGCATTTCTTGGTCACCCTTTTGTCCAGAGTGGATGGCGCCTTTGCCCACGCTGGTTGCCATACAAAGAGTATCATCAGACCAAAGAGGGTGAACGTTGCCGTCTTGAGGTATCTCATAGATTTATTCTTCCTTCCTGAGAAATAATTTTAAAAGTGGCATAAATCACGGACGATCGTTCAGATCACATTTACCTGGGGGATCTTCTGCAATAGCTATGCCAGGTTCCGGAGGTTATGCTCCATGGGGGTAACCATTAGATTTCACACTGGAATTCTATGGTGGAATTTAGGGTTGGCATTAAGGGGATTCCATGGTATTTAAACATATGATTAAATAGCTGTTAAGATTTCTATCTCTCCAGGGTGGGTTTAGGCTTCACAATCAAATAGACCAAGCGTTTCCCCTGAAAGGAGATGGGCTCAATGAAAGAACAGGAAATCAACCGTTACTGGAAAAGGATGATCAATACCATGAATGACGGGCTTCTGCTCATCGGACTGGATGGGGCGATCATCATGGTCAACCGGGCATTTGAACGACTCACCGGATTTAGTGGGGATGAGGTTATCGGGAGACCCTGCACCCTGCTCAATTGCGATGCCTGTGAAACCGCCCTCAGTGAAGAAGAAGACGGCTGGTGCAGCCTTTTCAAGGAGGGACAGGAGAGCAGAAAACGCTGCCTAGTCCTCAGGAAGGATGGGACCTGCCTGCCGGTCCTCAAGAACGCCTCGCTGCTGAAAGATGAGGAGGGCAAAGTGTTGGGGGCGATTGAGACGCTTACCGATATATCGGAGCTTGAGCGGATGGACGAGGAAATTGATCAGCTTTCGCTACAACTTGATTCCCAGGGAGGCTTCCATGGCATTATCGGTGAATCTCCGGTCATGAAGAGGATATTTCAGGTGATAAAGAAAGCCGCACAAAGTGATGCGCCGGTCATTATTTATGGGGAGAGCGGGACCGGAAAGGAACTCGTGGCCCGGGCGATTCATCGGGTGGGCAGGAGGAGGGAGGGCCCATTCATTCAGTTCAGCTGTGCCGCTCTAAATGAAGCCCTGCTGGAAAGCGAGCTGTTCGGCCATGTGAAAGGCGCCTTCACCGGCGCATATCGCCATCGTCTCGGGAGATTTGAGGCGGCGCATGGAGGAGACATTTTTCTGGATGAGATAGGGGATATACCGCCCTCCATTCAGGTCAAGCTGCTGCGCGTGCTTGAAACCAGACAGGTTGAGCGGGTAGGAGATCACACGCCCATTTTCGTGGATGTACGAATAATCACGGCCACCAACAAAGACCTCGGGGAATTGATCGCACAGAAAAGTTTTCGTGAGGATCTTTATTTCCGCATCAATGTAATCCCCATTCATCTGCCCCCGCTGCGGGATCGGCTTGATGACATTCCCCTGCTGGTCGACAGCTTTATCCGCCGCCTGCGGTCCAGGACTGGAAAAAGGATCACAGGGATCTCCTCAGGGGCTATGGAATATTTCATGTCATATGAGTGGCCCGGGAATGTGAGGGAGTTGAAAAGTGCCATTGAGTATGCATTTGTCATCGCAGAGCAGGGTTTGATCCATCTGGAGCAGTTGCCTCCACATGTCATTGGAAACAGAAGAGGCAAAAGAGACTTTAGAGGAGTGGTAGAGCGCCGCAAGACGGCAGAAAAGCAGGCCCTCATCAATGCCCTCCGGCAGAGTAATGGCAACCAGTCTCAGGCGGCACGCATCCTGGGTGTAAACCGGGTCACCGTCTGGAACCGCATGAAAAAATACGGGATCGACTTGAAGAAGGTGCTCATTTCTTGAGGGTGCCATTAACCCCCGTGTCTGACTCCCTGTCTTCCCCGTATTTCAAAAAAATATCCCTCCTTCCCCTTGGAACCTTACAGGTTTTGGGCCATCATCTTCAGGTCAAACCCCTCCTTCCTTACCCTGATATCATAGTAGAATAGGATCATGGCAATGGCTGTATAAACGGTGGCCAAGGAAGTGGCTGCAATGTTGAGGATCTCCTGGATGGTCAGGATGATCAGATTGCCTCGAATGATGGCGCCGAAAATCACTCCCGGAATCTGGATCGCAAGATGGATGGCGATACCGATTACAAGCCCTGCAAGCAAAAGGAGCGAGGCCTTCATCTTGGTCTTTTTCCAAAAGCCTTTTTCAGTCCGGGCCTTCATGAGTTCCTTGCTGCGCCGCAATGAAGTGATCCAGGCCATATCCTCAAGCACAACCACCTTATCCACCATGAGCCAGTTCAGAAGCAGATTTATTGCTATGATTATGGATACGACCAACGCCACTGCGACAAATAACCCGATAAATGGAGAGCTCTGTCCAAGCTTAGGCAGGATCAATGCCGGCAGGACGCCCGATAGCCCGGGCAGCAATCCAATAAGGATCCACATGAGGATCAAGGTGCCCAGGAGTCTTCCCAGCCGGCCTCTGAGAGCGCCGTACGCTATACGGATGGATGTGCGGTGTCCCAGGTAGGTCTCGGAGACCGCATAGATCAAGGCTCCTTGGGCCCAGAACTGGAACACTATGAATATGATAAAGGAAGAGAATAGATAAATGCTGAAGCCTACGGCCATGCCGGCGGGTGTGCCCGGGGTGAATCGGCCGGTAGAAATGACTAGGGCGCATTTGTTTACCAGGAAGTAGAGCCCCTGGGGGATCAGGATAATGAGAAAGAATATCCAGAAATATTGCCGAAGCAGTCGGAAGGACCGGTCCAGGATTTCACCCAGGCCCATGGGATGCGGTTGAATGCCCGGGTGCACCCGGGGTTTGGCCCTGCGATCCGCCCCGCCGGGTTGCTTTTGGGGAGCCTCGGGTTCGGTTGCCTCTGGAGGCGGAGGTGCAGAAGGCTCTTTCTCGGGCTTAGGCGCCTCGGGTTGTGGAGGTGGGCGAACCGCCTTGGCGGCATATGAAATTTTCAGGACAGCGCCTTTTGACTCGAGAAAGCGTTTCACCTTGACGGCCTGCGCCTTGGTGGCAGAGCGTGTCAGGGTCAAAGGGAGCCGATCAAGGGCCTGCCTGATCTTTTCTTGAGACAGGCGAGGCATCAGCTTCTTGACGGCTGCAGCCATTTCATCCGGCGATGTTCCGGGTTTCAGACCCGCAAGACGGATGAGGAACCGTTCCTTGCTCCCGGTGCCTTTGGTCTCGGTCATGCCTTTCCTCCTTCTAAGGTCCTGTTCTTATTATGATTCAATACATCCGGGCGTTTCCCATCAGCTATATGGCCTTTCTGGTTCGTTCATAGGCGCCTACCACTTCCTCTATGAGAGATTCATGGTGGATCTGCCTGTCCCGGGGCAGGCCCCATCTCCTGACGAGACGGGATGCCAGCTCAGTTGCAAGCTGATTTCTGTGTGTGGGATCCATCTGCTGGCGCCTCTGAAGAAAGGTTCGAAGGACCTGGTATTGCTCGGGCTCCAGTCCTGAGAGGTTGAGCTCAATGTCGGGGGTCCACAAACCGGTCGTAGTCCTGAGGCGGGTTCGATCCGCGGGGACCCTGCGTCTCCGCTCAATGATCACTACTGTGCCCGCAGCATAATCTCCGATTCGCTGGCTGCGGCCGCTCAAAAAGATAACGATCAATCCAAGCGGATAAAATCCGCCGATAAGATCAACGGCCCTCAATATATTGCGTACGGCCGATTCCAGCCATCCGACCGGCTGTCCGTCTATCCGGATGACACGCAGTTTCTGTATGCGTTTTCCCGGAGTTTGACCGCTCCATAGGGCTTCAAAGAGGAGGAAGTAGCCCAAATCTATCACACCATAGCCCAGAATCGCAATGGCTATGATAAAATTTCTGGATAGACTTGCCATTTTGGCAATAGGCAGTGCAGGGAGCCACGGGGAGACCAGTGATGTCAGCACGAATATGGAGAGCAGGAACAGCCCGCGAAAGGCCGTGTCCAGCAAAAAAGCCATGCTTCGTGTCCCTATGCCGGCCAGCGCATACTGAAACCCGACGCGCTCAGGCGTTTGTATCGTCAATGTTTCCTTTGAGGTTTCCATCATGATGTCCTTTTGCTAACATAGATTTGTATGGGTGTTTCGATTGAAAATTTTATCAAGTCCCGGAGGCCCCGCTGGCAGAGACTGGAGGCGCTCGTTGAGGCCCTGGAGCAGGAGAAGGGAGGCAGGCTTGCCGGTCGCCAATTGCTTGAGGTGGGCCGCCTTTATCGAGAGGCTACTTCGGATTTGGCCCGCCTTCAAACGTTTCGTAAGGAAGGAATGCCGCCCGAAGACCTGGAGGTCTATCTGAACCATCTGGTGGCGCGGGCTTACGGCCAGATCTACCGGAGTCCGCCTGCAGGATTCGGATCCCTCCGGATATTTCTCGGCTCCACTTTTCCAAAGACTTTTCAAGACACGGCACCCTGGACATTGCTGGCCATGGGGATCTTTCTGGCAGGGTTCATTTATGGCTTTGCCGCCACTCTCACAGATGACAGTTTCATCCCTCTCATTGTCCCTTCCCGTTTGATCCAGCAGGTAGAGGAAGGGAAAGTGTGGTTTGACTCCATCCTGGCCGTCAGCCCGCTGGCCTCCAGTATGATAATGACCAATAATATTTCAGTGACCTTTCTCGCCTTTGCCTCGGGCATGACCTTTGGCCTCGGCACCATTTACATGATGGCCTTCAACGGCCTGCTGGTCGGGACCTTGGCCGGACTATGTCATACCCATGGACTGGATGGGGCTTTTTGGTCCTTTGTGCTTCCCCACGGCGTTATCGAGCTTACGGCCATCTTTATCGGCGGCGGCGGCGGTCTTCTGCTCGGGAGCGCACTCCTGAGTCCAGGTGATCTTCCGAGAAAGGAAGCCCTCATCGTCAAGGGAAGGAAGGCGGTACGGCTCGTCCTCGGGTGCATCCCCCTGTTAGTGACGGCAGGCATTGTGGAGGGCTTTTTCTCTCCGGCTCCATTGCCTGCCTGGCTCAAGTTTTCCGTGGCGGCATTGCTATTAGCGCTTTTGTTCCGCTATCTCCTGTCCCGACCTACAAAAGCCCCTTCCTCTTGACCTCCATATATCTTTCCAACACGCCCGCGGACAGGCCGGCCGGAGGAAGGTCCATGGCCAGGGCCCCTTTTTGCACAAGGGTCTTGAGGGCCTTGCTCCGTTGTCTTAGCATCTCCTGAAGCACCACACGCTCATAGACTCCATGGACCCTGGAGGGTGGTAACGCCAGGAGATCATCCCACTCCGATTCCCTGATGGCTACGCACAGAGGGAGGTGTCTGGGCCTCAGGAGCGCGAGGGCACTCAGGAGGTTTTCAGAGATTACTTCATCAAGGAGATCGGTCCACAGGACCACCAGGCACCGACGTCGGACCTGGCTCCTTAACCAGAGAAATGCGCGTTCATATTGGGGCTCTACCGCCTTGGCTCGCAGGTCCAGGATACCTTTGAGAATCGCCTGAACCTGTCCCATACCTTTCTTGGGGGGTACAAAAGCGAGGACATGATCGGCAAAGGCCAGTAATCCGACCTGGTCTCCCCTCGACAGGGCCGTATGGATGAGCTGGGCTGCTGCCTCAATGGCATGGTCCAGCTTGGTTTTGCCCTCGGAGATCGCCCCCATCAGGCGGCCTGCATCCATGAGGACCATCACGATCTGATTCTTTTCCGGCAGGAATTCCTGTACGATGGGTCGGTCCAGCCTGGCCGTGGCCTTCCAGTGTATCTTTCTTGGGTCGTCCCCCTGTACATATTCCCTAAGGGCTTCAAACTCCCTGCCCTCCCCGCGCCATTTTCCGGGACGGGCGCCCCAGTGGAGGGCTCTTCTGCGGTATGTGGCCAGGTCGGAATACCGAAGCGGTTGGAGCGAAGGATAGACCTCGATTTTCTGAGGCGCATGGAGGCGTATTGGCATCATGAGCATGCCTAAAGGGCCCAGGGTCCTCAAAAACAGGTCCCCGAAGGAATATGCGCCTCTCACAGGGGGCATCACAGTGTAATGACGCCTCAAGGAGGATTGTGGGGGAATGACCCCTTTCAGGATGGGGGCCGCATCCCATCCCAGCGGGGTCTCATCCCTTATTTGAAACCGTATGGCGCGTCCCTTGGGGTTCTTCAGCACAATCTCTATATCCTGGGAGATCCCCTGGGAGAACCTTTCCGGGCAATGGCGCTCGGCCAGCACACCTGCGCCTCCCCTAATGGCGCCCAGGCAGTCCGCGACGATTAGGATCAGGACACACAGATCCACCACTATGGCCCCAGGCCAACCAGCGATCAGCGCCGCTGCAATCCCCAGTCCCAGCAGATAGGCGGTACGGGGCGCTGGAATGGGAAACCTTTCGATAAATTTTCTGATTTGCGTGTCCAATCCTGACTACTCTTCTGTTATCGAGGTACGGGGATCCCTTCGAGGATCCTGGACAGGATCCTGTCGGGTGTGAGGCCTTCCAACTCAGCTTCCGGGCGGAGAATTACCCTGTGCCTCAACACGGGCAGGGCCATCGCCTTGATATCATCCGGCGTGATAAAATCCCTTCCCTCCAGGGCGGCCAGGCACTGAGCTGCCCTCAACAGTGCAATGCCTCCCCTTGGGCTTGCACCCAGGTAGAGATGGGAAGAGTTTCGGGTTTTCTCCAGAAGTGTTCTCACATAGGTTACTATTCCCTCCTCCACTTTGGTCTGCCGGAGTCTTTCCTGCAATTTGGGGATCCAGTCACTTCGGGTGAGCCTGGAGAGGCCCATGGCCTCGAGGTCATGGGACTCCGTAGATTTTCCATGTTGCAAAAGGATTTTCTGCTCCTCTTCAGGGGCGGGGTAGTCCAGCAGGAGCTTCATGAGAAACCGGTCCAGCTGTGCCTCGGGCAATGGGTAGGTGCCTTCCTGCTCAATAGGATTTTGTGTGGCCACAACGAGGAAGCCTTCGGGCAGAGGAAATCTTTTCCCGTCGATGCTCACCTGTCGCTCTTCCATGGCCTCCAGAAGGGCCGCCTGAGTCTTGGGAGGCGTTCGGTTGATCTCGTCGGCAAGCAGGATTTCAGTGAAGATGGGGCCCTTGCGAAGACGAAACGTCCGGCTGTGAAGGTCGTATACGTGGGTACCCAAGATGTCTGCAGGCATCATATCAGGTGTAAACTGGATGCGCGT
Organism: Deltaproteobacteria bacterium; assembly: GCA_029933075.1. Taxonomy (GTDB): domain Bacteria; phylum Desulfobacterota; class DSM-4660; order Desulfatiglandales; family Desulfatiglandaceae; genus JAOZOW01. Next base: position 10,023 of record JAOZOW010000028.1, on the reverse strand, counting down.
GAATTTAGCGTTCAGGACATAGGCCAGGGCTTTGCAAAGGAGGGTCTTGCCCAACCCCGGCACCCCCTCTAAGAGCACATGTCCCTTGGTTAGGAGGCCTATCAGAAGGCATGTCACGATTTCCTTCTGGCCTACGATTGCTTTTGAGATCTCCGCGGAGGTCAACTCCACAAACTTCTTTATCTGTTCCGGCATGGTCCTCTCCTCAGTAATACCGGTGCCTGCCACGCGCATCGTCCAGGGCCGCGTAAAGTCCTCTGACGCACATCAGCAATTCCCGGTCGTTTATTCTCGGCTTCTTAAGCCGCTCTTTGGCTTCATCTATTTTTTCCTTGAGTTCATTGTCGGTATCTATCAGGCCCCGCCGGGCTTCATCCTCGAACCAGCCGATGAGGGTTTCGAGAGCGAGATGCCGGGCCTTGGATCTCCAGAAGAGGTTTGCCAGGGCCCTCACATACTCCAGAGACGAGCGCGGTTCCGGTTTCGTGAGAGGTCTCGGGGGGCCGAATCGCCTCCCCCAGGCGCAAAGAAGCACACCAAGGACCAACATGGCCTGGACCAGAGGCTTCAATGCGGGGGAGCGGCTTAAGTGCCCTAGTACCGAGGTGGCCCTCCCGTATCCGTGATGGAATTCATCCACCAGGATATCGCCTTGACTGTAGTGGGCGAGAAACAGGTTCAGGGCCAGACGAAAGTGATCTCCTTTCCGGAGGGCCGCGTTGGAAAAAAGCCCCGGATCAGCAAGGGCGATCATCCTCCCTTGGCCTTTTTGTTTCACGGCAAGGAGGCCTCCCCATTTATCCCGGTAGTGGAATACTGCTTGCGGCTGGGTGGAACTCAAACCCCGAAAGCCCTGGCGGATTAACGTGCGGACCCCCCTTGTGTAGGGCCCTGGCTGGTACATGGCATTTTTGCCCTCATCCCGCGATGTCTTGTCGGTATTCACCGGTCCTGTTTTCAAACCGAAATAGGTCAGAAAAGGATCGGGCGGTTCCATGATCAGGATTAACGTCCCCCCTTTGAAGACCCATTTTTCAAGGGCCTTCAATTCATTGGGCCCCGGGTCTATTTCCGGTTGTACAACCACGAAGACCGAGTCGCTGTTATTCAGACTTATCAGGGGTTTCTCCCAGCGTCTGAGAGGTATCCTGAGCTCCCTCAGCCACAGGTAAAGGGCTTTATATCCCCCTGCGCCACTGCTGTATGTGGTGTGGCGAAAGGGTCTCAGGCCTCCTCTGTATGTTGCCTCTTGAGCTACCAGCCAGTAAACCGCCAGGAACAGGAGAAGACAGAGGCCGGCAATCTTGAACCACCGGACTTGATTGCCAGAGTTCATACGGCCGCCTCCATCTGCCCCACCCATTTTTCGCCTGCCCGGTAATCCTCTTCGTCGGGCTGGGCCAGGCCGTACCACGTGCTTTCATACAGCACGATCAGGTTTTGAAGCGCTGCTCGTCTCGGGAGGGGCCCTTCCACCCGTGCCAGGTGCTCCCTGTTTGTGGACTCTTTTTCGTAAGTCCACCATCCCCTCTGGTGGCCTTCTAACAAGACAGATATAAAGAGGGCTCTAATGGCTTCTCGAAAGGACCCTGTTTTTGCCTTTTGACGGGCGTCTTCCCTCCATGCCTTCCAATCTTTCTCACGGGTTTTCGGAGCGGGTAGGGGCTTAATGGTGGACTGCTGTCTCCAGTGCCAGCTGCCTGAGCCGGTTGAGCGGAAGATCCACCTCACAAGGAGACCGCACAGGATGAGAACAAGGGCGTAAACGGGATACTGGATCCAGTCTCCCGGCACCTTATTGATGGAAGGCAGGATGCGCGAGAGCCACCTGCCCAGGGTTGCCAGAAAATCCCTGATAAAGGCCTGCCAGGGTGGGTTCCAGGTTTCTCTTAAGTGCCTGAATTCTTTGCGTGTGTATATATGTTCCAGGACATTGCGGCATTGATTCCAGCTAAGTGTATGGGATGTAGGGCTCCTGCGCTGCCAGGTCAGTTGCCCTAAAAGTGCCTGGAGGTGGACTATCAGTCGGTCTCTGCCTTGGGCGGAATCTTCTGCCTTTCGAATCCAGGACAAGATTCCGTTACGGTCTACTGGTATGGCGCCTCCATGGTCGTATTGAACGCTAAGCCCGGGGGGGAATTTCTTGCGCATCCAGACCCTCTCCTCGTGTTTTATCGCTCCCTGCCGCGATTGGAGGTAATTGATGGTTTGACTGATGTGGGCCCGGTAGTCATTCAGGCTGAGAGTCTCTGCCCAGGCGGTTGTATTTGCGATGAGGAGAAAAAGAATAGAAGCCAGGGTTAAAGCCCAAAGCCCGGCGGGCTGGAGAGTAGATTTTAGATTGGCAATATGAGTTGTGGCTATTGCGTCGCCTTCCAAATGAGATATTTTGAGCCGGTTGAGGATGGTTACCAGTTGCATGCCTCCACTCGCTGGAGCAGCGTGGGGGTTCCCCGACGGCCTTACGAATCGATCCTCAAAACCTTTGCGCCGCGGATCTTGCGCTCCTTAAGTTCGACCAACGCCTTGTTGGCCTCTTCCAGAGAGAATTCCTGGACTTCGGGGCGGATGGGTATCAGCGAGGCAAGCTCTAAGAATTCGCTTACGTCGCTTCTCGCCACATTGGCGACGCTCTTGATTTCCTTCTCCATCCAGAGGTGTGTAGGATAGTCCAGCTTTAAGAGATATTCCTTGTCCACCTCCTCCTTTCGTATTGCATTAATAACCAGCCTACCACCGCTCTTGAGGTTTTTCAAGCCTTCCACTATGGGTTTCCAGACTGGGGTGGTATCAATGATACTGTCCAGCTTTTCAGGGGCTTCTTCTTCCGTATCCCCTGCCCATACCGCCCCAAGTTCTCTGGCAAAGGACCTTTCTTTCTCACTCCTGGCGAAGACAAAGACCTTTGACTCCGGGTACTTGTAAGCGGCCATCATGAGGACGAGGTGTGCGGATGCCCCGAAGCCTGTGAGCCCCAGGTTTTGCCCGTTCCTCAGGCCGGTAAGCATCAGTGAGCGATAACCGATGGCCCCGGCGCAGAGCAGCGGTGCAGCCTCCGAATCCGAGAAGATTTCAGGTATCCTGTAGGCAAACTCCTCCTGCACCACGCAATACTGGGCATAGCCTCCGTTGGCGTCCCTGCCTGTGGCCATGAATTCCTCACACAGGTTCTCATTGCCTGAAAGGCAGGCGCTGCAGTTTCCGCAGGCCCAGTAGATCCAGCCGATTCCCACCCTGTCGCCAGCCCGGAATTTTTTTGCCTCTCTGCCTGTCTCAATCACTTCTCCCACCACCTGGTGCCCCGGCACAATGGGAAACCGGGGAGGCGGTGTCCTGCCTTCAATCTCGTCCAGTTCCGTGTGGCAGACCCCGCACGCCGATACCCTGATGAGCACCTGGCGCTCGGATGGCACGGGATCGGGCAGGTCGCTCATCTCAAGGGGGGTTCTGTTTTCCTTAAAATTGACGATTTGTTTCAAAATCATGGCTTTCATTTTGATTCCTCTTTTTGCTCTCCAGTCACTTGCCCTTGAACTGGGGTGCCCGTTTTTCCATGAAGGCCTGGAATGCCTCCATAAGATCCTCGGATGGAAGCTGGGCGGCGTTTTTCTGGGCTACGTAGGTCAGCCCGGGGTAGACCCCGTGGTCACGGCTGTAGAGGATGACATCTTTGACTCCCTGGACGGTCATGGGGGGATTGGAGGCAATTTGTGCGGCAAGCTTTCCGGCCTCGTCATAAAGAGAATCGCGATCCTGACACAGGCGCGTGATCAATCCCATTTTTAAGGCTTCTTCCCCTGAAAAGTCCCGCCCGGTCAGGGCCAGTTCTCTGAACCACCCATGGCCGATGATATGGGGCAGCCGCTGAAGGGTGCCCAAGTCGGCAATGATGGCTATACGGGTCTCGCGGATTGAGAAAACAGCGTCCTTTGTGGCCAGGCGGATGTCGCATGCGCTGATGAGGTCCACGCCGCCCCCGATGCAGTGGCTGTGTACCGCAGCGATTACAGGCTTGCGGCACCTTTCGATGACATTCATGCTTTCCTGGAATTGAATGATATTTTTCCTGAGCCTCTCCCTGAACTCCACACCATTGCCCTGGAGCATGGGCGCCATTTCCATCAGGTCTATCCCTGCAGTGAAACTTTTCCCTTCCGCCTTTATCACTACTGCCCGAACGTCCGGGTCTTTGTCGAACTCCGTGAAATGATGGATAAGGGCGTCAAAGAAGGCGTAGTTCATTGTGTTCCGCTTCTCGGGCCGATTCAGGATCAGCCATGCAACAAAACCATCCTTTTCGATTTTAAGGGGTGCGTCATTGCTCATGTGTTCCTCCTCCAGCAGACCATCAGCATTCAAACTGAGTCATTGGTGTTCAAAGCAGAGTTTACCTTGAATCTGGTCTCAATTATTTCAACATCTTAACCGAGAAAACCTTGTCATCAAATCGAGGTTATAAGTTTGCCACCTTGGGCCGGACCATGGGACTCTCTTTCCAGCCAGCCGCAACGGAAAAAGTGCCTCCAAGCCTGTTTGACCGCCCCCGTGGTCCTTGCACTATGTCTCAGGCAGGCAGATAGGTCGACCTTTTTTGCGAGCGCTTTCTCCTGGGGCTTGGCACTGCCAAGGTTTATGGCTGATCTGCCGTGAAGGTGGCTGCGGGGTGCCTTTTGCGGCGATCTGTAAAGAGAGCCCCATGGCCCGGCTTATCCGTTAATGATTTCTCGATATGATGTTGTCTTTCCTTTCGCCAAGTGCTTTGCTATCTCTTCAGCCTCTGCGATGATCCTGTCGAAAAGCTCCTTTACCGAGGGTATGTCGTGGGCCATGCCCACTGCTTGCCCGCATGAGATCATACCCGCTTTCAGGTCTCCGCCCTCATACATTCGTTTGGCCTTCTCCCCGGCGGCAATCTTAAGGATCTCGGGCAGTCCCGCTTGATCCTTTTCCAGCTCAATGATCTTCTTGGCAGCCTCGTTGGCCCATACCCTGTGGGTGGCGCCAATGGAACGCATGACCAGCATGGTGTCCAGCTCGGTGGCCTCAACCAGCGCTTTTTTCAGGTCCTCATGTATGGGAGCTTCCTTGGTGGCGAGGAGCCGGGTGCCCATAATGACTCCTTCTGCGCCCAAGGCAAGCACGGCAAGAAAACCCCGGCCGTCAGAGACTCCGCCGCCTCCGATGACCGGTACTTCCACGCTTTCTACAACGCGGGGCACTAAAACCAAAGTGCCGATATCCAGCTTGCCCGTTGCCCCCCCATTCTCATAACCTACCACTGTGATGATGTCAGCGCCCATTTCCTGGACTTTCAGGGCGTAGCGCACCCCGACGCACTTGTGGATCCATGTGAGCCCCGCCTCCTTGAACCGGGCGCAGAGGTCTTCGGGGGCGGAATGCCCCGATGTCTCTACGATCTTCACTCCTTTTTCCAGGAGCACGTCCAGGTAATCGTTGTTGTCAATGGGGCGCATCATGGGAAAGAGGTTGAGGTTCACCGCAAAGGGCCTGTCGGTAAGGTCAAAGACCTGGTCAAGGGCATCCGCGAATTCTTCCCGGCTCTTGTATATTGCAGAGGCCAAGATTCCCAGCCCGCCTGCGTTTGAAATGGCCGCAGTGAAATCCGCCGTGGTGATCCACATCATAGTCCCGCCTATGATGGGATACTGTATGCCTAACATATGAGTGATTTTGGTCTGAAACATGTGAGCCTCCTTCTGCTTTCAGGATCGAGTACTGACCTCGGCCTCCATGAGCTTGCATATCTATTCCAGCGCATGGGCGAGGGCAGGGGTGCTTATGACTTGCTCGCGGCCCTGAGTACGGACAGCGGTATCATAGATGTGCCCCGCTTTCGGGCCAGCTCCATCATTGTCTCCTGTGCCCTTGAGGGAGGCTCGCGCCTTCTGTCAGCCGGATAGGGCCGTAAGCTCAGGGCCTCGGCCGGGCAGGTGGTGACACAGAGGCCGCAACCGATGCAGCGATCTCTATTCACCTGGGCCACGTCATCGGGGCCGATGGATATAGCCTCCATTTGACATCGTTCAAGGCAGGTTTCACATGCGGAGCAGAGATCGGGGTCAACCTGGGCAAAGTAGTTTGTCACCACCATTTGTGAAGGTTTCGGGTGTTTTTTGAGGGCCCTGAGCATGCCGCAGCAATCGCCGCAACAGTTGCACATGCCGCCCGGGTTTTGGGCGTTGAAGGGCTGGGATACGAGTCCTGCCTCTTCACATTCATCAAGGATCTTCAGGGCCTCTTCCTGGGTGATCCAGCGGCCCATGCCTCTATCCACATAATACTGGGCATGTGAGCCGAAGGAGAAGCATACTTCAATAGGCTTGTCGCAGGCCTTTTCCAGGAGCCCTTGCTGGACCCGACAGATGCATTTGGCCACTGCAATGCGGTCCTTGCTTTTTACGATCTCCCGGACGTCCTCGTAGGGTGCAACCGGCCAGGAGACATTGATCGCCTTGTTGACCGGCACTGTCCGCATTGGAACTGTTTGCTCTGATGCCCGTTTGAGGAAACCCTCCTCCATGTATTGCTCCACAAGCTCGGCCAGTTCCCTGTCCATGTTTTCCACCTGGAATTCGTAGAATCCCACCACAAACGGGCTCGCCGCATATTTGGAGGTCTCTCCCTTCCGGAGACGGAAGATCAGGCCCTTATCGGCCATGGTCTCCAGGAGGGATGCAACTTGCCGGGGGTCCTGTCCCGTACGCTGGGCCACCGCCTCGGGGGTCTCCAGGAGCATGCTGAGGTCCAGGTACATCCGCGCTTCCTCTTCGGTGAATAGTTTGCGGAGGATTTTCATCTCCACACCCGATTCGGTCTGAGGAAATCCTACGGAGTACTGGTCAAGCTGCTCCCTGAGCTGACTGTATACCACGTCGTTTGACATTGGATTTTCTCCCTCCGTCATTATTATGAGCCGCCTTCTTGGCCTGGAGGTTTGGGGGTGAGGGGAAAACGCCATGAGTATAAGGGGGGGCGTTTGCGGTGTCAAGAATCCCCTTCAGGCCGGTTGCCTGACTTGTTGACTTTTGAGGATAGTGGGTTTAGAGTGTCCATCAAATGATGGAAGCGAAAGATGGAACATACTGATGCTCACTGTCCTTGAAAAGGCCCGCAAAGATCCGGATTCCATGAAGGGGAGGATCCTGAAGGTGGCGCGCCGTATATTCGGTGAATATGGTTTTCACGGCACCACCACCAGGATGATCGCCCAGGAAGTTGGTATTGACATCTCCACCCTCTATTACCACTGGGGTGAGAAGGGCGAGCTGTACGAGGCCGTTATACTGGACATCAACGAGGATCTGCGCCGAAAGCTCTCGGAAGTGGAACAGGTGATCCATGGAAGACCCCTTGCCGAGCGAATGAGCATATCCATCGACATGATGACCGATTACCTGTTTGAGTGTCCCGAGATCTCCAATATTGTGCTGTTTCAATATTTTGGCAAGACAAGGTACCGGTCGAGCCTGGACATCCAGGTCCCCGAGTTGATCTCTGATATCGCCCGGTCCATGAACCTGTGCGGGAGGAGGGGAAAGGTGCCGGCAGCGGCCAGAATGAAGGTCCTGACCATCATGAACGCCATACACAGTTTCATATCGGGCGAGAATTTCTTTAGACCCATGCTGAACCTGGGCAGGAAAGAATATATCCAGCTTGTGAAAATGACCCTCAAGCATATACTTATACCGGCCTTTGAGAGGGGGCAAGAAGGGTCCCCGGGCGAGGGCGAGTACGCTTTGTGATGAACCGCTACAAATAAGGAGGTGATGAGATGGCCCTTAATCTGGATGCCATCGGCAAGAAAATCGGCCCAGTGAGCAAGGATTATACCTGGAGAGATGTGGTGCTCTATGCGTTAGGGGTGGGAGCGGGCTTTGATGAGTTGGAGTATTGCTACGAACAGAAGCTCAAAGTAATCCCCAGTTTTTCCATTGCCAGCGTTTTCGAATTCCTGGCGGAAGTGGCCGTGAGTTCCAATGCAGACCTGTCCGGCATCCTGCATGGAGAGCAGGACATCATCTTTCATAACCCTATCCCCGTTGAAGGGACCATCACCACCCAGGGGGCCATCACTCACATATATGACAAGGGAGAGGGCAAAGGCGCTTTGGTGGTGGCGGAGGCTGATACCTATCATTCAAATGGGCAGAAACTTTTCACCAATATATTCACTCTTTTTTGCCGGAAGGATGGCGGATTCGGAGGGGACCCGGGACCGACCGAAGACCTTGAGATGCCTGATCATCCCCCTGATTTTGAGGAAGAGGCCGTGTCCTCTCCAGATCAGCCCCTCCTTTACAGGCTCTCAGGCGATGTGTTTCAGCTCCACGTGGACCCTGACTTTGCCAGGGCGAGCGGTTTTGAAAAACCCATCATGCACGGCCTGTGCACCCATGGATACGCCTGCCGCGCCGTGATCAAACACCTATTTCCAGGCGAGCCGGAGCGCATGACCCGCTTCAGGGTCCGATTTTCGCGGCCCCTCTACCCGGGAGTGCCTTTTACCACCCAGATCTGGAAGGTGGAGGAGGGCAGGGCCCTGTTCCGCACTATAAATGCCCAGAGCGGCGAGGTTGTGATGGATCAGGGCATCGTGGAGTGGATGAGCCCCGAGGAGATGGAACGGCGAAAGCGCTTAGGGTCCATACATTTTGATGGTCAGGTGGCTATTGTGACAGGGGCAGGGGCGGGGCTGGGACGGGTCTATGCCCTGGATCTGGCCAGGAGGGGGGCCAAGGTGGTGGTCAATGATCTTGGCGGTGCCAGGGATGGATCTGGTGAAGGCTCCAAGGCTCCTGCTGACAGGGTGGTAGAAGAGATCAGGGCACTTGGCGGGGAGGCGGTGGCCAATTACGATTCCGTTGCAACGCCCGAGGGCGGTCAGGCCATTGTGGATGCCGCCATAGAGGCCTTTGGCCGGGTGGATATTCTTATAAACAACGCAGGGATCCTGCGTGATAAGACACTGGCAAAGATGGAGCCGGAGAACTGGGATGCGGTTATTGATGTGCACCTGAAGGGGGCTTACAATGTCACCCGCCCTGCTTTTCTGAAGATGCGGGAACAGGGTTATGGTCGTATTATACTGACCTCCTCTGCAGCGGGGCTTTACGGCAATTTCGGCCAGACCAATTACTCTGCTGCCAAGATGGGGCTGGTGGGGTTCATGAACACGGTCAAGCTGGAAGGGGAAAAGCACAATATCAAGGTCAATACTGTGGCCCCTATGGCGGCCACGAGGCTCACCGAGGATGTGCTGCCTCCCGACCTGTTCGAAAAGCTGAAGCCGGAGTTCGTGGCACCTTTAGTCATTTACCTCTGTTCTTCCGGCTGCGAAGACAATGGGATGATCTTTAATGCGGGTATGGGCTATTTCAATCGGGCTGCTATCCTCACCGGTCCGGGCACAGTGATCGGTGACGGCACAAAGGCGCCTACCCTGGAGGATATTCACCGGAATTGGGATGCCATCAATGACATGACCGACGCCCAGGAGTTTCCCAATGCGACGGCGGCCTTTGGTCCTATGCTTGATGCTTTTTCGCCGAAGAAGGAGGCTGCGGCGCAGGACTCTGGCGGGGGGCTCAGTGTGAGGGGGATCTTTGAGCGGATTTGTGAGGCATTTCAGCCGGATAAGGCGGCTGGTGTTGATGTGGTGTTTCAGTTTGATATTTCGGGGCCGGAAGGTGGGCAGTGGCATGTGAAGGTGAAAGATGGAGGCTGCCAGGTGAGTGAAGGGACTCATGGCAGCCCCACGACCACCATCAAGATGGCTGACGAAGATTTTGTGAAGTTGATCGCGGGCGAGCTCAATGCGATGAGCGCATTTACTGGGGGGAAGTTGAAGATTGAAGGGGATCTTATGAAATCCCAGCTCATTGAGAAGCTATTCAAGTTTTGAGCCATAGATGGAGTAAAGTGTCCATTGGTGGGGGTGAGGGATGTTTTTCTCCCTGCCTGCGTCAGGCAGGAACACCTCCATATCAGGGGAGAGGCAGG
>JAOZOW010000099.1:1704-9027 GCA_029933075.1 Deltaproteobacteria bacterium | reverse complement strand
TGTCAATAAAAAATGACTCTCGCTATCCTCTCAGAAATACCTAAAAAATTTTACCATATCCTGGCTATTTTTACATTAGAATAATCCGCCAAGGCGCCTCCGGTTATGGCAGCTATTTTGCTGTTGCCAAAGAAGGCTTTAAATTCTAAGATTTTGAAGGCCTTGCTTGTTCCATCCCGGCGCATCCGAAGCTTTTTGAAACAGGGGCTTTGCAGGTTTAGGGAAAATGTCCGGGAGGGCAGCACACGGCCAAACTTTCCATGGCCAAAAGGAATTGCCGGGGACCCAGACTTGCTAAAAGAATCGGCGGGACAGGAAGGAATCATCACCCCAAGAAAGGGGAAAGGGGATCCCCACCTGGGCCCCGATGCCTTGATGGTGATGATTCCCTCCGAATTGAGGTACCTTGCCGGGGCCATCCGGGCTGCATCGGTTCCTTTCAGCGATGGGGACCTGTATAAACTGTACCTGTCCCGCCAGCAAACAGGGCCGCCTATTACTCTATGCGGCCCTTTCCTCGGAGCCCCCCAAGCGGTAATGGGCATGGAAAGGCTCATCGCTTTAGGGGCAAGAAGAATCTGGGTGTTGGGATGGTGCGGGTCTATTAAGCACGGGCTTGGCATCGGCGACATCGTGATTCCCGAAAGTGCGCTGTCCGAGGAAGGGACCTCTGCGCATTATCCCATCGGTGACAGGCCTGTGAGGTCTGATTTGAAACTAAACAGAATGCTGGAATCGGCACTCAAGCAGGGCGGCGTTCCTTTTTCCATGGGACCCGTCTGGACAACCGATGCCCCATATCGCGAAACCCCTGAAAAGGTCAAAACCTATGCCGATCTGGGGGTCCTGGCCGTAGAAATGGAGATGTCCGCCTTGATGACCGTGGCCCTTTACCGCTCCGTGGCCATGGCAGGGCTGCTCGTGGTGTCGGATGAACTATTCGATCTAAAATGGCGGAGGGGCTTCTCTGATCCTTCACTCAGGCAGAGTTCAAGGGCGGCTGGGAGAGTATTGCTGACCGTGGCCTTCCCCTCAATCGCCATTTGATTGCCTTTAACCGGGAGGATTATATGGACCAGGCAGAAAGCCTGCTGGCCATTGATATAGGACGGGGGACCCAGGATATCTTGGTTTGGCACCCGCAAAGGCCTATGGAAAACTGCCCCAAGATGATTTTGCCTTCTCCCACAAGCATCCTTGCCGACCGGATAGAGGCGGCTACAAGAAAAGGGCAACACATCTTTCTCTCCGGCACTACCATGGGGGGAGGCCCGTGTACGGCTGCAGCCCGGAGGCACCTTGCGGCGGGGTTGAAACTATTTTCATTAGAGAAGCCCGCATACACTTTCCACGATAACCTGGACAGAGTTGCCGCCATGGGTATCCTGATCGTTGATAGAAAGCCAGATATTGAACCCCTCGTGGAACTCACAATGGCAGATGTGGACCTTGATGCCATATACAGGGCCTTAAGTCTCTTTCATGTGGACAGACCCGACATGGTGGCAGTCTGTGTTCAGGATCATGGATTCTCCCCTGATACGAGCAATCGGGCGTTCAGGTTCAACCACTGGACATCCGCAATTCAATCGGGAAACGGCCTCGAAGGCCTCCTTTACCAAAACCCGCCGGAGCATCTCACCCGGATGAAAGCTGTCAAGGAAACAGCGCCAAGCGCCTGGGTCATGGACACGGGCGCATCGGCCATTCTGGGCGCGCTCCAGGATCCCTGGGTCTCAATGCGAAGCCGTGAGGGGATCACCATCGTCAACATAGGCAATGAGCATATCGTGGCGGCCCTGGTAAAAGGCAACAAGCTCTGGGGCATTTATGAACATCACACATCCCTGATGACCCCTAAAAAACTATCCGAACACCTGGAGCGGTTTCGAAAAGGGGAGCTGTCAAACAGAGAGGTCTTTGATGAAATGGGCCATGGCTGCATGGTTCTCCAGGGAGTAATAGAAGAAAGCCCTTTCAAATACCTGTCTCTGACCGGTCCCAACAGAGAACGCTTTAAGGGCCTTGGAGCGCACATGGCCGCCCCTTATGGAGATATGATGCTCACGGGCTGTTTCGGCCTCGTGGAAGCGGTAAAAAGGAAAAAAATTAGAAAGAATGTCTGATCATGGAAGACGTCCTCAAAGAAATCGAAAGCCTAAGGGAAGAAATCCGGCATCACAATTACCGGTACTATGTGCTGGATGATCCCGAGATATCCGATGCCGAATATGACAGGCTGTTTAGGAGACTGCTTGAGCTTGAGCAACAGCACCCGGACCTCATTACTCCCGATTCCCCTACCCAAAGAGTCGGAGCCGAGCCCCAGGAAACCTTTACCGAAGTCAAACATCGCATTCCCATGCTCAGCCTTGAGAACAGCTTCCATGACCAGGATATCAGGGACTTCGATGCAAGGATCAAGAGATTCCTAAAAGACCCCACACCTTTTGATTATACGGTGGAGCCAAAAATCGACGGCCTGGCCGTAGAACTGGTCTATGAAAAAGGGGCCCTTACGGTTGCCTCCACAAGGGGGGATGGCTTTGTGGGTGAAAATGTCACCCCTAATATCAAGACCATCCTGACTGTCCCCTTGACCCTCATTGAGATGGGAAAAAGGCCCATTCCCGACCTCCTGGAAGTCCGTGGAGAGGTCTATATGGAAACAGAGGCCTTTGAGTCTCTGAACCGCGAAAGGATAAACAAGAATCTCCCGGTGTTCGCCAACCCTCGAAATGCCGCGGCAGGATCCCTGAGGCAGCTCAATCCCAGGATCACGGCCAGAAGGCCCCTCAATATGTTCTGTTACGGGGTGGGGGAGATCAGTGGGGACTCGTTTGACACCCACTATGAGCTGATGGTGGGGTTGCAGGAGTGGGGCCTCAGGGTCAACCGCCCTCACATCCGGGTCTGTGGAACCATAGAGGAAGTGATAGAGTACTGTCATTACCTGGAGGAACACCGCGAGGATTTCCCTTTCGAGATTGACGGCGCAGTGATTAAGGTCAACTCTTTGGCACTACAGGCAAGGCTCGGCCATAAGGCCAGGAGTCCCAGATGGGCCCTGGCCTTCAAGTTTAAGCCTACCCAGGAGACCACGAGAATCCTCAGGATCGACGTCCAGGTGGGACGCACCGGCGCCCTGACTCCCGTTGCCCACCTTGAACCGGTGGAGATCGGGGGGGTGACCGTGAAGAGGGCGACGCTTCATAATGAGGATGAGATCAACAGGAAGGATATTCGTGAGGGAGACACCGTCATTGTCCAGCGGGCCGGCGATGTGATCCCGGAGGTAGTAAAATCCATCCCTTCAAAAAGGACCGGTCAAGAGCGGCGGTTTGTGATGCCGACCCACTGCCCTTCATGCGGTACAAAGGTGGTCAAGAGGGGGGACGAAAAGATCTCCGAGTGCCCCAATAGGCGCTGCCCCGGGCGGGTCAAGGAGGCGTTGAAACATTTCATTTCAAAAGGCGCCATGAATATAGAGGGTCTCGGGGATAAAATCATGGCCCAGCTTCTTGACAGGGGCATGGTGACAGAGGCTGCCGATCTTTACCATCTCCGCTATGAGGACTTGATCCGGCTTGACAAGATAGAGCACAAGTCCGCTACCAACCTCCTCAATGCAATAGAAGGCAGTAAAAATACAACGCTCGGGAAGTTCATCTTAGCATTGGGGATCCGCCACGTGGGAGAGCATGTTGCCGAGCTGCTCGCCACGCACTTCGGGAGCTTGGAGCGGATCCAGAACGCAACGTATGAAGACCTGGCTTACAACAAAAAAAACGGGTCGGGCATCAAAGGTGTCGGCCCGGAAATCGCAAAAAGCATTGTTTCCTTTTTTGAGGATGAAGCCAACAGGAAGCATGTCAGGCGGCTCCTGGAGGCCGGGGTCAGGCCTGAAGGGCCTTCGCCTGCATCCTCGAGCTCTATTGGAGGAAAGTCGTTCGTACTCACCGGCACGCTCAAATCCATGAAACGATCAGAGGCAAAGGAGCTGATCAGGAAAAAGGGCGGTCGGGTGGCTTCCTCGGTAAGCCGCGCCACCGATTACCTCGTGGTGGGCGAATCGCCAGGCTCCAAGCTCAAGAAGGCTCAAGAACTTGGAGTAGAAGTGCTCGGGGAGGAGAAATTTTTGGAACTGGTTGGAGAAAAATAGCGCAATGCGCCTTGACCGGTTTCATTGGTCCTGTTACTGAGTTGGAGGAAAGGAGGCCATGGACAACATAAGGGTGCGGCTCGTTATCGAAGGCCGCGTGCAGGGAGTCTGGTTCAGGGACTCCACCCGCAGGGAAGCCGAAGCTTTGGGTGTTTACGGATGGGTGAGGAATCGGAGGGACGGGACGGTTGAGGTCCTGGCCGAAGGGCCCGAGGACCGGGTAAAGAAGCTGGTGGCATGGTGTCATCAGGGGCCCCCCTCCGCCAGGGTGACACGCGTACACGAGTCTCCCGAGCAGTGGACCGGGGAATTCAACTCCTTTCAAATCCTGTTCCGGTAAGAATCCGAAAAAGCATCCCCTGACAGGAAAGAGGGGAAGGATTGCCCCTGTCCTTGCTTTCTTCCCGAGCTTCTTGATCTTCGTGATGAATAATATGAGTTGTAAATAATGCTTTACAAAGGAGTGCTCCAGCATTTATAGATTGTTGCAAATTCCCGGCTCGCACTTAGGGCTGGGACTAACACAAATGCTTATCCTCGGGAAGGTGGATCATGCGTAGAAAGCTTAAAAGGGCCTGCCGGAGCCTGCTTATCCTTCCGTGTGTCCTCTTTGTAATGACGGGATGCCAGCTTTTTCAGCCTCATGCGCTATCCTGGATCGAAAACTGGTCTCCCAAGAAGGTAGTGAGCAGGGTCATGCCGGCCAAGAGGTCATCCCTCAAGAAAAAGGTCATGGTGCTGCCCCTGATTGATCAGGCCAAAATCGGTCCCACCAGGGAAGCCCGAATCACCGAAAATCTCAAGGCCCTCCTGAGACAATCTCCCAATCTACTGGTCTACGACCCCCCTGAGAGCATCGCCCTCCCTAAAAGTGACCGCTTCCCGGAACTGGGCCTTTTGAACCATCCGGAGCTTTTGAAAAGGGCGGAGTACTTCGGGATGGACGCTGTTATCACCGGCGTCCTAAATCCTGTGGAGGCCACAAGCAAAAAAAAAGGCATTTGGCCTTTTCGCAAGTACCGGCGGATTTATAACGTGTCGGCCTCTGTCTATGTAGTGGATGTGAACAGCAAGACCTTTCTCCTCAACCACCAGGAATCCGTGCAGGTTGATTTCCCCCAGGACGAGGATGAAGAGGATTTTGACAGGAAATTTGATCAGGACGCCTTTCTTGACGAGGCACTGCAAGAGACCATACCTCAGATCCTCAAGCGCCAGGCCAAGGCCATTGAAGAGAGGCTGGCCACGGAACCATGGACCGGCAAGATTGTCTCCGTGGAGAACGGGACGCTAACCATCGATGGTGGAAGTGAAGTGGGCATCCACCCCGGCCGGGTACTCATGGTTTACGGCAAGGGGGAGGCCATCCGTTGCAAGGACGGCAAGACCCTTGAGCTCCTCGGAAACAAAATCGGCCGGATCAAGATAACCTCCGCAGCCGAACGCGAAGCCATTGCCAAACCTTTAGATGAAGGGGCCTTTCTGGAAGGCCAGGTGGTAAGGGACATTTATTGATCCAGCATCTCTTTGGCATGGGCAACCGCGCTCGGCGTAATTTCCCTCCCGCCCAAGAGTCTGGCGATCTCCTGTACCCTGGATTCCGGCTCCAGCTCGCATATAAGGGCTTGGGTTCTCCCGTCAACAACCTCTTTTTTCACGAGAAAATGGGTTTCACCCTGACTGGCGATCTGGGGCAGATGAGTAATGCAGATTATCTGATGGTAGCCTGAAAGCGAAAGCAGTTTCTCTCCCACCACCTCAGCGGTAGCTCCGCTGATCCCTGAGTCAACTTCATCGAATACAACAGTTTCCACAGAGGCGGACCTGGCCAGGATGGTCTTGAGGGCGAGCATGATCCGCGATAGCTCCCCGCCGGATGCGATCTTGGATAGCGGCCTCAATTCCTCTCCCACATTCGGAGAAATCATAAATTCCACCCGATCAATCCCATCGGCCCGGATCCCATCAAACTTCTCTCCGGACATCTTGCCTGAGCATGGAGACTCTTCATCAAATCGGACTGCAAACCGGGTATTCTCCATCTGAAGGAGCCTGAGCTCTCTCTTGATGGCCCTTTCCAAATCCTTTGCCTTTTCCTTCCTTTTCCTTGACAGCTGCTCCGCCATGCTGGCAAGGAGTGAAGAGAATCTCTGCAGCTCCTCAAGGAGCTTGTCCCGGGCCCTCCTCTCTTCCTCCAGGGTGTGCACACCGGATGCCAGCTCTTCGTGAAACCGGAATACATCTTCCAGAGTCGGGCCATATTTCCGTTTGAGCCTGTTGATGAGCTCCAGCCTTTCCTCAACCTCTTCCAGCCTTTGAGGATCAATGCGGATATCCTTCCTGAAATCCCTCAGACCGAATGAAACATCTTCCACTCTCACCTGAATTTCACTTAAGGCCTCCTTTACGGGAACAAGGGCAGGATCAATTTCAGCAGCCCTCTCCATACCCTTCTGGCACTGGGAGACGGCCGTAAAAACGGAATCGGGCCTTTCATAAAGGATCTGATAGGCATCGGATACCATGGAAATAAGCTCCTCTGCATTTCGCAGGCGCTTCTTTTCCGCTGTTAGAGATTCATCTTCCCCCGGACTCAGCTCGGCTCTCTCTATTTCCTGGGCTTGAAACCGTGCAAGTTCCTGCCTTTCCTCGCTCTGCCGGAGCCTCTCTTCAATCTTCCGGATCTCCTCCTTCAAGGACTGCACGCGGTTGAATACCGCCCCCAACTCCTCCCGTTCCCCGGAAAGTCCCCCGAAATCGTCCAGGAGGTAGATATGATTTTCGGGCCTGAGGAGAAGCTGGTGCTCGTGCTGTCCCGATATGCTGATAAGCATCGGCCCTAATTGGGCCAGGGTCTGAAGGGTGGCGAGGGAACTGTTGATATGGACCCTGTTTCGACCTTCCCGCGATATGGTACGCCTGATCAAAAGCTCCCCTTCGAAAGGTATGCCGAGTCCTGACAGGGTCTTATGGATTAAGCTGTTGGCAGGAAAGGAAAAAAGGGCCTCCACCCTTGCCTCTTTGCATCCGGTGCGGATGAGATCTCCGGAGGCCCTACCGCCCAGGATCAGGTTGACCGCATTTATGATGATGGACTTGCCCGCCCCCGTCTCCCCCGAGAGGATGTTGAGTCCCGGTTTTAGGGTGATTTCAAGATGTTT
>JAOZOW010000099.1:0-1604 GCA_029933075.1 Deltaproteobacteria bacterium | reverse complement strand
CATTACATCTGCTCCCAAGTGACCCTGAGCACTTCCTGATAGGTGGTCGTGCCCTCCAAAAGCTTCTTTACGGCGTTCTCCCGCAGGGTCACCATTCCTTCTTTCTTGGCCCTCGCTCTGAGTTCCTCGGTATCGGTCTCATTGGTCGTAATTTTCTTGAGGGATTCTGTAAAGGGAAGCACTTCGAAAATCCCGCTCCTCCCCAGATAGCCGGTCCCGCGGCACTTCAGACAACCCTTTCCCCGGTATAATGTTACCGGTCCCTCTTTGCCGATATCAAGCCCCATGGCGACAAGCTCGGAGCCTTCCTTCTCAAAGGATTCCTTGCAGTGCACGCATATGTTCCGCACCAGGCGCTGCGCCACAACACCGTTCAGCGTAGCCTGTATCAAAAACGCAGGAATGCCCAAGTCCAACAATCTGATCACTGCCGAGGGGGCGTCATTGGTATGAAGCGTCGATAACACTAAGTGTCCGGTCAGGGCCGCCTGGATGGCATTCTCAGCCGTTTCAAGATCCCGCATCTCTCCGATCATGATTATGTCCGGGTCCTGCCTCAGGATATTCCTCAAAATGGAGGCAAAGGTAATCCCGATGAGGGGTTGCACTGCGATCTGGTTGAAATCGGGATGAATCATCTCGATGGGGTCTTCAACCGTGGTGATATTGATCTCCGGCGTAGAAAGATACCGAAGCGTTGAATAAAGAGTGGTGGATTTCCCGCTTCCGGTGGGCCCGCATACAAGCACTATCCCATGAGGCATGCCAATCATCTGCTGGTATCGGACAAGGTCGCCCGGCGTGAAACCGAGCTTGTCATGATCCTGGAACAGGATGTCCGGGTCCATAATCCTCAGCACCGCCTTTTCTCCAAATGCAACCGGCACCGTGGATACGCGGATCTCCGCCTCAATGCCTCCCTTGTCCGTCTTGATTCGGCCGTCCTGGGGTCTCCTTTTCTCCGCCATGTCCAGTCGGGCCAGGGCCTTTATACGGCTCAAGATGGCGGAATGTACATTTTTGGGTAGCGTATAAACGGTATGAAGCGCTCCATCGATCCTCATCCTCACCAAGCTCTCTTCCCGCTTAGGCTCGATATGCACATCGCTTGCCCTCTGATCAAAGGCATACCCCAGGATATGATTGACCGCATTGACGATATGCTGATCATCGGAAGGCACCTCTTCTGCGGAAAAAAGCTTAACGTATTGCTCCAGGTTTCCCAGATCCACGGTCGGCCCGCCGAACTGGTTTTCCGCAGCGGCTATGGAACGTTTGAAACCGAAAAACTCGTTGAGGACCTTGATGATATCCGTTTTGGTGCTCACCACGGGATCTACCTTCATATGGCTTGCCCTGGCAATATCTTCCATGGCCTCCACATTGAAGGGATCAGGGGTGGCCACAACAAGTGTCTTTCCTTTCTTGGCGATGGGGACTACCAGGTGTTTCATGGCAAAGGTGTGGGGGATGGTCCCGGTGACCAGGTTGAGGTCCAATTTAAGCGGGTCGATCTTCTTGAAAGGCATCTTCCAGTCCTTTGCCAGGGCCTGAAAGATCGCCTCCTCATCCAATATTTTTTCCGGCTCGTCGGCCCGGTTCAT
>JAOZOW010000027.1:1189-28124 GCA_029933075.1 Deltaproteobacteria bacterium | reverse complement strand
CTGAGGGATGCCCAGTACGAGCGCGATGGAATCGACCTGGATGAGGAGTATTAAAGGCCCAAAACGATAAGATACAAAGGGGGGCCTCGGCCAAGATGGATCGGGGCCCCCTTTGTATTTAAACGCTTTGCTCGGCTTCATCTATATTATCTGTAATTTGGGGGAGGCCTAAATGTAACCCGAGCCTGTAACATCCAGCCGATAATGCATCTTGACGAGCCTGTTGGAGACCAGCAGAGCAATCTGTTTCATGAAAAAATAGGCAGCCCTGTAATCTTTTTCCAAGATTTTTTGCATTCTGTAAACAGGCAGCGCGCAGATGGTAGAGTCTTCCAGCGCCTTTGCCGCCGCAATGAAACGCCCCGTTATCATGGATGAAAGGGCAAAAGGGTCACCTGGATAGATGGTCTGAACGGGGATCAACTGGGTTCGCTTGGTGGTCATGATGCTCACGGATCCCTTCATGAGGATCGCCATGTTGTCTGCAGGCTCGTCGATATTGAACAGGATGTCGTTGGCTTTGTAAGAAAGCTGAATCCCCACATCGGCGATCTCTTCTATCAGCTCATCTGGAAAAGTCTTGAACAGCTTGCATCCCTTTATGCATTCGAGCGGTATCATTTTTTATCTTTCTCCTAAACTGTTTTTTTCAGGAAGTCCCTGGTTTTACTCTCGTAAGTGGGCCTCAGGCAGTAAATTCCACAATTGAGACATCTCCTTGCAGCCCTGATGGCCTGCTCCTCGTCGAGCCCCTGATTGACTTCGTTCCAGTTTCTCCTGCGATCTTGTACGGGCAGGCGGGACATCACCTCGCGTTTCACCTTAGGCACTTTTTGAAGTTCTTCCCTGTCCACGAGGTCAAGGGCAGCAACCCGTAGATTTGTCGGGGGTTCAATGATGCCGGGCTCGCCTTCCTTCCGATTCAGATACTGGTGAATGGCCCAGGCCGCCTTCCTCCCTCCCGCAATGGCCTGGATGGCGATATTGGGACCGGTGGTGATCTCCCCGGAGGCAAAGATATGGGGGATATTGGTTTGCATGGTCTCACCATTGACCACAATGGTTCCTCGCGGAGTGAGTTCCAGCTTAGAAAGCTCGGCGCTTTCTTTGATAAATCCTATGTCCGTTCCTTGGCCGATGGTGACGAGCACGCTGTCCGTCTCTATTCGCATAGTCTGTGATTCGTCGTACTGGGGATTGAATCGTCCGTTTTCGTCAAATACCGCGGTACACTGTTTGAATTCCACGCAGACCACCTTTCCGTTTTCTCCCAGCATCCGCATGGGTCCCCAGCTATTGTGAAGGGCTATCCCCTCGGCAAGGGCATCGTGCACCTCGTGCTCCCAGGCCGGCATTTCGTCCCGTTTCTCAAGACATGCCATGTGGACCTCCTCCACACCAGGGAGACGAATAGCCGAAAGGGCCACATCGATCGCCACATTACCCCCACCTATTACCACCACCCTCGGACCGACTGCGGGAGGCTTTCCCAGACCTATGTCCCTGAGAAAATCGATGCCGAGCATGACCCCGTCAAGGTCTTCGCCCTCGGTTCTGGTCCACAGGCCCCTCGGCGTGCCCGTAGCGATAAAAAAAGCTTCAAAGCCCTCATCCAGGAGGGATTCGTAAGTGATATCACGGCCGAAAACCGTATTTACCCTGGCCTCAATGCCGATGGAGAGCATGCCCTGTATTTCCCAGTCCAACGCCTTTTTGGGAAGACGATACTCGGGGATTCCATACTGCATGGCCCCCCCCAGTTTTGGAAGGCTTTCAAAAATGGTGGGAGAATGCCCCAGTCTCCTGAGATAGTAAGCACAAGTGAGGCCAGCAGGCCCTCCTCCGATCACGGCCACCTTGTGTCCGGTATCAGGATGTACAAATACGGGCAGATACTCATTGTTTTGGTATTCGATGTCGGCCACGAAGCGTTTGCAGTCGTTGATATTGACCGCCTCGTCCACATCCTTTCTCCTGCACACGTCTTCACACGGGGCAGGGCATACGCGTCCGATGGACAATGGCATCGGGTTATGTTGTTTAATCACCAGAAGGGCTTCTTCATACTTGCCTTCGGCTATGAAGCCGAGGTATCTGGGGATTTCGATCTGGGTAGGGCAGGTGGCCTGACAGGGGGCGGCGCATGCATCTAATTGATTCCAGTAAAGTATTTTCTTGCTTTCCGAGACCAGCCGGATCACATGCTTGGGGCAGAGCCGCTCGCAGGTCCCACAGCCTGTGCATCGGCTATAGTCGATTTGGGGAAGGTTCCTCTCGCTCATGGTGATGGCGTCAAAGGGGCAATTGCGTGCACAGGTGCCAAAACCGAGGCAGGCGTATTCGCAATTGCTGGGCCCCTCTGCAATCATGAATGCTGCGCGGCAGTCCTGGACTCCGATATAGTCGAAAAGCAATGGATCAAAAAATCTCCCTCCCCGGCATCCCCTCTCGGCGAATTCCACCTCGTGGTACTCCACGGGCAGTCCCATAATTTCACCGACGGCTTCTGCCGACTCCGGACCTCCCACCACGCAGACCCCAACGGGAGCCTTGCCTGCCACCACGGCATTGGCTGCCGCATTACATCCCGGGAACCCGCACCCGCCGCAGTTGGCGCCTGCCAGCGAGTCTTCAACCAGTTCAACTCTCGGGTCCACATAAACATAGAAGACCTTCGACGCGATGCTGAGGACCAGTGCCGATACAAAACCGAGCGCTCCGAGGATCAAGCCACCCGTCAACATATGACAATCCTTTTCTTGGTTATAGGTTCACGCTTCCTGCTCCAGACCTGGGCCCGGGAAAGGGAGCGCATATACTTAGCTGCTTGTTTCCTGGCATCAGGCTCTTCTCTGAGTATCTTTCGATTATTCCACTATGCCGGCAAACCCGAAAAAAGAAAGGGAGATGAGGCCAGCGGTCAATAGGCCGATAGCGGTCCCCTTCATGAAATCGGGAATGCTGGAAACCTCCATCTGCTCTCTGATCCCGGTGAACAGGATCAGGGCAAAGCCGTATCCCACGGCGGATGCAAATGAGAAGACAACGGTCTGGAGAAAATTATATCCCTCCCTGATGTTGATGACGGCCACACCCAGGACAGCGCAGTTAGTGGTAATCAAGGGCAGAAAGATCCCCAGGGCCTGGTACAGGGCGGGGAAGCTTTTCTGGAGAAACATCTCTACTAACTGCACAAGGGCGGCAATTACCAGGATGAAGAATATGGTTTGCATATACTCCAAATCGAAAGGGATCAGCACGTACTCTTGGATGATCCAGGTGATGCTCCCCGCCATGGTCATGACAAATACGACGGCCATGGCCATGCCCGTTGCGGTCTCCATTTTCCGGGAGACCCCGAGGAAAGGGCAGTTTCCCAGGAATCGCGTAAGCAGTATATTGTTTACAAGGATTGCGCCGATAACCAGTAGCAAATAATCGGAGAAAGTCCAGGCTTCGTGCATGATATTTACCTCTCTTAAACCCTTCCTCTGCTGATAATGTTCATGATTCCCAGAAAAAGACCCAGGCAGATAAATGCGCCGGGGGGCTTTACCATGAAGGAGAAGGGCATGAAATGAGGGCCAAAGAGCGTAATTTTACTGAAAAGGGTTCCCGCCCCTAAGATCTCCCTGAATGCGCCCACTATTGTCAGGGAAATAGTGAACCCAAAACCGTGCCCCAGTCCGTCGGCTATGGAGTTGAGGATGGGCCTTTTCGATGCGAAGGCTTCCGCCCTGCCCAGAATAATGCAATTGACCACGATCAGAGGGATGAAAATACCTAAGATTATGTAAAGCCTGTAAAAGTAAGCTTGCATAAAAAGTTCGACCATGACAACGAAGGAGGCGATGATCACGATATAGGAAGCGATGCGGACCTTTTTCGGGATCAATTTCCTAAGAATGGATATCAGGGCATTGGAACAAACGAGAACAAAGGTGGTGGCAAGCCCCATGCCGAGCCCGTTGTCCGCCGCGGTGGTCACGGCAAGTGTGGGACAAAGTCCCAGGACCAGGCGAAACGGGGGGATGTCTTTCCAGAGGCCGTCGGTAAAGTCTTTCCAAACGGACATGATTTTTTCCTTCCACTCACAGAAAGTGATAACGGGCGATTACGCCTTTCTCGGGCCGCCGGGCGGTGCTCTTACCCGGCTCCTACCGCCCCCATGATCTTATCCTTGCTTCTCGAAAAGAGCTGGAGTCCTGCTTTCACTGCCCCAAGGACGCCCTGGGAGGTTATGGTGGCCCCTGTGATGGCATCCACCTTGCCGCCCTGGTCGGACAGGACTACATCCTTGATTCCCAGACCGGAAAACTGTTTGTAAAAGGCGGGCTCTGTGGCCCGTGCTCCGAGGCCGGGCGTTTCAGTATGGGTCATGACCCTCATCCCGGTCAGCTTCCCGGTTTTCAGATCCACCCCTATCATAATGCCTAAAGGGCCATGGAAGCCCTGGCCGGTGACTTCAAAGGCCACTGCCACGCATTTTCCGTTCTTCCTGGCAGGGAATATGGACTTGATGATCTTCTGTCCCGCCTTTTCCTCCAAAACCACCCCTTCCTTATAGTCTTGGATAGGGTCGTTCTCACATTCTGGGAGCACGGCAACCACAGCGGGACCCTTCACAAATTTGATCTTCGAAAACTTGATGGGCTCCCTTGTTATGCTCTCCACCAGACTGAGGGTCGCTCCCATCACGGTGGAGATCACCGTGAGCACCACGATCATCTTTATGATGTCACGCAACTGCCTTCTCCTTTCCGTAGACTCGTGGTTTTATCTTACTGAGGAGCGGAGCGCATGTGTTGGCCAGCAAAATGGCAAAGACAACGCCGTCGGGGTACTTTCCCCAGGCCCTGATCACCATGATCAGCACACCGCATACAACCCCGTAAGCCAGTTTTCCCCATCGGGTAACAGGGGATGTTACCGGGTCGGTGGCCAGGAACAGGGCGCCGAGCACAGTGCCCCCCGCCATCATATGCACCAGGGGGTTCAGGTTTGCCTCTTTATCCATAAGCCACAGGACACCGCCAAATACAAAAACGGACCCCAAGAACCCTACCGGGATGTGCCAGGTGATCGCCCTGCGGACCAGCAAGTAAATACCTCCTGCCAGGAGGGCTGCGATGCAAACCGTGCCCATTCCGCCGGCCTGCCGTCCCAAGAAAAGATCGAGGAGGTGAAAGTCGTAATCAAAAAAGGCCTCTATTCCGTCGAACTTGAATACATGGAGCGGTGGGTCCGGAATCATGCCCCCAAACGGCTGAACCCAATCTCCCACCTTACCGGGCCATGACAACCTTAACATTACCCAGCCCACGAGAGTCGGATTGAAAGGATTGTTTCCGTACTCTCCGTAAATCATCTTCCCCACAATGATGGCGCACCCCGAGCCCACAATCACCATCCACCAGGGCATGGTGGGGGGCAGGAGGAAGGCCAGGAGCAGACCTGTGAGGACGGCATGGCCATCCTTCACCGCGATATCCCTTTTGAGGAATTTCTGCATTCCCGCCTCACATACGACCGCGCTCAGGATGGCAAGAACCATTACTTTCAGTGCCCCTGCCCTGAAATAATACAGGGCAGCAGCAGCGGCTGGAATCAGGGCGATCAGGTTGTCGTACATTAATCCGGACACTGACTTGCCGGACACCACATGGGGCGGAAATGAGACGTAGAAACGGTTTTCATCGGCCATCATTTTCTTTTTCCCTGAGAGTAAGTTCCCATTTTCCGAACTTTATGAAATGGACCAGAGGTCTTCTCGACGGGCATACATAGGCGCAAAGGCCGCATTCGATGCAGGTCCACAGTTGGTACTGGGAGGCAGCTTCCTCGTACCTCGAAAACTCGCAGAATTTGCCTAGAAAGTTGGGCATCAGCCCGACAGGGCACACATCCACACAATCCCCGCAATTTATGCAGGCCCGATAGTTGTCTCCCACCACTTGGGCCAGGGGCTGTACCCAGAGCCAGCGGGTGTCTTTCAGCACCGGGCGGTCCAGGGAGAACTGTGCCATGCCGTCGAAAGGATTGCCGATTACAATCCGACCCGGCTTGTCCTTAAAGCCATCGCAGAATTCCACCAGATCTTGGAGGGGGGTCCCGATTCTGACTTTCAGGTTTTTGGGGGTGCTCACTCCCTCGCCCGAAACAGTGACATATCTCTCTATATGGGGTTTGCCCAGCTTAACGGCTTCCAGGGCATGGAGGAGGGTATCCACATTTGCAAAGGCTACGCCCTGGTCAATGGCTATCCCGCCAGGCGATGGGATTTCTTTGCCAAAGATAGCCTTGTAGAGGAGATGGGGATGGCCTAAGGGATAGAAGACAGGGAGCTGTATCAGGTGCACTTCCTTGGCAAGACCGGTTTCCTCTATCACCCGGATGACGTCTCCATGTTTTTCGTTAACGACAAGGTATACCTTTTCAGGCTGAAAGATCCGCTTGAGCAGATGTACGCATTCCGTCAGATCGGGGCCCCTTTCAAGCATCAGCCGACGGGCTATTGAGCCAGAAAACCCGCGGCCTATGCCGTTGATCACAAAGTTCCTAATCGGGGTGATGCGGGCCCCCTCCCTTTCGGCCTCGGGCAGGGTCTCATATGGGATCATCTTGACACCCGCCCGTCTGATCGTCCTGATCAGACCCAGTGGGTCTGCATCGGCAAACTTCTCCAACGGAAAGGGCTTTGTCTCCCACCTGTCCTGTTCGTCTGATTCAATGAATATGCTCAGGACATTTCCTCCCTCCGCATACCGGTATGGCGCCACGTCGGTTACCTTGCCCGAGACGGGAGAGTGAATCGGTGCCATACGATTTTTGGGGTCCTCTGCGATCTTTTCTCCTAAGAATACCGTTTCACCCCTCTGGACAAGGGCACGGCAGTAAATGCCGGGTCTATCAGAGAGTGGAAGGATGACTTTCTTGGGTGGTGGAGCTTCCTGGATAGGCGTGTCAGGATCGGGGTTGGGGGTCTTGAAGTTGCGTCCTCCGTAAAGTTTGATCGTTTTCATTGGGGAATCTCGGGGTTGAGTTAGATTGTAAAAGACCTTAACCAGTCGAATTTGTGGTGCAATCATTAACAGAGAGCAAGGAATTTTTCAAACAAAAAATGATGGCCCTCCCTCCTCACGCCTCTGAGGGGAAGAGCCCGACTTACCCCGACTCACAGGATAGAAATCGATTCTTCGAAGGCGGCCTTTTAATTCAGGGAATGGGGAATATTCCCGTATGTATAGGACCTATGGACGCCCCCCGGGGATTCCAGTTCGTTGAAGAGTCTTACAGCGTCTGCGTTCCTGTGTATCCAGATCGTATAGCTTCTTCGGAGGCTGGGGTCGTTAAACACCCAGGTTTCTCCCAGGCATTTGAGTTCTTCGATGATGCGCCAATAAAAGTGCATTATTACAGTATCCTTATGTAGCTGAAGACCCATATCAAAGGGTGGCACAGAAACTACACCTAAATGGAAAAGGGTTGAAAGTCAAGGGTCTCTTTCTGAAGTGACACCTTCGCGGTCTTTGGGGCACCGAAGCCCAATTTTCATCGAGGAGGAGTAGATATCCGCTTCCGTCCGTGGAAGACCTGATGGGATGGGGTATTTTTTTGTTGATATTTAAATAACTGTTTGATACGAACATTCATAGCAAACATTTGTTTTACTGAATGCCATTTCTTGGTATTGTGTTACCGGGGGAAGTTATGGGTATAAAAGAGAAGCAAAGAGTCAATTTCCCTAAAGAGCGCCTTCTGGATGAGGCGGAGGCCCTTTTTGCAGCAAAGGGGTATCATGGGGTAAGCGTGCGCGAGATTACCCAGGCAGCCGGATGCAACCTTGCCTCAATCAATTACCATTTCGGGAACAAACAGAACCTCTATCTGGAGGTGTTCAAGACGCGGTGGATCCCCAGGGCAATGCGCATCCGGGAGTATGTGAGAGAAGTCATTGCAGCTCATAGACCACCCTCGCCAGCGGAGCTGATAGAGGCGGTGGCGAAGGCTTTCCTGGGGGGACCGCTGTCCGACGAGGAGCGCAGGCGCCACCAACAGCTCATGTTCAGGGAACTGAACAGGCCGAGCGAAGCCTTTGAGCTTGTTGCGGAAAAGGTGATGAGGCCCTTTTCAAAAGAGCTTATGGAGGTATTGCGACCCTGCGTACCGGGAGATCTCTCGGAAGAACAGCTTCTCCTTTGCATTCTGAGCATATTCGGCATGGTACTTTATTTTAGTTTTGCCCAGGTGGCTGTGAGCAGGATAACCGGCAGGCAGTACGACTCAGGATTCAGGTCGCGGCTAATAGCTCACATAGTCCAGTTTTCTTTAGGTGGACTCAAACTGACAGGAAGTGGGGAATAAAATGAGGCGCGGCGTCCATTGCTTGGCTATTGGTGCAATGCTGGTCTTTCTATTTTTGGCAGGCTGCATGCGATTGGGCCCGGACTTTCATTCCCCACGTCTCGGTTTTAAGATTCCGGACTCCTACCGGCAGGAAGGGACAGGGACCCCGGGGAAGCCCCCTGGCGACCGCTGGTGGCAGACCTTTGCAGATCCCGAACTTGACAGGCTTGTTGAAGAGGCCCTGAAGCACAATTTGGATATACAGAAGGCCACGGCGAGGATCCTGGAGTTGAAATCGCGCTTGGTTCAGACACATGCCGGGCGCCTCCCCAGCTTGGGTCTACAGGCAGAGGCTGGAAGGGAAAAACGGCAGATCATCGGGTTTGTGCCTGGAATGAGTCTTGTGAGCAGGACCGACACCCATGCCATTTCATTTCCGGCCTCGTTCGAGCTCGACCTATGGGGCCGCCTTGCCAGGGCGGAAGAAGCGGCACGGGCCGACATCCTATCTGCCGAAGAAACCAGGCGCACTATCGCCCAGGGCATCGTGGCTGAGACCATTACCCTCTATTTTCAGGTCATCGGTTTGGAAAGGCAGATAGAAATTGCAGAGCGAAGCGTGGAGAACTTCAGGCGCAGGCTGAGTCTGGTGGAACACCGCTACGAGCGGGGCCTTACCTCTTTGCTGAATCTCAGACAAGCGCGCCGTGCCCTGGCCCAGACAGAGGCTCTTTTGCCAGAGCTTTACCGGGAGCTTGGTTTGGCCCAGCATAGAATCTCTTTGCTGGTCGGTCGTTACCCCGAGCTCGGAGTCCCGAGTAAACAGAGGGAGCTTTACCTGGAAAACCTTGAGCCGGTTCCCACAGGGCTTCCTTCACAGTTACTGCTGCGGCGCCCGGATATCAGAGCGGCGGAGGCCCAGCTGAGATCTCTCAATGCCATGATAGGCGTGGCCAAAGCCAGTCGGTTCCCCAAGATCGCCCTTACTGGAAATTTAGGGTATGCAAGTGAGGCGCTTACGGAAGTGCTGCGGCACGACAGTGAACTCTGGTCCATCGCACTGGGAATTGTGCAACCGCTGTTCGACGGGGGAGCGCTTAAGGCGGGGCAGCGGGTGGCTGAAGCGCGCTACGCCCAGGGCCTTGCCCAGTATGCCAAGACGGTTCTTACGGCATTTGCAGAAGTGGAAAGTGCGCTGCTCACAAGGAAGAAACAGATGGAGCGGCGGGAGAAAATCCTTGGCTTGTTGGAGGAAACCAGAGCGATGGAGGAACTGACAGAGGCCCGGTATCAGAGGGGCCTGGTGGATTATCTGGCAGTACTGGATGCCAGAGCGGCCCGTTTCCAGGCCGAGAGAGATCTGGTCCTGGTTGATCTGGCATTAGTGACCAACCGCGTGACCCTCCACCGAGCCCTTGGAGGAGGATGGGCCGACCCGGGGCGGGGGACTGTGGATGGCCATTAGGGCATCGAGGCCCCTTTGAACCCAAGGCAACCGGAAAGATAAACAAAGATAAATCTTGATGGAGTAAGAGACCAAGACATGAGCAAGACAAGGAAAAGAATGCTTCACTTTCTGATCGCTGTGATTCTTATAGGAAGTGGCGTAGCAGGGATGAATGCATTGATCGCAGGCAAACAAAAGGTCAAAAAGCGCAAACCTCTTGTACCGGTCCCCGCGGTGAGGACTTTGAGAGTTGGAGTGGGTCCGAAGAGGGTGCTGGTGACCGCCGAAGGGACGGTAAGGCCCTTAAGGGAGTCAAGCCTGGTCTCCCAGGTGGGGGGCAAGGTGGTCAATATGTCTCCAGCCCTGGTAAACGGGGGGGAATTCAGGCATGGCGAGACCCTGCTTCGGATTGAACCGGTCGACTATGAGCTCGCGGTTACACTGGCGGAGGCAAAGGTAAAGGATGCTGAGAGCGCCCTGGAAATGGTGGAGGAGGAATCGGCCTCGGCCGAAGAGGAATGGTACCTGCGCCGGGGAGGGAAGGGGGTTAAAAAGTCCAAACCGCCTCCTCTCGTGGTCAAGAAACCCCAGCTTGAGGCTGCCCGTGCCAGGCTCAATGCGGCACAAGCGGAGTTGAGAAAGGCTGTGCTGAACCTCCAGCGCACGGAACTAAAAGCCCCCTTTGACGGGCGGGTGAGCCGTAAAAACGTGGACTTGGGCCAATATGTTATGCCCGGCCAGTTTCTCGCCTCCCTCTATTCCATTGAGGCCGCGGAGATTGTGCTGCCCATGGATGATGAAGATCTCCTTTGGTTTCATGTGCCGGGATTCACTCCGGGATCAAAGCCGGGTTCTATGGCCACGATTCGGGCCAGGATCGCGGGGAGGGAGTGCTTGTGGCGAGGCAGAGTTGTGCGGGCCGAGGGGAAGCTGGATGAGCGCACCCGCATGGTTAATGTGGTTGTGAGGGTGGACAGGCCTTACATTAAGAAGCCCCCCCTTGCAGCGGGGCTGTTTGTAACCGTGGTCATCGAGGGGCGTGAACTGCCCATGGCGGCTGCATTGCCTCGGTCCGCATTGCACCAGGGGAACACTGTTTGGATCGTGGACGGGGAGGGTCTACTCAGGTTCAGAAAGGTGAAAGTGGCTCGCCTCCAAGGGGGATCAGCCCTGATACAGTCCGGTCTTGAGAATGGGGAAAGAGTGGCTATCACCGCCCTTTCTGCCGTCACGGACGGTATGAAGGTGCGGGCTATTGACCTGGAGGAGGGAGAGCTGTGAAGGGGATCGTTAACTGGTTTACAGGGAACCATGTTGCAGCCAACCTCCTGATGATTTTTCTCCTCCTGGCAGGCGTGGTCACGGGTTTGACTATGAAGTTGGAGGTCTTTCCGGAGTCCTCTCCCGATAGGATTTCGATCACCATGGAATATCCCGGGGCCTCCCCGGAAGAAGTGGAAGAGGCCATCATAAGGAGGATTGAAGAACGGATAGCAGGCCTGGCGGGCATCAAGAGGATCGATTCCGTTGCAAGGGAAGGGTTCGCCACGGTTACGATTGAGGTGATAAGGGGCTGGAACCTCAAGAAACTTCTCGATGAGGTGAAGTCCGAAATAGACCGGATCACCACATTTCCCGAAGAGGCCGAAAAGGCGGTAGTCAGGGAGGTCACCCGCAGGACCCAGGTCATCAATGTGGCCATCTATGGCGATGTTCCGGAGTGGACCATAAAACACCTGGCCGAGAGGATCAAGGACGACATCACCAATTTGCCGGGAATTACGTATGCGGAGCTTTTTGGTGTACGGAAAGGGGAGATACATATTGAGATATCCGAGCGGATCCTCCGCCGGTACGGACTTACACTGGGGCGTGTGGCCGAACTGGTGAGGAAGGCAAGCCTTGATCTGCCAGCAGGAAACGTGAAGACAGCAGGGGGGGATATCCTCATCCGCACCAAGGGCCGGCGCTATCATGCAGCGGATTACAAGGACGTGGCGGTGATCACGCGTCCCGACGGGACCAAGGTTACACTGGGTGAGATTGCGACCCTCAGAGATGGATTTGAGGATGTAGACCTGCTGGCGCGCTTTCAGGGAAAGCCTGCCGGGGTAATCCAGGTGTTCAGGGTGGCCGATCAGAATGCCCTTAAGGTGGCCTCAGCAGTCAAACGCTATATCGACGAAATCAAGCCCGGGCTTCCTGCCGGAGTCAATATCGCTTTCTATCAGGACATGTCCAAGATATTGCGGAGCAGGATCAAGCTGCTACTCAAAAATATGGCTTGGGGCCTGCTGCTGGTGGGCATCCTGCTGGGAATCTTTTTGGATGTTCGTCTTGCCTTTTGGGTCACCCTCGGGATCCCCGTCTCTTTCCTCTCCGGGGTGTGGCTGCTGCCCAGATTTGACGTCTCCATCAATATGGTTTCCCTGTTTGCCTTCATAATGGTTTTAGGGATTGTGGTGGATGACGCCATCGTGATCGGTGAAAATGTATTCCGGAGACGGGAGCAGGGGTGGCCTCGACTGAAGGCTGCGGCCGATGGCACAGTGGAGGTGGGACGACCTGTAATATTCTCCGTCCTTACCACGGTGGTGGCATTCTGGCCCCTCCTCCTTGGCACCGGAATCATGGGGAAGATTATGCGAAACCTCCCCATAGTGGTGATCCTGGTGCTGATGGGTTCCCTCACGGAGGCCCTTCTGATCCTGCCAGCTCACCTTGCCCGGAGTGGGAGAGAAAAAGGAACGGGAGAAGGCCGTGCTGATAGGGACAAGCGCATGTCCCGTTGGCTGAAGCAGATCATTGAAGGTCCTTACACCAAGCTCCTATCCTTTTGTGTAAGGTGGCGTTATGCCACCGTGGCCTTCGGCCTTTTGCTGTTGTTTCTGACACTGGGATTGTGGAAGGGAGGATGGATCAAGTTCACCTTTTTCCCCAAGGTGGAAAGTGATGTGTTGACCTGCTCCCTCACAATGCCCGCAGGGACCCCAGCGGAACATACTGTTGAAGTGGTCGCGAAGATCGAGAAAGGGGCGAAAGAGGCCCTGCTTGAGGCCGACAGAAAGCGGCGGCAGGGCGCCCCCCCTCTTTTCATTCATAGCGTATCGCTGATAGGCATGCAGGTGGCCGGGCATGGCCCCAGCGCCGGGAAAACGCAGATCGGCGGTCATCTCGCCCAGGTGTTCGTGCAGCTCCTCGAAGGCGAGAAGCGGGATGTCAGCGCCTCCCGGCTTGCGACCTTGTGGCGTCGGAAGGTGGGCCAAATCCCCGATGCCGAATCCGTCAAGTTCCAGAGTGAACTATTTAGCGCGGGCAACGCCATCGAGGTGCATCTATCCCTTGAAAATCACGAGAAGCTCCTTGCCGCCGCGGACGAACTCAAAGAAGAACTGAAAGGTTATCCCGGAGTGTTTGATGTGAGCGACAGCTTTCTGCCGGGGAAAGAGGAGATGCAGATGAAATTGAAGCAAGCTGCCCGGAGCCTGGGGCTGACCCTGAATGATCTGGCCCAGCAGGCGCGACATGCCTTTTATGGGGCTGAAGCCCTTCGCATCCAGAGGGGACGGGACGAAGTCAAGGTGATGGTCCGATATCCGGAGCACGAGCGTCGTTCCCTGGGATACGTAGAGGATATGTATGTAAGGAACCGCGAGGGCGTCGAGGTCCCCTTCCGGGAGGTGGCTCAGGTGAAAATGGTCAGGGGCTACGCAACCATACAGCGGGCCCAGCGTCGGCGGGTGATCAAGGTGACCGCGGATGTGGATGAGACCATTGCAAATGCCAATGAGATCCGGGGGAATATAGTGAACCATTTTCTCCCCTCGCTTAAAGACCGTTACCCAGGACTCCGGTACAGCATTGAAGGGGAGGGCAAAGAGCAGAAGGAATCCCTCTCCGATGTTGCACGGGGGTTTGTGATCGCCCTTTTTTGTATTTATACGCTTTTAGCCATCCCTTTTAAGTCTTTCACTCAGCCTTTGGTGGTAATGGCGGCCATCCCGTTCGGGATAGTGGGCGCTGTGGCCGGGCACCTCATCCTGGGCCTTAACCTCAGCATTCTAAGCCTTTTCGGGATAGTTGGCCTTGCCGGTGTTGTTGTCAATGATTCCTTAGTGCTGATACATGCCGCCAACCGTATCCGAAATGAAGGGGCCACGTCTCGTGAGGCCATAATGCAGGCGGGAGGCTGGCGATTCAGGGCTATTATCCTGACTTCCCTTACCACTTTTGCGGGTCTCACTCCCATGATCATGGAAAAGAGCCTTCAGGCCCAGTTTCTGATCCCCATGGCGGTTAGCCTGGGATTCGGGGTCCTTTTCGCAACCGGGATCACCCTGTTGTTGATCCCCTGCGGTTACCTGATACTGGAAGACGTACATGGGCTTTTTTCCCGGGTGAAGGGAAGATCATACGCACCCAATAAAGATGAGAGTCCAAGGGCCGTATAATCATGATTTTTCGCTCCTAACGGAATAAACACAGGGGAGGTTGTCTTCATTATTTTTTACTTGCATTTCCCCATGTTATTGACTATAAAAACTACGGTTTTTCAGGCCTGTTATTATCGGAAAGGCCCCGGATCATGATCTCATCGGGTTTTTGCAGCGGGCATCCCGGGCCGCCCAGCAAGGGCTTTTCCTCTTGAAGACAGCCTCTTGAGGATCGATTACTTCCCAAGACACAAAAAGGAAGGCGGATTCAGCAGAAGATTTGGATAGTTGAAACAAAACTCACCGAGGCATCTGAGTAGGGCGGTTGCTTACTCCAGATGCCTTATTTTCTTTGGACTATTACGAAAATGAAGACTTTTTCGGCCCATTTGAAGGATCAGCCCCCTGAAGAATTCCAGGGGGAATCCATTTCAGCATTTGAAGTCCTGCGCAGACTTAAGGCGAAAAGCCCGGAGAGGATAGTTGCAGTCAGGATCAACGGTGAACTAAAGGACCTGTCAAGCCCCCTCGATGCCGAAGCGGAGTTGGAGCCTGTTTACTTGGAGCAGCCCGAAGGCCTTGAGATCCTTAGACACAGCACTTCCCATGTGATGGCCGAGGCAGTCAAGGCGCTATTCCCTGGGGTCAAGGTGACAATAGGGCCTGCCATTGAGGATGGTTTTTACTATGACTTTGATTACGAGAGGCCTTTTAGGGAAGAGGATCTCCCCGGGATCGAGAGGAAGATGAAGGAGATTATTGAGGCTGACCTCCCCTTTCAGCGCAAAGAGGTAAGCCGCCGGGAGGCAGTGGAATTTTTCAGGGGTCAAGGCGAGGATTATAAGGTTGAGATCATTGAAGACCTGGGTGAGGAGAGGGTCTCGCTTTATACCCAGGGAAGCTTCACGGATCTGTGCAGAGGTCCCCATATTCCCTCTACCGGGCTGATCAAGGCATTCCGGCTTACAAAGGTGGCAGGCGCGTACTGGAGAGGCGATGAAAATAATCCCATGCTCAGCCGCATTTATGGCGTTGCCTTTGCGGACCAGAAAACTCTCAAAGCCTACCTTGAGAGGCTTGAGGAGGCGAAGAAGAGAAATCATGTGAGACTGGGGGCTCAATTGGGGCTTTTCAGCACCCATGAAGAGGTGGGAGCCGGCATGATTGTATGGCACCCCAACGGAATGATGCTCAGGCATATTATTGAGGAATTCGAGATTGAAGAGCACCTGGAGCGGGGCTATGAAATGGTCAAGGGCCCCACCCTCCTCAAGACCGAACTGTGGAAGAAATCCGGCCATTTCGAGAATTATCGAGATAACATGTATTTTACCACCATTGATGAGCAATCCTACGGCATAAAGCCCATGAATTGCCTCTCCCATATGCTCATCTATCGGTCGAAGATCCGGAGTTATCGGGACCTCCCCAAAAGGTATTTTGAACTGGGGACAGTGCATCGTCATGAGCGCTCCGGAGTGGTTCAGGGGCTTTTCAGGGTGAGAGAATTTACCCAGGATGATGCCCATATCCTTTGTACCCCGGAGCAGCTCAATGATGAGATAAAGGGGGTGCTCGATTTTGTGCGCGATGTCATGGGGATCTTCAAATTTGATTACGGCCTGGAGATCAGCACCCGCCCGGAGAAATCAATAGGCTCTGACGAGGATTGGGAAAGGGCCACTGAGGCCCTTATGAAGGCCGTGGAGGACATCCCTCTGCCTTACGATATCAACGAGGGAGAGGGAGCCTTTTACGGCCCGAAGATCGATGTTAAGCTGAAAGACGCCCTTGGCAGGGAGTGGCAGTGCGCCACAATCCAGTGCGATTTTACCCTGCCCGAAAGATTCGATTTGAGTTTTGTTGACAGGGATGGCCAGAAAAAGCGGCCAGCCATGATCCACCGGGTAATCCTCGGTTCCATAGATCGGTTCATCGGTGTCCTGATAGAGCATTATGCCGGCGCTTTTCCCGTCTGGCTTTCTCCGGTGCAGGCCATTATACTGACGGTCACAGACCGCAGTACCTCCCACGGCAAGCACCTGCTCGGTACCTTGCGAAAGGCGGGCATCAGAGTCAAGGGAGATTTCCGGAACGAAAAACTGGGCCTGAAGGTTCGGGAGGCCCAGCTCATGAAAATCCCCTACATGTTGATTGTGGGGGACAGGGAGTGTGATCAGGGGGGACTGACCCCAAGGATGAGGAGCGGTCAAAATCTTCCTCTCATGAGAGCAGAGGAATTTGTTGACCTGATTACCGAAGACTGCAAACAAAGGAGGTAGTAACCATAGGGAAGAAATTCGACGACGTCAGGGTCAACAATCGCATCCGGGCAAGGATGGTCAGGCTGATTTCCCCGGAGGGGAAGCAGCTTGGCATCGTTTCCATTGAGGAGGCCCTGAACGTGGCCAGAGAAGAGGGGCTGGACCTGGTAGAAGTGGCGCCAAATTCCGAGCCGCCTGTTTGCCGGATCATGGACTATGGAAAATTCAAGTATCAGGCGAGCAAAAAGGTCCAGGAGGCCCGGAAAAAGAGCAAAGCTTTCCAGGTTAAGGAAATCAAGCTCCGACCCCATACCGAGGACCATGACTTGGGTTTCAAGATCAGGAGCATCAGGAAGTTCCTGGAGAAAAAGAATCGGGTGAAGGTGTCCGTGTTTTTCAGGGGCCGGGAATTGGCATATATGGAACCCGGTTTTGCCTTGCTAAAAAGAGTGGCCGAGGAGGTGGAGGATCAGGGGGCCGTGGAAGAGGCTCCCAGGCGGGAGGCAAGAAACAGAATCACCATGGTCATTGTGCCCAAGTGATCCTGTCCTGACAGAAGTCATTTCCGGTGCTCCAAGCTCTCATAACTGCTGTTTTACCGGGCGGAATCCTGGGGAGCATGGTAGCTACTCGGGGAATGCCGTCGGAGCGCTTTGTCTCCAGATGGGTATCCGGTATGGGGAGAGAGGACCACATGCCCGAGGGGCGTGTTCCCCATGTAGCTGCCTTTACAATCAAGGGAAATGGAGGAAATTGATGCCGAAGATAAAAACCAATCGCGGAGCGGCCAAGAGATTCAAGGTCACAGGATCGGGAAAAGTCGTCCGCAGTAAGGCCTTTGCGAATCACATACTGACCAAGAAGAAGAGGAAGAGAAAGAGAAATCTCCGCAAGGCTGGTCTGGTTGATTCCACCAACATGAAGCAGGTAGCCAGGCTCCTGCCCTACCATTAGAGAGCCCAGGGGGCAGCCATTGGGCGGCAGGCGCAGAAGATGAGGGTAGGAAGACAGATGGACATTTCTCGAATGCATCAAGGATGTCAGAAACCAACGAGAGGTTAATGCAATGCCGAGAGTCAAGAGAGGTTTCAAGGCAAGGAGGAGAAGGAAAAAGGTGCTCAAGGCCGCAAAAGGTTACAGGGGTGGCCTCAGTAAGCAATTCAGAACGGCCAGTGTATCGGTGGCCAGGGCGGGCATGTATGCCTATAGGGACCGCAAGAGAAGAAAAAGGGATTTTCGAAAGCTGTGGATTCAACGGATTAACGCCGCGGCCAGGGAAAACGGTGTCTCTTACAGCAAGCTGATGGGGGCCCTCCATAAGGCTGGCGTGATGCTGGACCGCAAGATTCTTGCAGACTTAGCCGTTAATGACAAAACGGCCTTTGCCCAGTTGGTGAGTACCGTCCGCTAAACCATGAGAGAGCAACTCCTCGCACTCGAAAAAAGGGCCATTGAGGAACTGGAAGGGGTCAAGGACCCGGCTCGGATCGAGGAAATACGGATTGCCTATCTGGGAAAGAAGGGCCGGTTGACCGCCATCATGAGAAAACTGGGTGAGCTTCCGCCCGACAAAAGACCGGAAATGGGCAAGCTCGCCAATCGAGTCAAAGAGAATTTGGCCCGGCGTCTCAAGGAGGCAAAAGAGGCCGCAACCTTGGGGAGGACGGAGCCGGTCCAGTACCTGGATGTCACCCTGCCGGGAAGAGAGCCCCTCAGAGGACATCTCCATCCCATCACGATTGTGATCAAGGAGATCTGCCGAATTTTCAGTGCCATGGGATTCAGGGTGGTGAAGGGCCCTAATGTGGAACTGGACTACTATAATTTCGAGGCGCTGAACATACCTAAAGATCACCCTGCAAGGGACATGCAGGATACCTTCTATATCTCAGAGAATGTGGTTTTGAGGACGCATACCTCTCCCATTCAGGTCCGGGTTATGGAGACCCAGAAACCCCCTGTCAGTGTCATTGCGCCCGGAAAGGTCTACAGAAGAGACTCAGATGTATCTCATACCCCCATGTTTCATCAGGTGGAGGGGCTCTTGGTGGACCGGGGGGTAAGTTTCGGGGATTTGAAGGGTACGCTTACCAGCTTTGTACATCAGATGTTCGGCCGGGATACAACCCTGAGGTTCAGGCCCAGCTTTTTTCCGTTTACCGAGCCGAGCGCAGAGGTTGACATCAGGTGTGTGATCTGCAAGGGGAGAGGTTGCCGGACCTGCTCTCAAACCGGCTGGCTGGAGATCTTGGGCTCCGGTATGGTGGACCCTGCAGTCTACGGATTTGTGGACTATGATCCAGAGATCTATTCGGGATTCGCCTTTGGCATGGGCGTGGAAAGAATTGCCATGCTCAAGTACGGGATCAACGACATACAGCTCTTCTTCAAGAACCATATGCGCTTCCTGAGGCAGTTTTAGCACTAACGCCGATAGGTTATAGGGAGGCCTTCCCAAAGATTCCAACATTTACGAGATATCTTTATGAAACTGAGCCTCAACTGGCTAAAGGAATATGTGGATATCGAGATGTCGGCTCACGAGCTGGGCGAATTGCTCACCATGCTCGGGCTGGAGGTGGAGGAGATTCAGCCCTTTGGTCAGGGGCTTGAAGATATCGCGGTGGCAAGACTCCTAAGCGTAAGGCCGCATCCAAGGGCCGATCGACTCTCAGTGTGCCTGGTGGATGCGGGCGGCGGGAAGGAAGTGCAAGTGGTCTGCGGAGCTCCAAATCTTGAGGAAGGAGCTCTGGTTCCATTGGCCCTGAACGGTGTGCGTCTTCCTGGCGGGAGGGTGGTGGAGAAGACCGAAATAAGGGGTGAAAGTTCCGAGGGCATGCTGTTGGCCGAAGATGAGATGGGGCTCACCGATGACCATACCGGGATCATGCTCCTCCCCGGGGACCTTGTACCGGGGAGGCCGCTTTCCTCTTCCTTGCCTCTTTCCGACTGGGTGTTGGATGTTGAGATCACGCCCAACCGACCCGACTGCGCATCTGTGCTGGGAATTGCAAGGGAAATCGCGGCTGCAACGGGAAAGGATCTAAGAAAGCCGGAGATAGAGCTCAGAGAAGAAGGCCCTGGCGTGGAAGAGCTGACAAGTGTAACAATTGAAGACCCCAAGGGCTGCCCCAGGTATGCGGCAGGCATCATTCAGGGGGTAAAACTGGGGCCATCCCCGTTTTGGCTGCGCTGCAGACTCCATGTCTGTGGCATCAGGAGCATCAACAATGTCGTGGATGTGACCAACTACGTGCTTCTCGAGACGGGGCAGCCCCTTCACGCCTTTGATTACCATCGTCTCAGGGATAATAGAATTGTTGTGAAGCGGGCTGCACAGGGAGAGGTATTTACCACCCTGGACGGACAGCCACGGACCCTGAGCCGGGAGACCCTGATGATCTGCGATGCGGAGCGCTCTGTAGCCCTTGCGGGGATCATGGGCGGACTCAACTCGGAGATTTTTGCAGGCACTGAAGACGTGCTCCTGGAAAGCGCCTTTTTCGACCCTGTCACTATCCGCAGAGGGGCAAAGAACTTGGGCCTTTCCACAGAGGCTTCATACCGTTTCGAAAGGGGTGTTGATATCCAGGGCGTAGTTTATGCCCTCAGACGGGCCATGATGATTATTCAGTCTCTGGCGGGCGGCCGGGTTGCCAGGGGGGTGGTGGACGTATACCCTAATCCCTGGGCCCCGCCTGAAATCGAGCTTAGCGTCCATAAGACCAATCAAATCCTCGGTACTTCCTTTTCCACCGACAGGATGACCGGTTACCTCAGGGCCTTGGAGATGGATGTCATACCCATGGATAGGGATGTTTTGAAGGTGGTGCCTCCTTCCTTTCGCGTGGATGTAACCAGGGATGTGGACCTCATGGAGGAATTGGCAAGGCTGGATGGATACGACAACATCCCAGTGACCTATCCGAGCATCAGGCCCGGAGAGGAAGGGGAGCCCCCGGAACTGATCCTTCGAGATCGAATCAGATCCCTGATGACCGGGTTTGGATTCACGGAGATAATAACTTACAGCTTCATCTCGGCCGAGTCCGCTGATATCTTAGGTGCCGCAAAGAACAGCCCGCTGCGCTCGATCGTGCCTCTTCTGAATCCCCTCAGCGTGGAGCACTCGGTCATGCGGACCTCTTTGATCCCTGGGCTCATGGCAACGCTCAAGGCCAACATCCTTCACGATGAGAGGGACCTGAAGCTCTTTGAGTGGGGAAAGGTATTTTTCAGGAAGGAAGGAGAACAACTTCCGGAGGAGAAACTCGCACTGGCCGCCCTGATGACAGGACCATACCGAACCAAGCAATGGTACAATCAGGAGAGGCTCGTGGATTTCTATGACATAAAGGGCGCAATGGAGGCCCTGCTGGAGGCCTTGGGGATTACCGGGTGCGTATTCGAGAGATCAGGAGGTGCCCCCGGCTACGACCCGGAGGCCTCGGCCGAGGTCCTATATTCCGGCAGCGTGGTTGGGCGCGTTGGCAGGGTTTCATCTCGGGTCATGGAGGCTTATGACCTGAAAGGCAGCGATGCTTTCCTTTTCGACCTGGATGTAGAGGTGTTGAAAGGCATCCTTCCCGAAACACGCCGGTTCAGGCCTTTTGCAAAATTTCCCCCGGTCCTGAGGGATATTTCCATTATCGTGAACCGCCAGACGGAAAGCTCCAGGATCATGGATATAATCAAACGGGAAGGTGGACACCTGGTGGAGTCCGTCCAGGTATTTGATTTATACCAGGGCGAGAAAGTGGCGCCCACGGAGAAATCATTGGCCTTTAGGGTCTGCTATCGCTCTGAGACAGAGACCCTTGATGGCTCGGAAGTCAACCAGTTGCACGAGGCCATTATCCGCAAGATACGACAGGAAACCGGGGGGCGTTTAAAGGAGGGATGAGGTATGGTTCGAATCCCTGAAGATAAGCGATATTTCCGAATTGGCGAGGCCAGTCGTATCATCGGTGTTGAACCTTACGTCCTGAGGTATTGGGAGAGCGAGTTCCCCCAGATCAGGCCGGGGAGGGCCGAGTCGAACCAGCGGACCTACCAGAGAAAAGATCTGGAAATCCTTCTCGAGGTGAAAAGATTGCTGTATGAAGAGCGGATGACCATTGAGGGAGCCAAGAGACGCCTGAAAGAACAAGGAGTGAGAAGCCCCATCGTAGGCCGTTCATTCCTGGTTAATCTGAAAGAAGAGCTCAAAACGATCCTGAATGTCCTTTCATAGGCATGGCGCTCGGTCACAGCCACTCAGTTATTAGGGCCATGCTTCTTAAAAAAATCCTCCTTTTTTTACTCCTGCTTATCGGCCTTTCAATACTCATAAGCAAAGAGAGTAATCTCAAGAGGCCTTCTGAACCGGTCTCCGAGGGTTGCCTTTTCTGCCACTCCCAGGTGAAAGATCCCGATCCCTCCCACCCCGCATCCGCTATCGGGTGCGCATCCTGTCACCTCGGAAATGCCTATTCCCTGAACAAGAACAGGGCCCACACGACCATGGTCATTAACCCTGGCGATCTGCGGGTCGTGGAAAGGACCTGCGGGAAAACAGGGTGTCATGCCGAGGTGGTTCCCCGGGTGAAAAATAGCCTCATGTCAACGAACAGGGGAATTCTGAAGACCATTCAATACCACTGGTTGGGCTTGAGGGAGGCTTCTACCGAGGTGAGAGGTCTGCTGGGGGTTTCGGTGGGAGAAAATCTTGCCGTGGATCACTACCGAAAGATGTGCGGTGGGTGCCATCTGTGGAAGCCGCGCGGAGATCGCCCCGGAGAAGTAGGGCTTCGGGGAGGCGGGTGCAGCGATTGCCATGTACTGGATCGGCAGCAGGATTCCGTCGGGAGTAAAGGGCGGTTTGAACATCCCAGGATGACCATCAGGATCCCCTCGCGCAACTGTGTCAAGTGCCATAACCGCTCCGCCCGGATCGGACTCTCCTATTATGGAAGATATGAGTCGGCACGATACGGGACACCATATGAGAGAGAGCGATTGAGCAGCAGGCGTTTGTCGGGATACCGTTTTTTTCTTCATCTACAGGGGGACATACATTTCAGTAAGGTGGGTATGGAGTGCATTGACTGTCATACGGCTGTAGGAATCATGGGAGATGGGAGACCTTATGCCCATTTGAAAGAGCAGGTGGATATCACCTGCGAGGCCTGCCATTTTCCGGCCTTCGGAAAAGTCGAAGGGGAGCATTCCGTTGCGCGGAAAGCCGCCTTTCTCAACAGGAAGGTCCCCAGCCCTGGGAGGAATATCCGGGTGGCTTTCACAAAAAAGGGCACGCCGATCTATAACCTTCAGAAGCGAGGAGGCAATGTCCTATTCTATCGAAAGATCGACGGGCGCGGCATAGAGATGGAAATTGGCCCGCGAGACAAACCCTACCACGATCTACCGGGACATGATCGTCTCACATGCCAGGCCTGCCACAGCCGCTGGATTCCCCAGTGTTATGGGTGCCATCTCTCGTACAAGAGGTCTGAGTCTCAGAGAGATTGGATTACAGGAAAGTCAACCCCGGGAAGATGGCGGGAGACCCGGTCATATATCCGTTTCTCAAGGCCTGCACTCGGGGTGGATCGGGAATCCAGGATCTATCCTGTAAGCCCCTGTGAGGTGTTCATGAACCCGTTTGATGAGAGAGGGGTTTTTCAGGACAAGCAGGCATTTAAGGTTATAACGCTTTCCGCTTTTGATCCCCACACAACATCCCATGCCTCCCGCTCATGCCGCGAATGCCATGGAAATCCCAAGGTGCTCGGCCTTGGTGAGGGTATATTGTGGGGTAGTGAGAATAAGCTCCATTTCAGGCCCACTTATGATTCAGCGGCTTCGGGATTGCCCGTCTCCTTCCCGCTGGATGGATTCACGAGCCCCCAGGGCATGACGCACATCACGGCTGAAAGAAGCAAGGCTCGGCCTTTCAA
The DNA here is from genome assembly GCA_029933075.1 of Deltaproteobacteria bacterium. Lineage (GTDB taxonomy): Bacteria > Desulfobacterota > DSM-4660 > Desulfatiglandales > Desulfatiglandaceae > JAOZOW01. Next base: position 4,696 of record JAOZOW010000027.1, on the reverse strand, counting down.
TGGGGAGGAGCTGGGCCGGATCATGGCGGTTAACGTATGCACCGGGTGCCATGATCGGTATGACGACAAGATATACCGCGACTTTGAAGAGTCCCGTAAGCGGTTCGAGAGGGCGGGGGATATTCCGTGCAAGAAATAGCTCACTTTCATCGTGTATCAAAGAGGTTTGCGAAAGCGCTGTTTGCAGGGCTCCTTTTCCTGCTTGTCCTTGTTATGGCTCCTGCCCGTGAGCCTGGAGCTGGAAAAGGGGCCAATTATGCCGACTGTCTGACCTGCCACCAGGGGATCGAGCGGATCAGCGAGAATCATGCCTCCGATTGCGCCACCTGTCATCTCCCGCCAGGGGTCAGGAGACGCAGGATTCTGAAAAACCACGAAGTCATTGTCAGGAATCCCTCCGATCCTGCCGTGGTCAGGATCTTCTGTATTCGATGCCATGAAAGAGAGATCGAGCAAGTGGAAAGCTCCCTCCACGGTTCCATGGCCGGGGTCATTAACCAGACCCGTTATCTATGGGGGGCGCAGAAACAGGCCTCTCCCGCCCTTTACGGTCTGAGCGGACCTTTTAGACCCATGCCCGAGCCAGACCCAGAGGTATATCCGGACAAGCCCGCGGACCTTGTGGATGATTTTCTGAGGAGGCGATGCCTACGGTGTCATATCCATCAGGAAGGTGCGAGTGGGGCCGGGCTATACAGGGCAAGCGGGTGTGCAGCCTGTCACGTCCTTTACGGAAATGACGGTCATTACAGGGGGCTGGACCGGGCCGTTCATAAATCTCTGACCGGATATCCCATAAGGCACGAATTTACAGTGCGGATTCCCAATACCCAATGCCTCCACTGCCACAATCAGAATCACGCCGGGGCAGACTATGAAGGACTGTTTGAGCATGATTACAGCAGCACCTATCGGTCTCCCATAATCGGAGGAGAGCCCCATGGGAGGCTCTACGGCCAGGTTTATCACCGCCTGATAAGGGATGTGCATGCGGAAAGGGGGCTGTGGTGCACGGACTGCCATGGGAGAAATGAGGTGATGGGGGATGGAAAGGCCTACAGCTTTGAAATGGAGGCCCCCGGGCCTGTCTGCGAGCGATGCCATGGAGGATATGGCCGCCAGCGGCCGGATGTTTCCCTGGAGAGCGTGCGGGAGGAGTCCGGCTTGTTTTTGTTTTTTTCCAAGAATAATAATCGGGAGTACAGATTGAGAGAGTTTCGTCAGACTTCCACGGGGCACCGCGTCCCTGCCCACAGCAAGGTTCGATGTAGCGCCTGCCATGCGCAGTGGTCCTATCAGGACTACGGGCTGAGCGTGATCCGGGAGGACCGTATTGAGGAGTACAAATGGTATGGGCTTGCTGCACAGGGAGACCCCGAGCTGGAAGGGATTCTCAATGGATTCCTTGAAGGGTCTGGAGGGGGCGACCCATTGTCAAGGGACCGGATTTCGGGTCAGCTTAGGCTGGGGATCTGGTCAATGGGGTGGCGTTTTAGGCGTTGGGAGTTCATGCCCCTGGGCATTGATAACCGAGGGAAATACACAATCCTTCGGCCCCTTTACCAATATCTGATCACATATGTGGATCGGCTGGGAAATGTGCCCTTGGATAGCATGGTACCTTCCCGGGGGGATGGAAGCGGGGCAGGCTGGGCCTTTATGCCCTATGTACCCCATACCATTGCCCCCTCTGGAAGGTCATGCGATGCCTGCCATATGAACCGGCTGGCTGTTGGGTTGGGGGTACAAGAAGAAATGACCATGGATACTCGGCTGACGGTTCCTTCGCCACCGGCTATAAAGGGCGCAAGGCTTTTGGATGCTGAAGAACGGAGGAGGCTCCTTGAACCCTCCTACGAGTGGAGAAAGGAACGCCTTCGATCATTGATGGAGATTTCACTCATCAGTTCCTTCTAATCTTGGCCCGGACTCCTGCTCTATCCTAACTTCTGAACTTCTTCGGGCTTAAAAATATCGGACAGTGGAATGGTGAAAGCCACTTCAGGCTGGTACCGTAGGTAGGTGGGGATAGGATATCTGACGCCCATTTTATGAGTTTTTTCCAGCCCCTCCACCAGTTCCGCGAGTCTTTCCGCATGGACGGCCATGACTATCTCATGGTCTTGGCACGCTGCCCATACGCGATCGCCGTTGCCCGGGACCACTACCTTGGCATCATTGTCAAGATATGACCCAATGACCCCTTCCGTACATGATGCGGCCCTGCCCGAAAAGGAGCCTGTTAGGGGTTTCCCGGTGTGATGGGTGGCGCCGTGAATGAGCCTCATCATCTGGGCAGGGTTGACATAGATGAGCACGACATCAGGTTCAACCTTTGTCCTCTCAAGGGGAGAGTAGACCACGATAAGATCGTCTCCTAATTCAAGTAAGCGGAAACCGGCAAGCAGTTCAACAGCGGCCTTCTCATCGGATGCATAGTTCATTCGGGTCAAAAAGTCGATAGCCCCTCGTTGATCGGTAGTCCTCTCCCATCCATAGGTATGGGACGCAATGGCACAGCCCACATCCTCGCGGGTAAACGCCACGGTCCACCCGTAGAGCCTGGCCATGGCGGAACCCTGACAGGGTGCCATTTTAACTTTTAGGTCTCGAAGCGGCCTTCTTGCCTTTTCAGGTATTTGATTTTCTTCCTTCAGGAATTTAACCGCCACGGGCATGGTGGATGGCTTTACAAGCTCTCTCAGTTTGCGGCCCAAGTTAATCCAATGTTCCATAGATCTCTCACCTCCTTTTAAGATATACTCAAAAAAGCTGCCGCTGTAAAGGGATCACGCTCTCGAGTGTCACAATCTCAACCTTCCTCTCCATGCTTCCACCCCGCGCCCAATCTTCTTTCAAAGGATATTATACCACAGAAAGATTCCTTGGGCTTAAAGTCAAGATCTTATTCCAGTTGGTGGTGACTAAGATTATGGTAGCCTCAATTCCCTGATTCCACTTTGTAAGATTTTGATTCTGTTTTCGTATTCCATTCTTTCCTTGCTTTATCCCAATTGCAGGCTAACGCTCGGGTTCAATTGGAGCCGGGGGGCAAAGCGGAACAGCGCTCAGGGGGGGCGTCTCCCTAATCAGCCAAGATCGCAGTCTCAAGGTCAGTCAGGAGCCTCTCCAGGTCTAATCCATATTTTGCCGCCACATCCTCCATGGAGTCGAAAAGGGCTTCAGCCTGCACAGAGGTCACGATTTCAAGTATGTTTATCGTTTCTCCCATCTGTTTTTTGTGCTGTAGGTTGAAATGGGTGAGGCAGGTGCCGCAGACTAATCTATGGACCCCGCTTTCAGCCAATTCTTTTAAGATAGGCAGGACTTCTGATCCTTCAATGGTCAGTTTTAGCCCATTGTTTACGAAAACAAGGCGCCAGAGCTCGTCCCCCATTTCCTTGAGGGTTTTCAAGAACTTACCATCAATTTTAATCCCAAATCGTCGTTGCCATATCCCATGCGGTCCGTTGGTATCATCACCATCATTTTTTTTCTCTCAGGCTC
>JAOZOW010000027.1:0-1089 GCA_029933075.1 Deltaproteobacteria bacterium | reverse complement strand
TCAGGCTCAGTGGTTACGGAAGCTTCTCCCCTTTTTCCAATCATATGGTACTTGGAATCTTCTGTCTCTGTGGTCACCTCGAAGTTTGAGATGCGAGGAAGCCTGCAACATTTTGTTTTGAGGCCTCGTTATTTCCAGTCACCGTAATAGTTGAGGGTTCTTCTTTTTCGATCAGTTCTTTTCGGAAATTGAAAGGCTTGGCATCATCACGAGCCATAGTGAGGAGAGGCGCTGATAATTGGAACGTGCTTACACTTTTTTGACAATTTCATTAATATCTGATATGGAATATTCCAAAGTGGAATAGGTGTCCTATTTATGCTGAAAGCTGATAGGTTAATCATGAAAACACGACCGGCTACAGAATATGCCCTGCTTGGAGCGCTGATGTGGGGGCCCAAGCACGGATATGAAATCCTCCAGTTCCTGGAGGCCTCGCTGGGCTCCACCTGGTATGTGGGCACGAGCCAGCTTTACAGCCTTCTCAAGAGGCTTGAGCGCGATGGGCTGGTGGTATCTACTGTCGAAACCCAGGAAACTCGACCCTCAAAAAGGGTTTTTTCCCGTACCCCGGAGGGAAAAGAGGCCTTTGAGAGCTGGCTTCATCGCCCCACAGCACATGTCGGGGATCTGAGGATCGAATTCTTGGCCAAGCTCTTTTTCTTCCATCGCCTCTCTTTGAGGGGAGGAAGCGAATTGCTGGGGGCCCAGGTTCAGGTCCTGGAACAAATCAGGGAAAGGATAAAGGAAAGACAACAAAAGGAAAAGGACCCTTACAACAAGCTGGTCCTCGGATTTAAGATGACCACCCTGGAAGCCTGGCTTCAATGGCTCATCAAGGAGGCAACATCCTTTATGGGAGAGGGAAATACTCATGACTGTTTACCATGAACTGAAGGAACGAGCGCTCAATCTGTGCAAAGATCAGAATTTGCTCGCTGAGCGAGTGCGGATTCGAGCCCGGACCCTCACTCCGGAAGAAGCGATTGGTAACCCTGAGGCCGATGATTTTCCCTTGCAAAAGGGAAAAGAGAGACTTATGCAGGCGGAATTTCGCGGCTCCTTTGGCCAGGCATTTACCGACCGCTA
>JAOZOW010000098.1:7274-9214 GCA_029933075.1 Deltaproteobacteria bacterium | reverse complement strand
AAAAGCGGGGAGATGTTGATCTATGAAATCCTCTGGGAAAAAGAGGACGCCACCGTCATGGTGGAGGATTCCTTTGACGCCATGACCATCAATGCCCGCCTGGAGTTGAAGTTTCATGACAATCTCATACAGGTGGATCATCAGCGACCCAGCGCCACCCTGGGCCGGCAGAGCCATAATGATGTAGTGGTTAATGACAACCGCGTTTCCAGGTCCCATGCACGAATTGAATATCGGCGTGGCAAGTTTATTCTGGTCGACCAGAGCACCAACGGGACTTATGTACAGATTCAGGGCCGGAAGAACATCACCGTCAGGCGCGATGAAGCCCAATTGCTGGGTAGCGGCATTATAAGCCTGGGGCGCGAGATTGACCCCGAATCCCCTTTACTCATCCATTTTGCGGTCAAGCTGTAGAAGGGCTGGTTCCGAATACAGGCACTCCGCATACTTCATACTTCCTCAAAAAGCACCGCTTCCCCGTAAAAGAATGACAGGAAAGGCCCTGTGAATATCGCCTTGCCGAGCTTAAATGCGCCCCTGCACAGCCTGCCGGGCTATGTTGATAATCGGGGTGTTTTGTACTATACAAGGTAAAGAGCAACGACATGAGAAGGAGAAGGGAATCGCCCGCGGGGAATTGAACTCGGAAATCTCTATCCGGCGTCAATGGAGGCAAAAGTGCGACATAGTGCCTTGAGAGTAAGACAGGCTGCAGTGTTGATCCCGCTCGTATTTTTGGCCCTGTGGCTTATGGGGGAGGCGCGCGGTTTTTGCGCGGAGCGGGTCTATTACAGCATCCACCTGGCATCTTTCAGGAACCTGAAAAATGCAAATGCCTTTGTGAACTCGCTCAAGGAAAAGGGAAAGCTCGTCTTCTGGAAGGAGACAGAGGTCCCTGGGAAGGGGAAGTTCTACAGAGTCTATTTGGGAAAGTATAAAAAGAAAAAAGAGGCCGTAGCGTTCTGGAAAAAGCTTGATGCTGAAGGGGCGGTAAGCTATTTCGGCGTTCACCGGTTCACCGAGCCCGTGGAGCCTGCAGCGGTTGAAAAGGCGCCTGTTCCTCCAAAGCCTGCAAAGCCTGCAAAGCCGGTAAAGCCGGCAAAGCCTCTGCCGGTAGCCCCGATACCGATGAAGGAACGGTTTGTAGATAACGGTGACGGCACGGTGACGGATCGACTGACCGGATTGATGTGGATCAAGAATGGATGGCGGATGGATTTTGTGTCGGCGGTCCCCTGGGAGGAGGCCAAGGAAAAGGTCAAAGCCTTCAGGCTGGGAGGGTATACCGACTGGCGACTCCCTACCCTTAAAGAGTGGAAGAGCCTGATCGATACGAGCAGGGAGAGGCCGGCTCTGGTGGAGCCCAACCCTTTTGAAAACGTTATAACGCACATGCCATACTGGTCCCAGACCGAGTTTACCTTCGACCCGGAGCGGGATGCGCCCGGATCAATATCGGCACATGCCTATGTCGTCATGCTCTATTTCGGGAGGATCGGGCACCAGAACAAGAGCAAAAGGGCTTTTATCCTGCCCGTTCGCACTCTCCCCGGCAGGGGCGTGAGCCAGGGGGGTGAGAGAAGTGTAGACCGACCGCAGGGATAAGGCCGGGTTGCGGTCAGGAGACTGCAGGGGCCAGGGAAGAATTTGAAAGATGGGCGGTTATCTCCCGACGGTTGGGTCTGCCCCGTAAATAAGTCAAATATTCCTTGCAATCGGACTTTAGCGGGCATCTCTGCTCGCAAATTTGCACATTTAGGCGCGGCGTATTCCTTTTCTTCTGGCAAACGATGTAATCGGCCATGGTTTGCCTCCTGATTAATATATTTTATGTATAATTAAATTATAAAGTATTATAAAATAGACATTATTATAAGTCAATTACTTTTTTCCACTGCAATACCATGAAACGAAACAACCCAATAACCAAACAACGA
>JAOZOW010000098.1:0-7174 GCA_029933075.1 Deltaproteobacteria bacterium | reverse complement strand
AAACAACGAAATAAACGAAACAAACGAGATTAACCAGATACACCAGGTGAACCAAAGAAACCAGTAACCAGCACCCAGCAAAAATGGGCCGGTTTTTGTACCTAAACGCCTTCATCGCCCTCCACAGCATAGTGTTCTGTTTATGGGGGCTCATGATCTCTCTGTTTGATAAGACCGGGAGTCGTGTACATTTCTATGCAGCGGTTCCCTGGGCCAAGGCCATTTTGAAGGTTTGTGGCATCCGGGTCAGGGTCGATGGCCTTGAAAATGTGAATCCGGATGTGGCCCGGATATACATGACAAACCATCAGAGCTACTTTGATATCTTTATCCTTCTTGCCTGTCTTCCCGTGGATTTCAAATTCATCTTCAAGCAGGAATTGATGAAGGTCCCCCTCCTGGGGATAACCATGCGGAGGGCCAAATACATCAGCATCGAGAGGGAGAACCCGAGGAAGGCGGTCCAGAGCATGAACGAGGCCGCCAGGAGGATAAGGGAGGGCGCCTCTGTGGTTATTTTCCCCGAAGGGACAAGGAGTGTCGACGGGAGGCTGCAGTCTTTTAAGAGGGGCGGGTTCAATCTGGCCCTCAAGTCGGGCTGCGACATTGTGCCGGTCAGTATTCGCAACAGCCATCGAATCGTTCCCAAGGGGAGCCTGATGATCAACAAGGGTGTCGTGGATTTCCAGATCGGGAAGCCCATCTCCACCAGGGGGTTTACCAAGAGAAATATTACACTCCTGATGGAGAGGGTCAGAGATGCCATGGAACAGAAATTGGTCGCGGAGAGGGATGTCCCACCGTGAAACATAGCAAGAAAAGCCCCTGTTGTGCCAGAATTGCCGTTGCCCGCCCTGTTAAGGGCACCTTCCACTACAGAATCCCTCCGGAACAGGCCGGGGCGGCCCGCGTTGGATGCCGGGCCCTGGTTCCCTTCAGGAATCGGACCGTCACCGGATACATCCTGGAGAGGGTTCCTGCTCCAGAGGACAGGGACTTGAAGGATGTCTTAGAGATTATCGACCCGGAACCCCTCTTCAATGATAGACTTGTGCCGTTTCTCGAGTGGATGGCCGAGTATTACATCTATCCGATAGGACAGGTGATACAGAGTGCCCTCCCTGCCGGTCTAAATGGGACGCATTTCAGCACGGCCCGGCTGACCGAAGCGGGCCGTGAGGCCCTTTGCACCCTGCCTGGGGATTCCGATGAAAGGGCGATGCTGGCCTGGGTCAGGGACCATCATGGAAAAAGGCTTCCATGGCCCGTTAGAAAGGTTTCCCCACTGGAACGAAAGGGGTATCTGGTGATCGAGGAGGCCGTCCGGGAAAGACGCACAGGTCCCTTGATGAGGGTTTTTGTGAGGCCCAGGCCCGGAATTGAGCTTTCCAGCGTTTTGAGGGATGTGACTGAGTCTTCAAAGGCGAAAGGGGAGGTGGAGTTTCTGAAAGAGGTCTTGGCCGGAGGGGGCATGCCCGCAACTGCGCTCAAGGCCAGATTTCCCAATGGAGAATACCTTATCAGAAAATGGATAAAAAGGGGTGTGCTGGAAAGTTATAAAGGGCCCGTTTACAGGAACCCGGCAGGTGAAGTCATATTTCTTTCGCCGGCCCCGGCCAGGCTTTACGAACAGCAGGAGCGCGCCCTGAGCCATATAAAGGCCGCCTTGGATCGCGAGCGCTTTTCGGCCTGCCTGCTCCACGGAATTACAGGCAGCGGCAAGACGGAAGTCTACTACCGTGCTGTGGAGCATGTATTGAGCAAAGGCCGGCAGGCGATCCTGATGGCGCCCGAGATCTCCCTTGCCGGTTATATGGAAGGTCTTTTCCGGTCACGCATGGGGGAGGAGGGGGTGGTCGTGTATCATAGTGGGCTCAGCCGCGGGGAGCGATACGACCAGTGGATGCGGATACTCAAAGGGAAAGCGGGGCTGGTGATCGGCGCCCGTTCGGCCCTGTTTGCGCCCCTTCCCAGACCGGGCCTCATCATCGTGGACGAGGAGCATGATGTGGCCTACAAACAGGAGCGCAACCTGCGCTACCAAGCGAGGGATGCGGCGGTTGTGAGGGCAAAGATGGAGAGGGCCGTGGTGATCTTGGGCTCTGGCACGCCATCGGTACAGTCCTATCATAATGGCATTAGTGGCCGGTATCATTTGATCTCAATGCCGGAAAGGGTGGAGAAGCGCCCTCTTCCGGAAGTCCGTGTGGTGGATATGAGGCCGGGGGAGAATGAGAAGGGAGGCGACCGGATGTTGAGCCCTGAGCTCAGGGATGCGATTGATGACACGCTTTGCGCCGGGAATCAGACCATCCTTTTCCTGAACCGGCGGGGCTATTATCGCCTCCATCTGTGCAGCGTTTGCGGCCAGTCCGTGCGCTGCCCCAACTGCGATGTGGCGCTGGTGTATCATCTCAGGGAGGACCGGCTTTCATGCCACTACTGTGGCTTCAACCTGGAGAATCTTGACAGATGTCCTTCCTGCGGCCGCCAGGGCTTGCGATCCTTTGGTTTCGGCACCGAAAAGTTAGAGCATGAGTTGCTCTCATGTTTTCCCGGTTCCCGGGTGGCAAGATTGGATATGGATACCACCCGCAGGAAAGGACAGGCACTAAAGATCCTGAAGCGGTTCAGCGAACATGAGACCGATATCCTCGTGGGCACCCAGATGATCACAAAGGGATATGATTTTCCCGGTGTCACGCTGGTGGGTGTCATTGCCGCCGATCTTTCGCTATCCTTTCCCGATTTCAGGGCGGGCGAGCGCACTTTTCAGATCCTTTCCCAGGTCGCAGGCAGAGCCGGCCGTGGGGATCGGAGAGGGTGCGTGATCGTGCAGACATTCAACCCTGACCACTATGCCATCAGGGCTGCAAGGGCTCACGACTTTCCCTCATTTTTTGAGAGAGAGAAAGAGTTGAGGGAGCAACTGGGATATCCTCCTTTTTCCCATCTGGCCTGCCTGAGGCTGGAAGGCAACAGCAGGAAGCGAACAGCCCAAGGGGCTGCCCGTACCGCGGAAAGCATTAGGGGCATCCTTAGCAGGTGGCCCAAGAGGGGGAAAGAGGTCCAAGTGTTGGGGCCGGTGGAGGCCCCACTGTCCAAGCTCAAGGGGAAATATCGCTGGCAGATACTTCTCAAAGGCCGCAAGGTGTCTGTTATGGGGCACTTGCTGGCAGGAATCGAAAGCCAGCTTAAAAGGGCGCTCGAGCCTGAAGGCGTTCGCCTTGTCCTTGATGTGGATCCCTACCAGATGGTTTAGGAACCTTCAAAATTTACTCCACCCCTTATTTCACCATCAACGCGGCGCCGTAACCCACCACTCTATCTTTTTGCCCCCCTGGCGTATCCCCTGAGTTGGCATAGTGAAGCACCTGTGCGTGGACGGCCCCCCGGGCCTTTGCAAACAGGATGGCCGTGCCTACGCCTCCCCTGGCACACATGGCGGTCCGCAGGTTTGGGATGAAGCCCTTTTGTTCCTGTTCTGTCAGGTGTGAAAAAAGCAGATCTATGTCCAGGGATCTGAGGGCCTCGAGAGTGGCCTTATCAATCTTTTTGGCCCATTGATAAGGAGGATAATGAGACATGTCCGTACTGGCAAGCACAAAGACTCTTTTGGTCCCTGCGCATTTTAGGATGGCATTGGAAAGGATCCGGCAGTTTTCCACGGTTGGGTTGCCGAAAAGAAGAGGGACGATCTTGCAGTTCTTTCCGAGTACCTGCAGAAAAGGCAGCTGGACTTCAATGGTATGCTCTCGGGCGTGAAGGATTCTATTGGGCCTGATCCCCGGGTTAAATTCCTCCATCTTTGCAATCATTTCACGGTCCACAGGAACCTTTCCCAGAGGGGTCCGAAAGTAATCCACAGGGCAGGTGAATGCTACGGCTTCCCGGTAACTGTCATGGCCTATAATGACGATGGTGTCGAAATCAATGGAGGAAAGCGCCTTGTAGGTATAGGCTGCCACCCTGCCGGAAAATACGTACCCGGCATGCGGGGCAATGGCAGCCATGATCTCGCCTTCAGGTATCACCCGGGGCGCTCTGTTGAGCAGGGCGGTGACCGCGCGACGGAGTTGATCCGCAGAGCCCGGATAGAATGTGCCTGCCACGGCCGGGGGGCGGACCTCCATCCCCGTGGCTCGGTGTGCCCCACAGCCCCACCAGAGAATAATCACGAGACAGGAGAGAAATATCGATTTAAGAAAATGCCGTTCCACTGGCGTGCCTCCAAATTGATGTCATCAATTCATCGTTTTGGACTTGAAAAGATCCTAAGGCCGAATAGTACCCGGTTGCTGGAGGGCGGAAAGCAGCGCCGCGGCGCAGGCCTACCTTCGGTAGGCAGGCCTCCCTACAACATCTCCCATAATATGGAGGTGTTGAAAGAAATGTCCCCTGCCTGAACCGGTCAGGTGTCCCCCTGATCCCCGGCCTCCGGTCCCTGTTTTATTTTGGGTACAGGCGACCAAAGATCTTGCCATATTATAGATTCATAGGATAAAAAAAGAAACCGCTTTGGGATTCAAGAAGAATTCATGTTTCAAAATCGCTGCCGTTTGGGAAAGGGGTATTAATGCGCTCCGGTAATAAAATGCTTCTCTATGCATTGGCACTTGCGGCCATGATTCTCTTTGGCCTGGGATGTCAGAATAAGGCTGGCGCCGGGTCAATGGCGCCCGATTTCTCCCTGCCCGACCTCTCAGGCCGCAGAGTCACCCTTAAAGACCACCGGGGCAAGGTGGTCATCCTCGATTTCTGGGCTACCTGGTGCGGCCCATGCCGTATGGCTATCCCGGAGCTCGTAGAGCTCCAGGACAAGTACAGACCAAGGGGGGTGGCGGTGATCGGGATTTCAATGGATGATCGCCATATGTGCCCTGACGCCTACCTAAGGGCCTTCAAGGAAAAATTCAAAGTTAACTATCTGATACTTCGGTTCAACCACAAGGTGGCCCGGGATTACTTCGGCAAGAGCAATATGGCCATCCCCACTCTATTCATAATTGATCGGGATGGCAAAATCAGGAACAAAATAGTAGGGTACAGCCCTGGCGCCGTGGAAAAGGCGTTAGTCGGGGTCCTTGAATGATTATCGATTTTCACACCCACGTATTCCCCTCCTTTTTCAGGGATCAGCGGTCCAGGCTTTTCCCGAAGGAACCGGCGTTTGAAGCATTGTACCGCCATGAGAGTGCCAGACTGGTGGGAGTGGACACGCTTCTCAGCATTATGGACGAGGAGGGTGTTCAGCGCTCAGTGATCTTTGGGTTCCCATGGGAAGAGGTGGAGCATTATCGCAGGCATAATGATTACATATTGGAGGCCTGCGCAAAGTATCCCAGTAGGATGACCGGTTTTTGCACCTTTTCTCTCGATTCTCCCGGGGCCGTCAAGGAGGCGGAAAGGTGCCTTGAGTCCGGGCTTGCCGGTGTGGGGGAGCTGGCCGTTTACGGCAGGGGTTTATCTCCGCAGGTCATCGAGGCCCTCGGTGGGGTCATGGATCTTTGCGCGAGCTGTGATGCGCCTGTGCTGCTCCATACCAACGAGCCGGTAGGACACGATTACCCGGGAAAGGCGCCCATGACCCTGAGGGAGATTTATGAGTTTGTGAAAGCCTATCCTTCGAACCGGATCGTCCTGGCCCACTGGGGAGGGGGTTTGCCCTTCTTCTGCCTGATGAAAAAGGAGGTTGCCGATGTGCTTCGGAATGTCTGGTTCGATACGGCTGCCTCTCCATACCTGTATAAGGCGCAGATCTACAGGTTTGCAGGGGAACTGGTGGGTTACGAAAAGGTGCTTTTCGGCAGCGACTACCCCCTGATCAGACCCCGGCGCTACTTCAGGGAGATGGCCTCAGCCGGGCTTTCCCGTGAGCACATGGAGCAAATTACAGGACTGAACGCGGCGAAATTGCTGAGGTTGGGGGATTAGCACAGGGCAGTATCAACCCCCGATAGCGGACATGTGGCCCGAAGGGGGAATTGAACCGGTGGAGGCAAGGTAGTGTGAGGGCGGCTTCATATCCGCCGCCTTTTTAAAAATGTCCGCAAGCTCCATGTCCGAAGCTCCGTCTCTAAGCGGACCTTTCAGGTCCTCCTCTATATCGGAGAGGAGACAAGGCCTCAGAGAGCCGCTTGCGGTGAGGCGCAGCCTGTTGCAGGTGGCACAGAAATGGTGGCTGAGAGGACTGATAAAGCCTATCTCTCCTGCAGCGCCTTTAAACCTGAAGCGTTCAGCCGGCCCGTCAAACCGGCCGGAGGTGACCGGGGTCAAGCTGCCAATCTCTTTCAGCTGCTCCTTGATATGGTCGGTTGACACGTGAGTGAGGGGAATCACTGGATTACCCATGCCGAGCGGCATGTATTCTATGAACCGTATGTAATACGGATGATCCAGTGAGAGCCGTGCAAAATCCAGTATTTCATCATCGTTGAGGCCCTTTACCGTCACTACGTTGATCTTGATGGGATGAAAGCCCATGGCCCTTGCTGTCTCAATCCCTTCCCATACTGCTTCAAAACGGTCCTGGCCCGTTATTCTTTCATACTTTTCCCGGTGTAGGGTATCGAGGCTGACATTGATTCTTCGGATCCCGGAGGATTTTATGTTTTCCAGGTTTCCTTTGAGATACACGCCGTTGGTGGTCAGGCTGACATCCTTGAGACCGGGAAGGGAGGCCAGCTGAGGCAGAAAGCTGTAAATGCCCTTGCGGAGGAGCGGCTCCCCCCCGGTGAGGCGGATCTTTTCCACCCCGAGGCCCACGGCAATCCGGGCTATGCGGAGGATCTCTTCATAGGTGAGGATGTCTTCATGCCTCAATTTAGGAACACCCTTTCGTGGAATGCAATAGAGGCACCGGAGATTGCACCTGTCCGTAATGGAAATGCGGAGGTAACTGAGGCGGCGGTTGTAATGGTCTATCAAAAAAGGTCCGGGTTCGCTTCCCATAGAATTTCCTGCTCTGTGCTGATCCACCTTTGGGTTACATTGCACCCCCCTCCGGCTATCGTTTGCCTTAGGAATTAGGCGCCAGGAGGGGACAATATCCCGCTATGTCATGGAAACGCTTCTTTTCATATAAAACTACACGGGATTAGTCAAATTATTATGAATGGCCATATACCTGGTTGCTGGATACTGGATGCCAAAGGGCGGAAAGCAGCGCCTTTTC
>JAOZOW010000097.1 GCA_029933075.1 Deltaproteobacteria bacterium | reverse complement strand
GGGACCTTCATGACACGGGTGCTGAGCCTTTCGGTGAGCAAGGGGCTTCAGGACCTTCTTCTGGCCCTGATCCTTCTCTGGCTTGCTCGAACCGACCAGCCGGGATACGGGCTCTTTGTGTTCGGGATCGGGGTGGCCTCCGTTGTAAGGGGCGGAGTCGCCCTTGGGCTGGACCAATATGCGCTTCGTGAATTTTCCCAGGCCGAGCAACCCAGAGGCCCGCTTCTGAATCAGATGGCCCGCTTAAAGAGCGCACTGGGGTTTATCATATTGTGCGGGCTTGTCCTTTTCGCATTTTTCAAGGGCTGGAGCAGCAGACAGACGGTTGTTGTAATGATTATCCTGACAGGCCAGATTATGGAGGGTGTGGCAGACACCTTTTTTAATCTCTACAGGGCCGAGGGACGCCAGGTGAGGGAAGGGCTTTACAGGACCGGGACAAATCTTATCGGGGTCGCCTACGGCACGATCTGTCTGCTTACGGGCTTAGGGATTGTGGCCCTTGCCTTTTTCCTTATCATCAGCAACGGGCTCAAGCTTGTATTAGCAGCAACGGGGGTGGTCCGGCTGGGGCTGGCATCCGAATGGTTCAGGACCCGCAGTCTACTGCCGGCGGCACAGGTGCCTGCGGTTCTCACGGTGGCCGGTGTGAGCGGGCTTGGGTCATTCTATAATTATATCCAGGTGTTTTTCCTGAAACAGTTTCATGACCTTAAAACTGTGGCCTTTTACGGGGCCGCGGCGGATTTCAGCGGCTTCATTGCAGGGTTTGTGACGCTTATAACCATTGGCGCAGTGCTCTTTCCAGCCTTGGCAACCACGGCGGTGAGAAACCCGGAGGAACTGCCGGGCAGGGTACACGCATATTTTTGGCAACTCCTTACGCATGGCACAGGAGTGGCCTTTTTTTTGGCCACTCTGGGCGGGTGGATCCTTGTCATGGTTTACGGACCGAAATATGGGGCATCCGTGGCGCCACTGAGGATCCTGGGTCCCGCAACCCTGCTCTCTTTCCTAAACAACTTCGGCGTGTATGTGCTTTTGGCGCTGCGACAGGAAAAACGACTGTTTCTCTACCACCTCTTTCCGGCATCGCTGAGCCTGGTTTTGGGCATGGTGCTCATCCCGTATTGGGGGGCTACAGGTGCGGCTCTCAATTTACTGGCCTGCAGGATAGCCATGGCCGTGCTGATCATCGGATGGCTTCAGCGGAATATGAGGGTGCTGAGCCGGCCTGAAATTCGGCGTATCCTGAAGGCTTTTTTACCCATGGCCGTGGTGTTCCTGTTATTAGTGGGCATACAGCCTCTTGTGGCAGGGGTAGCTGGGCTTGCGGCGTATGTGATTGTTACGTGGCAGGTAGGGGGTTTCGAGCTCCGTTTGGGCTCGGGAGAGGGCTCCCACGAAAAATCCCGTAAGGCCTTTTAAAAAGAAATCCCTGAAAGTGGTTTGTCTTACCCCGGCGTGATTTTCTTTCTGTAAAGCTCCAAGACCTTTCTGTGGTTTTGCTCCGGATCAAAGCGCTCCAGAACTACCGCCCGGCCATTCCGAGCCATGGCCAAGGCGGCCTCTCGATTGTTCGTCATTTTCTCAATGCCCCGTGCCAGGGCCTCTGGATTCCCCGGTTCCACCAGAAGGCCGGTTTTTCCATCCTGGATGACTTCTCCAATGGCGGATACGTTAGAGGCCACCACCGGCAACCGATGAAGGAGGGCTTCCATGATGACGTTGGGGATACCGTCGCGGTCTCCTGATTTGTCTATCACGCTGGGCATCACAAAGATGTCCCCGGAGCAGAGAAGTTCCGGGACCCGGTCATAAGGGATGAATCCGGGAAAATTTACCCGGTCATTAAGCCCGAGCCTGCTGCAGAGCCTTTTTAATAGGATGCCTCGTGGACCCGAGCCTGCCAGGGTAAGATGGAAATCCACGCCCCTCTCGTTTAAAAGCCTGCACGCCCTGAGAAGCACGTCATAGCCCTTTTTGCCTGCAAACCGGCCCAATGCAATGAGGCGAAAGGGAGGAGCCATTTTCACGGGAGCGTCACGGAACCGGCTTATGGGAAAGCCATTGTATATGAGGTGGATCTTATTGGAGTGAGGGCCTGCAAACCGCTTGAGGTATTCTACATTGGCCCCGGTGTTGGTACGGACAAATGTGCAGGCCTGAATTTTTTCACAAAGCGCCCCATCAGGGGGATAAATATCGCCTGCCCTGGCGGTGAAGCTGAACGGGATGCCTGCCAGGATGGAGGCGACCCATGCCGCGGTTGCAGGGCCGCTGGCCCAGGGGGCATGGATGTGTTCAACCCCGGAGGCCTTGAAAAGACGGGCCAGCGTAAAGCCGCAAAGAAACGCCCAGAGGCTTTCCCCTGTGGTCTCAAGACTCCTCCAGCGTCTTGGCAGGACTGTGCGAAACAGCCTCCGGACGATCCTCGGCCTTCTTTTCCGCCAGTAAAGGATATCTTTGGGAAGATGTTTCAAGGCCGGTATGCCGAGTCTGCAGACATCTTCCGAAAAAGCCCTCATCTCCGGGGAAAGGGACCGGGTCAATCTGCCGTAAAGCGTAAAGACAGTGAGGGGGAGGCCCAGTCGTCGCAGGTTTACCACTTCCCTGAAAATGAATGTCTCCGAAGGTTCAGGGAACCAGAGCAGGATGTATGCGGTATTGGGGTTCTTCACAGCTCCACTGCCTCTCCGTCGCTGGTCTTTGCCCAAAATGCCGGGCTTGTGCATGCCTGAGCAATTCCACAAGCCTCAACAGGATACTAAAAGGGCTCAGCTAAGATTGTCAAGGCGCGGGAGCGGGCGGGGGGAGAGGAGGTTTTTCTGTTGGTAGTTGGAAAGTTATGATAAAATTCATCTTAGGCCTTGGGCTTGAGCCGTGCTCTTTAGTAAGGCCAATTATGTTTTTGCTGAAATGACCGGCAGGAGGGACAGGGGTATGAGGTAGGAGGGATATCATGAGAGATAATGATTCAACCAAAGAATTGTTCCCAAAGGCCACCACCTGTGCCGGTAGGATTGAAGTGCCCACAGAGAAAGAAAGGGAGGCCCTTGCGGCCCTGAAGGCCATTAAGGAGCGAGTGAGGGTTCTCAAAAAACAATTAAGCTCCCTGGGGCCGACTGCAAAGGGGGATACTCCGGAAAGGCGGGCTGCGGAAGAGGAGATGGCGTCCTTGAAGGTCCAATGGAAACAATGGGAAGAGAGAAGGGAAGAGGCTATCAGGGAGAGGATGATCCTGTTGGGACACCAAGAGCCGGACTGACCGCTTCCCCCCTCCTGATACTCGGCACAATCATCTTTTGTCCTGCCCCAAGCCTCTTTTTCGGTTCCCATGCTGAATAGCCGTGGCCTGCGCTGATGCGGGCAGGTTTGCGTTGACATCTCATATGCCCTGGTCTAATGAATACTCCGGAGTATGCCTGACCCAAAACGGTTTTCACCGCTAAGCAGAGGAGTATAGGATGAGGTTCAAGACCGCCCTCGTGCCATTCATTTTTCTATTGTCCTTTTCGATAGTCTTCCGGACGGCTCCGGCCTCCGGAGAGCCAGCCGGGGTTCTTACCCTGAAGGAAAGCATCTCCGTGGCCCTTAATAATAACCTGTCCCTGAAGGCGGCCAGAGAAAAAATGGCCCAGTCCGCATTTGTGAAAAAGCAGGCAAGGGCCGAGTTCTTTCCAAAATTGAGTACCAGCTACGGATACACCAGGTTGAGCGAGCAGGCTACATTCAGGTCAACGCTGATGCCCGGCATGGGAATCGCTGTCAGCTCCCAGGACAATTATCAGTGGAAGGGCACGCTCACCCAGCCCCTGTTCACCGGGTTTGCGCTTCTCAGTTCATACAGGCTGGCCGAGCTGGGAGTGGATAGATCCAGAATGGATTTGGAGTTGAAGGAGCTGGACCTGGCGTTGAAAGTGAAAGAGGCCTACTTCAATGTCCTTATAGCGGACAGGGGTGTGGAGGTAGCCAGAAAAGAGGTTGAGTTTCTGGAGTCCAGCATGAATGTGGCCAGTAACTTTTACAAGGTGGGCATGATACCCGTTAATGACCTTTTAAAGGTAGAGGTGGAACTTGCCAATGCGAGGCAGAACCTGGTAAAGGCCCTCAACAGGGCGCATCTGGCTCGTTCCGCTTTTAATACCCTGCTCTCAAGGCCTATTGATGCGCCGGTAAACCTCAAGGATATGCTGGCTTACAAACCGGAGAGGGGAGATTACGGGAAATATTTGAGCCGCGCACTTCAGGAACGTCCGGAAGTAAGGCTGCTGGAGATCAGCATCCTCCAGGCGGACCAGGAGATACGATTGGCAAGGAGTAAGGATTATCCTGAGATAGCTTTTACTTATGACTATATCAAAGAGGGGGACAGGGCCGATGTATCCGGGAGTGCTTTTCACGATGCCGGGAGGTGGGAGGCCACTGTGGGGCTCACATGGACTTTTTGGGAGTGGGGAAAGACACACTATTCGGTGAAAGAGAAAGAGAGTCTTAAAAAGGAATTGATTCAGATCAAGGCCGCCCTTGAAGACAGCATCAAACTTGAACTCAAGGAGGCCCTGTTGAATCTTGAAACCGCAGAGAAAAATATCCCCACCACCCGGAAGGCCGTTGAGCAGGGCGAGGAGAATCTTAGAGTGAATGAGGAGCGGTACAAGGCCCAGGTGACCACAATCACCGAGGTTCTGGATGCACAGGCGCTCCTTACGAGGGCCAGGGTGAATTACTATAGGGCGCTTTATGACCATAACCTGGCTCGGGCAAAACTGGAGAGGGCGCTCGGGACTTATTAGGTGTGCGCAGGATGCCCAAGGTAGACTAAAGCTAAAGGTCAGGTGTTGAAATCACTCCGCGATGATTCAATTATTCCACATTTACAAGAACTTCGGGGCCAATATCGCCCTTAATGATATCAACCTCAGAGTCCATGAGGGGGAATTTGTTTTTGTCACAGGGCCCAGCGGGGCCGGAAAGACCACTCTCCTGAGGTTGATTTTCGGCGCGGAGAGGCCTGCCGGGGGACACATCCTGATCAACGGCATCAATCTGAGCCGGATAAGCAGGACGCGGCTTGATCTGCTCAGGCGCAAGATCGGGTTTGTTTTCCAGGACTTCAAGCTTCTCACAAATAGAACCGTTTTTCAGAACGTCTCACTGGCCCTTGAGGTCACGGGGGAACGCCGATCATTCATAAGAAAAAAGACCCGCCAGGCACTTAAACTGGTGGGCCTGGTGGAAAAGGAGAAGGCGTTTCCGCTCCAGTTGTCAGGGGGGGAGCAGCAGAGGGTGGCAATAGCAAGGGCCATTGTGAAGGATCCTCTGATTCTTCTTGCTGACGAGCCCACGGGAAACCTGGATCCGGAGCTTACCAAGGACATAATGGTGCTTTTCAGGAGCATCCATATGAAAGGCACCACGGTGGTTGTGGCCACGCACAGCCGCGAGCTCCTTGCGGGCACGGCGCAAAGGACTGTATTCCTTAATCGAGGGAGGATCGTGGGAGAGGAATGAGCCCCAGACTCTGGCCATATTTTCTCAAACAAGCCATCTGGAATATGATCAAAAACAGGGGCGTACATGCACTGGGCCTGGGCACCATGGTGGCATCACTACTGATTTTCGGCGCATTCCTGCTCCTTTTCGTAAATCTGGATACATGGCTCCGGGGCTGGGAGCATGCCCTGTCCATGACCGTTTATCTTGATGACGGCATCAGCAACGCCCAAAGAAATAAGGTCGCCTCCATGATAAAGAGGATCCCCGGTGCACGGATAAAGCGCTTTATCTCCAAGGCTGACGCATTGGAGGAACTGAGGGACGCCCTCGGCCCCCAGTCCGGTCTTCTTGACGGTCTTTCAACCAACCCCCTTCCAGCTTCCTTTGAGGTTGTTTTCAAGGGGCCTGAAGTTGCAAAAACCCTTTCCTCTCAAGCAATGGAGAAACTGAAGAAAACTCCGGGGGTGGAAGAGGTGCAATTCACCAGGGAATGGCAGCAGCGGTTCGATGCCCTGATGAGAATGGTGAGGCTGGTGGGGTTCATCATAGGAGGGCTTCTATGCCTGGGTGTGCTTTTTATAGTGGCGAACACCATTAAGCTTGCCATTTATTCGAGGAAGGATGAGATTGAGATACTGAAACTTGTGGGTGCGACCGATTGGTTTGTGAAGGTCCCATTCCTTTTGGAAGGGCTGATTCAGGGAATACTTGGCGGCGCTCTTTCCCTCCTGACCCTCTTTCTCGCTTATCTCCTGCTGGCCACCAAAAAGATGCAGCTTTTGAGCTTCCCCATTTTGAATTTCACTTTTCTCCCTTCAGAGTATGTTATCGCGTTGCTGATCGTGAGCGTGCTGCTCGGGCTGGTGGGTAGCTTTATCGCTGTGGGGCGTTTTTTTGAGTTATGAGAAGCAGAAATAGCTGTCTGTCGAGAAATTTTTTCATCCTCCTTTGGGGGGAGGCAGCTCTCTTGTTGATTCTCTTCCCGGGCCTCTGGCAGGATTTCTCTTTGGCGGAACCCACCGTTACGAAAGACCAAATAAGAGCCATAGAGAAAAAGCTGTCGAAAGAAAAGCGAAAGCTCCAGGTGGTTGGTTCCCATGAAGAGGATATACTCTCCGAGCTTTCAGATCTGGAGCAGGAAGTGGCCCTAAAAAGACGGGCTGTCCATAGGATGGCAGAGAAGATACGGCAGGCCAGGGCCGAGATCGATAAACAGAGAAAAAGACTGGCATCCATTGAAAGATCCTTCCGAGATGTGGAAAGACAGGTAGCGACAAGGCTGGTGGCCCTCTATAAGCATGGAAGGCAGGGATATCTCAAGGTCATAGCGGATGCCAGAGACCTGAATCAGTTCTGGAGACAGGCCAAATATTTGAAAGCGATTATGGAGGAAGACCGCCGGGCCTTGAAACGACTGGCCGGCCAGGCCAAACGAAACAGAGAGGAAATATCACGCATCAAGGCCGATATTGCAGATAAGGAAGCCATTAGACGGGAGGAGCGGCTCAGGCTATCTGCCCTTAGAAAGGATCTCGAAGAAAAAGTCATCCAGCTTATGAAGATCCATAAGGAGAAAGAGTTCTACCAGACCGCTGTGGATGAGCTACAGGTTGCGGCAGAAAATCTCAAGAAGGCACTTCTCCACATAGAGAAAAAGACAGTCTACAGGAGCCGGGTTTCCGCGCGTTTTTCGGATTTTTTGGGAAAGCTTCCCCTGCCCGTGGAGGGCAAGGTGATCAGGGCCGAGAAGCTCATGCGATCCGCCAAGAAAAAATCCTGCAAAGGGGTGTTTATTGCAGGAGCACCTGGAGCCAAGGTGCGGGCCGTATTCCCAGGGAGAGTGGGTTTCTCCGGTAAAATTAAAGGATATGGTGAAGTGATTATCATTAACCATGGTTCGCGTTACTTTACCATTTCCGCCCGTCTTGCGAAGCGAGAGAAGCGGGAAGGAGACTTAGTCTATGACGGGGACGTGATCGGGCAGGCCGGTACGGATGGGGTGTCTGAGGGATCAAGGATCTATTTTGAAATCAGGAGGGCGGGGAAGAACCTTGATCCCATGAAGTGGTTGAAGATCAGATGAGGATCGGCGGCTCAGGAAGGCGTCGCTCCAAAGTAGCCTACTTTTTTGGTTGTTTTTGGCGACCGATTGAAATTATTATTACAGGGCCAAAGTGGTGAGTTATCCGGAGATAGGCGAGCTCAGATTGCTGACGACTTTGAGCCCAGATAACATTTAGGAGCAGAATAATGCCTAAAGTCAGAGTAAAGATTTTTTTCAATATTGTTCTCGTGTGCCTCTTTACAGCAGGAGTGCTCTTGTTGAGCGGAGATCGAAGAGAGGTAAAAGCAGGCACTGACGACCTTTACAAGAATCTCGAGATCTTCACAGAGGTCCTCCGACAGATCGAGAAAAACTATGTGGAACCCCGGGACTCGAAAAAGCTCATTTATGGCGCAATCAGGGGGATGGTGCGCAGTTTGGACGCCCATTCCTCTTTCATGACGGAAGAGGAATATAGCGAACTGATGATGGAGACGCGAGGCAGTTTTACCGGCGTGGGGATCGAGATTACCATAAAGGACGATGTGCTCACCGTTGTATCCCCCATCGAAGGGACTCCTGCGTACAAGGCCGGGATAAAGGCGGGGGACAAGATCATTAAGATAGAGGACAAATCCACGAAAGACATGACCATGATGGAGGCGGTTAAGAATATCAGGGGACCCAAGGGGACCAAGGTCAAGCTGACGATCCTGCGGGAAGGCGAGCACAAACCAATGGAATTTCTGATCACCCGAGATGTCATCCCCCTGAAGAGTGTCAGGCACTACCTGTTGACACCCGACATAGGCTATGTACGGATATCCAATTTTCGCAGCAATACTTTGAAAGATCTCAACAAATCTCTCGACCAGCTTGAAAAGAACCGGAAGCTTGAGGGGCTTATACTGGACCTGAGGAATAATCCGGGCGGACTGCTGAATCAGGCTGTGGAGGTTTCGGATCTGTTCCTCGACTCTGGGGTCATCGTGAGCACCAAAGGTAGAAATGGTTCTGAGATCGTTGAGGCTAAGCCCAATAATTCCGAGAAACCCCATCACTACCCTATCATCGTGCTTGTAAACGGAGGGAGTGCCAGTGCCGCGGAGATTGTTGCCGGGGCATTGCAGGACAACAAAAGGGCCTTGATTCTCGGGACAAGGACTTTTGGGAAAGGCTCTGTTCAGACGATCCTGCCCCTTTCAGACGGGTCCGGGCTGCGTTTGACTACCGCCAGGTATTACACGCCCAGCGGGAAATCTATTCAGCTGAGCGGCATAAAACCTGATATTGAACTGCCTTTTGCTCCTGAGTCCGGGAAGAAGAAAAAGGCTCCGCGGCATTTCATGAGAGAAGAGGACCTCAAAGGGCACATGCCCAGGGAAGGTGCAAAAGAAGGTGAGAACGAGGAAAAGAGACTGAAGGCCGAGAAGGACAAGCGGATAAAGGCATTACTGGAAAAAGACAATCAGGTCCGTCATGCTTTGCAGTTACTGCAGACCTGGGATATTTTCTCTCAGATCAAGAGCGGGTCTTAATGGGAATCTGATCCTCCCGTCTGCTTCAAACAAGCGTCGGTGCTGTGGTCCATGATCTGTGGTTCTATCGGTAGTGGGGGCAGGTGCTGCTTCCCCAGGCTTTGCGCTTAAGGTCGAAATCGACTCTTGAAATACTGTTCATAAGTATCGGTACATGAATGGCGAAACAGAACCGAAAGCTGC
>JAOZOW010000026.1:4982-28530 GCA_029933075.1 Deltaproteobacteria bacterium | reverse complement strand
CTCACGACCAACGGATTAAAAGTCCGCTGCTCTACCTAACTGAGCTAACGGCCCAAAATGAAAAATGTCCAATTAACAGCTTTAAATTAGCTTGTCAAAGCCTTTTTTGCAAATGAAAAAGCCCCGGCGATCGACCTCAAGCCAGATCATGGTAGAAGGATAATCGCCTATTGGACAAAGATATTTTCCTTTATGAGATTGAGTTCCTCGTCATTGGGAGGGTAAGGGTAATTCCACTGTTTAACGTCAGGGAGGCAGTTCCCGAAGGGCCGGTTGCAGGCTACCTCGCCGTCAGGCCCCAGGCACCCGGTGGTCATGAAGGGAGCGCCTGATTCGATGGCGGATTCAAGCCGCTCGGCCGGGAGACCGAAATCCACAATGCGGCCCTGGTCGTCGAAGCTCATAGCACCATATCGGCTCAGGCCCTCCTCTATGATATAGCGGGCGAGCTGGACCCTGAGATATGTAGGCCAGGGCGGCTGGGGCCTGCGGGCCAGTCGCGAGCCTTCTTCGGCGAAGAACGAAAATAGGTGGGTGACCGCGCCCATTTCAAAGATCCTGTCCATGAGGGACACCATCTGCTCTTCAGTCTCCCCCATGCCTACCATGAGATGGACTCCCACATGGGGAGTACCGAAGACCTCAAGGGCATATTGGAGGATCTCCCAGTACTTTTCCCACCTGTGGGGTCCTCGGACCCCTTTGCCCCGGTATTGGTCGAACAGTTCGGGTGTGGCGAGATCAATGGCAACACCGATCTTGTCAATGCCGCTATATTTCATTTCAACAATATCGTCCCCGGTGATGATGGTGGGAGATATCAGGGCCGATATGGGCAGCCCCGTTTCCTCCCTGAGGCGTCGGGCCATGACCAGGGTGTCGGTACGGCACTTACCGTTGGTGATCATTGAGATACAGGTCCGTCTTACATAGTCCGGCGCCCGGTTGATGGCCGCGATGATCTCGTCCATGGAGTAGATGGGCCAATCCACATGGATGAAGCTTTTCTCCTCGTATGCTCCTGGTCGCTTCTTGGCTAGGCCGCAATAGGCGCAGTTGGCCGAGCATCCTTCCGGGTAGTGGACCAGGAGGTTGACGCACCTATTCACGGCCCCCCGGTACATCCTGCCCCGTAACAAGCCGAGGGAAATGGCCGTGGCCTGGCTCATCTTGGCGTATTCAGGACTCCTTATCGCTCCCATTTTATTATCACCACAGAGACGCAGAGGGCGCAGAGTTTTCTTATCCAATCGGGAGATGCCGATTGGATAAAAACAACCTCGGCCTAAGGCCCGAAGTTTGGCCCAAGGCGTTCTGGTCTCTGTCCCCCAGCCCCTATCCCCTGATGCTACAGTCTGACCTGGTTTTCTTTGGCCTTGAGGATGGCCTCGGTCAGGGTGGATAGGTCAAGTCCGTAGATCATGTCCTCGCGCCACACCGAGGCCAGGTTCTCTTCGATCCTCTCCCTCCGGGCGGAGGTCCACTTGAGGGCATTTTCGATCTTATGTATGTCTTCCGCGGTAGAGAAAAAGTCGCCTGTGATAAGGAGGTTCTCAATAGAAGCCCCGGAGAGCGAAAGGTAAATTTCAAGGAGTCCGGCCTTGCTTTTGACTCGCCCCACCCCCATCCTGGCCCTGGGGTGCTTGTGGGAGAATATCCAGTCCTGTTTTGTGTATCTCTCGTCAATAAAATGCTGGATGGTCTTTTTCTCCCACCGGTCCGGCTCCTCCTCTTCGAATTCAATATGAAATTCTTCCTCGAAGGCCTGATGGATCGCCTCCATCACCGTTGCCACCGGGACATGCCTGCCAACTTCGTCCCTTACAGTGGTCATGCGCTCGCTGAAGCAGTTGTAGCCTTTGTCCCGCAGTTTAATAAGGGGTGTGTTCATGATGTCTGTCATCAGCCCCACATCGAAATCCACGAGGAGACTGGTGTGAAACAGGAGGCTTCTGCCCGCCTCCGATGCGGCGGAAAGCCCTGCTATCTTCTTCCCGCCTACCTCAAGGTCGTTTTTGGGCTGGAAATATGCCTGGATCCCTAATTTTTCAAGGGCGGCGATGAGCACACGGCTCATCGATTCGAATATCCCCCCCACGCCCTTTTTAAGACCGGGGTAGTCCACATTGATTCCCAGGCCCAG
Source organism: Deltaproteobacteria bacterium (assembly GCA_029933075.1). Lineage (GTDB taxonomy): Bacteria > Desulfobacterota > DSM-4660 > Desulfatiglandales > Desulfatiglandaceae > JAOZOW01. The sequence goes on along the minus strand of JAOZOW010000026.1, from coordinate 26,387 downwards.
GGCCACGATCTCCGGCCCCATGATCACGGTGCCGCCGCCCGTGCTCCTCCGGTTATACTCGATCCCCCGCGCCCGGCACCTGTCCAGCTTCAGTGCGGCCTCAATATCCTGATATTTGCCCACAATCACCGATGGGACAAAGGTATATAGGTGGAGGATGGGCGGGGACTGATGGTACTCCACCGACTGGGGGAGGGTATCGTCCACTGCCAATCCCTCGGCCGTGGATAGGGGTGTGGTAACGTTTTTGAACAGACGCCAAATAAGAGGCATGGTGACCGACTACCTTCGGTGAGCCTTACGTCTATGCTTTTGCCTTTTCCTCTTCAGCCTTTCTGATTTCTTCTTCGAGGAAGCTCACCAGGGCCTCTCCCTGCATCAGGTTTTCCAGTTCGGAGTCCAGGTCCGAGGCTTCGATGACCAGGATCCAGCCTTTCCCGTAAGGATCGGAATTGATCAGGCTGGTGTCCTCTTCCAGCTCCTCGTTGACTTCAACGATTTCTCCTGAGACCGGCGCCACAAGTTTCCCGATCCATTTCCTGGATTGGATTTTGCCGCACACCTCTCCCTGTTCAACCTCTTCTTCCTCCTCGGGCAGGTCCACGAACACGATGTCCCCGGCCTCTTTCTGGAAGAAATCGGTCATGCCGACAGTAACCTTTGTTCCTTCCACCCGGGCCCAGCTGTGCTCCTCGTGGTAATAGAGATCGTCGGGCATGTTGTAGCCTTTGATATCCGCCATAGTCATCTACCTCCTTTTTTATAAACATTGAAGATCGAGCACTCACCACTCAATATTCAGATCTTCAATTATGATGCAATTACTCGAAGCGTGCCCTTACGGCCTTCGCATGAATGGGAAGGCCTTCGGCCTCGGCCAGGGTGATCACCACGTCCTTAAGGCTGGCAAGACCTTTCTTGCTCAGGTACTGAAATGTGGGCTTTTTGATGAAGTCGTCCACTGAGAGACCTGAGAACATGCGGGCACATTGGCCTGTGGGGAGCACGTGGTTTGTCCCGGACGCGTAGTCTCCCACCGGCACTGGCGCATAGGGGCCCAGAAAGATGGATCCGGCATGTTTGATCCTGTTCAGGATGATAAAAGGGTCCTCTGTCAGGATCTGAAGATGTTCCGTTGCATATTCATTGGTAAACTCTATTGCCTGCTCCATGTCCCTGGCAATCAGCACATATGAGTGCTTGGCAAGGGAAGATTCGAAGATCTCTTTCCTGGGAAGTCCTTCGTATTCCCTGTTGATGATTTGGCAGACCGAGCTTGCCAGTTTTGCGGAGGGGGTGACAAGAACTGCCGCCGAGTCGGGATCGTGCTCGATCTGGCTCAGGAAGTCCACTGCGATAAGCTCGGGATCCCCGGTGTGGTCGGCCAGGATCAGGGCTTCACTGGGCCCGGCCGGGGAGTCGATATCCACCTGACCATATACGAGCATTTTGGCGGCGGTTACATACTTGTTCCCCGGACCCACTATCTTGTCAACCCTCGGCATGGTCTCCGTTCCGTAGGCCAGGCCGGCAATGCCCCAGGGCCCCCCCACCTTGAAGATTCTATCGCATCCGGCGATATCCGCAGCCACCAGGGTTGCCGGGTTCGCCACCATTCCCTTTTTGGGCGGTGTTACGGCCACAATCCTCTCAACGCCCGCCACCTTTGCCGGCAGCACTGTCATGAGAATGGAACTGGGGTAGGCCGCAGTGCCTCCGGGAATATAGCACCCCACGATATCCATGGGCCTCGTGACACGCCCTGCCAGTATTCCCTCCTTGATCTCTATGGACCACATGTCCCGCTCCAACTGGGCCCTGTGGAATTTGGTTATGTTCTCCGCCGCTGCCTTAAGGCATTCCACCACCTTGGGGTCCATATCCTTGTAAGCGGCATCGATCTCTTCTTTAGTCACCTCCAGGTCAGAGGGTGCGATATCGGCCTTATGCTTCCGGTAATGCTGTAAGGCCACGGCATCACCCCTGTTCCTTACGTCCTCCACAATCTTCCGCACGTCTTCATAGATGCCGGATATGTCTTCCATGGAGCGTTCCATTACAGCCCTGCGTTCTTCAGGGCTCAGGTCGTCAATTTTAACGGGCTCAATATTCATGATTTGTTTCCTCTCATTTGATAATTCCGTAATAGTCCTTGAGGGCGTCCACTGTGCTTTGAAAGGCCAGCTCGTCCCAGGGGATCTCTTCCTGCCTGAACCAGCCCGCCTCTTGGGTCTCGTCCGCGGATGTGAGTTCCCCGGAGAGGTGCTCGGCCGTATAGACGATCACCACCTGCGTCTTTCCCGGATAGGAGTAGACTCCCACCAATCCATTGATGCGAATCTCGACACCGCATTCCTCCAACGTTTCCCTCACCGCTGCTGCCTCGACCTCCTCGCCCCGGTCCACATAGCCGCCGGGAAGCACCCACTTGCCCTTCTGGGGCTCAATGTCGCGTTTGAGAAGCGCTATCCTGCCGTGGAGGTCCAGGATGGCGCATGCCACCACCTTGGGATCGAGGTAGAATACGAACTCGCAGGCCGGGCACACAAGCCTTGGCGGCTCGCCCTCCTTCAATCTTGCGGTGTTGAGCCTCTCCCCGCACACCGGGCAGTGGCGAAACTCAGGTTCATGATGGTGCATCAGATAGCCTTCGTGATGAATAATGATCTACAGGAACAGGTCAGCGCTTGCAAGCCCTGCCCACGGAGCATAGTAGATACCGGGTTTTTCCCATTTTTTCCAGGTTTTTTCTTTACCTCTCTCCATCCCCTTCTGATCTCTGTTTTTGGCCCCAATATTTGGCCTTGTGAACCCTTTCGGGATTCGGCATGGAGCGGCGGTTTCCGGAGAAATCGGCCGTGAGCCAGACATAGTCCGCCTCCCCTTTGTGTAAGGTGACCGGAGCGTCAATAGGTCGAAGAACCACAGTGGCCATCTTGACGGATATGCGGGCAAGGGTCCGGTCAGGGATTCCGAACCTGTTGGCAATATGTCCGTCTCCGGCTAACACCACTACCCTTTGCCTCTCCTTTGAAATGTATTCGGCGATGTTCTCGGCCATGGTGTCTTCCCAGACGCATTGGGCCTGGTAGAAATACTCAAACTCTTTCAATTCCCCTGTTGGATGCTCTTGATAAACCTTGCGGAGAAAGGCCCGGTGCCTCTTGTGGGTCAGATCTATCCTCTTTGCCAACTGGGCTCGCTCTGCCGGGTCCAGGCTTTTGAGGCCGGACCTTGCTACCTTCTTTACCAGGTCCCTGGGCGCATTGATTGCCAGGAGCCTGCTTCCCCTTTCCTTGGCGATCTGTATCAGGGGGCGATAATAGTGGTAAGGGAAGCCCCACTGGGCTGGCCAGTTCACTTCCCGGAGGAACTCTTCCTCAGTCATCTTCCCCTGAAGGTAGCGGTCTATCACGGGCTGCTGGGGTTTCTGGAAGAACTCCATGGCAATGGTGACAGGGCCGCAGCGGGCCACCAGGGCCTGGAGCATCTGGACCTGGATCAGGTGGTGTTCCGGATTGTCATGCACCTCTCCTATGAATATGAGATCCCGGGATCTCAGTTGATCGATGAACTCGTCAAAGGCAATCGCTTTTCCCTCTTTCAGATCAATGATCTTTCCAATGGGAAAATGGCCCTTTACCCCTTCTACAGTTGCAAGCGGCGGTGCGGGCGGTTTCAGTATGGCACAGGCCCCCGTGAGCATGGTTGCCATGCAGAGTAACGGGTATAAAGGGCGCGGAATCTTCATGGACACTACCTATCATTTCGCATATACTTATGCAACCCAAGTCAGCCTGCCCTTGCGGTCAGCCCGGCGGACCGCTTTACAAGGAGCGCTTGAGAGATGAGGCATCCAAGAGACGTGGAGAAGATATTCCGGGACTACCCCAAGGAAGTGATCCTGAAAGATGGCACCGGAGTTACATTGAGACCCCTTGAGCCGGGCGATGAAGAGGCCCTCCATCGGATGTTCAGGCGCTTGACAGAGGATGAACGCTGGTTTCTCAACCATGATGTCACCGATGCTCGCCTGATTCATGAATGGGTCAGCGACCAGGACCCCAATCGGGTGGTTTCCGTTGTGGCCTTGCTTGAGGGCCGGATTATAGCCAATGCAGTGCTTATGATGAAGGACTACGGGGCCAAAAGCCATGTCGGGAAAGTGCGGATCACCGTTGTCCCCGAGTTCCGTGAAAGGCGCCTTGGGACCTGGATGCTCCTGGACCTGATCAGCCTTGGCATGTCAGTGGGGCTGCGGATGCTTGTCATGAGGCTTGTTGAGGGCAGGGACGCCTCGCTTATCAACTCCGTGAGGAAGTTGGGTTTCGATGAAGAGGCGGTGTTGAGGGACTATGTACTTGACAAGGATGGAAACCCCCAGAATCTCGTAATCATGATAAAGCGCCTCCCCCTTGAGTGGGATGATTCGTGACATGGATGCCCCTGCTTCTCCGCAGTACGACTTGAATCCTGCCTCATTGCAGCGCATCCTCCCTGAGGCTCCCGGAGTATATTTTTTCAAGGGTGCCTCCGGCCGCATCATCTATGTGGGCAAGGCCAAGAGTTTGAAAAAGAGGGTCCTGTCCTATTTCAGACCCGGGTCGGACCTCCCCTATAAGACGGCCCTGATGATGAAACAGGCCCGGGGAATCGATTTCATACTCACCTCTACCGAGAAAGAGGCGCTCATCCTCGAGGATAACCTGGTCAAGAAACATCTTCCCAGGTACAACATTATCCTCAGGGACGACAAGCGCTATCCATGTCTCCGGCTCGATATAACGCAACCTTATCCGAGACTTGAGATCGCCAGGAGAATCAAAAAGGATGGGGCCATCTATTTCGGCCCTTTTTCCTCTGCCCAGGCCGTCAGGAGCACCCTCAAGGTGATAGATCGGGTGTTTCAACTGCGCAAATGCAAAAGCAAGAGGCTGCCCAGGCGCACGAGACCATGTCTGAATTACCAGCTGGATCGATGTCTCGGTGTTTGCGTCAACCGGGTGCCAGAACAGAAGTACCGAGAGATAGTGCAGCAGGTGAGGCTGTTCCTGGAGGGGCGCAACAGGGAGCTGATCAGGCAATTGCAAAGGCATATGACCGAGGCCGCCGAGAGGATGGAATTCGAGAGGGCCGCCAGGATCAGGGACCGGATCCACGCCATTGAAAGGACATTGGAACGCCAGCATGTGGTTTCCCCCCTGATGGAGGACCAGGATGTTATCGGTCTGGCTCGCGTGGGGGATCGGCATCAACTGGTCATCCTTTTCATTCGCAAAGGGGCCTTGGTGGGGAGCCGAAGTTTTCTCTTCAGAGAGCCGAATGCATCTCCCTCAGAGGTTCTGGAGGCCTTTTTGAAACAATATTACTCCCGGGAGGCCTTTGTCCCGCGGGAGATCCTGATCTCTGATCCGGTGGAAGACCTTGAGGCAATTGCGCTGTGGCTCACGGATCTTGCAGGAAGGAAGGTGGTGGTTCATAGGCCCCTAAGAGGCAAGAAGACCAAGCTGGTAAAGATGGCCATAGAGAATGCCAGGAGCTTCCAGGCCAGAGGGGAAGAACCTAAGGAGGAGCTTGCCGCCTTAGCCCAAAGGGTCCTCAGGCTCAAGAAGGTCCCGAGGCGGATCGAAGGCATGGACATATCCAACCTTCAGGGACGCCAAGCAGTGGGGACCATTGTGGCCTTTGTGGAAGGGCGCCCTCACAAGTCGGGTTACCGCAATTATAGGATGAAGGAGACAGGCGCGGCGGACGACTACGCCATGATGGAAGAGCTCGTCTCCAGGAGGATGTCAAAGGGCGACCTCCCTGATCTGTTCGTTGTTGACGGCGGGAAAGGCCACCTGTCAGCGGTGAAAAGTGTTGTTGAAAGATTAGGAGGGCCTGATGCGCCGGAAGTGATCTCCATTGCAAAGGCCGGGGAGGGGCAGGATAGAAGGCTGGACAGGATATATTTGCCCGGCCGGAAGAATCCCGTAGCCTTAGGCCAGAGCCATCCGGTGTTGCTTCTAATGATGCGGATCCGGGACGAAGCCCACCGCCGGGCCGTTACCTATCATCGAAAGTTGAGAGGAAAGGGGCTTACCCAATCGCCTCTGGACCGGATTCCCGGTATAGGGCCCAAGAGAAAGCAGGCCCTGCTTGCCCATTTCAAGTCACTTGAGGCCGTGGCAGGGGCGAGCATAGAGGAACTGGCCCGGGTCCCTGGGCTCACCAAGAGCGTGGCCAGGGAGGTTTATTCCCATTTTCGCGGCAGGGATGCCTGATTGTGAGGAGAGGTCCAGATCTGTCTTGACATGCCACCCCCATTATGTTATTGGGCCAAATTGAGCTTAAGTTTGTGAGGTGGGCAAGCACATACCTTCCAGGGACCGGGATTTGACTGTGAAGAAGATCACCATACTTTTCGTACCCGATGGGGCACGGGGAGTCAGACAATTAAGAATCCCCAGGTTTCTTCTCACCTTTTCCGCCCTTTTTTTGATCGCCTGCACCGTTTTCATCTCATTAGTTCTCAAGGATTATCGGGCCATGAAGTCCCAGATGATCCGGCTTTCGCGGCTTGAAAAGGAGGCCGTACACCACAGGGAACAGTCACTTCTGCTGGCACAGCGGATACAAGAGATGACCAGGAAGATGGATCAGCTCAATGAGCTTGATCGAAAACTGAGGATCATGGTGAATCTGGAGCCTCCGGAGGAGGACTCGGTCGATGGCATGGGAGGGCCTGATCCCCTGTCACTCAGCCCCAGGAGCGTCTTGCAAAAGGGGCGCACCGATCTCATCCGCTCCATGCATCACACGCTGGATAACCTTGGCCGGGAGATCGCTTTCGGCAAAAAGGAGAAGCGTGACCTGATCAAGTTCCTTGAAAGCCAGAAGATGCTGCTGGCCTGCACCCCATCCATCTGGCCTGCAAAGGGGTGGCTGAGTTCCCGGTTCGGCTATCGTATTTCCCCCTTCACAGGAGAGAAGGAGTTTCACAGGGGGATAGATATCTCGGGAAGGATCAATTCCCCGGTTCTGGCCCCGGCGGATGGCATGGTGTCGGCCGTGTTTTATGACTATGGATATGGAAGGGTGGTCACCATTACTCATGGATACGGTTTGGAGACCCTCTACGGCCACCTGCAGAAGGTCTTGGTCAAGAAAGGCCAGTTTGTCAAGCGGGGCGAGACCATTGCCCTGCTGGGCAATACGGGGAGGTCCACCGGACCACACCTCCACTACGAGGTTCACCTGAACAGGGTTGCCGTAAATCCGCTTCGGTATATCCTAAATTGAGAGGACCCCTCCTGCTTCCAACCCCCTGCCGCATATTTTTTGTTCCTGACCACTTGTCAGATCTCTTTGGCCGCGAAGCCCTGGCCTATGCCGCCTGCCCGGAAGCCGGTCTTGGCAGGGACGGCCTTGATTTTTAAATGATAAAGTTTTCTAATATTCCCTGCCCTCTATCGGGTGTTTGGTGAAAAGAACAATCCATGGGCCGAGTGCAGGCTTGGCTGACTCAGCGGCAAGGGCTAACCTTGCAAAAGGCAATCGATAACCTTAACTTGAGGGACGGGGTTTTTCTTGGTCCATAATAATTTTGCCGGGGCACTGCCCGGAAGATTGCGAGAAAAAGAGCGATGATCGGGGAAATCTTGAAAGGCATTTTCGGAAGCAAGAACGAGAGGGAGCTGAAACAGATGGCTCCTTTGGTGGATAGGATCAACAGCCTGGAGCCCGAGTTCCAGGTCCTGTCAGACGATCGGCTGACGGCAAAGACCGCCGAGTTCAAGGAAAGGATATCCAGGGGGGAGCCGCTTGATGACCTCCTCCCCGAGGCTTTTGCTGCAGTGAGGGAAGCATCGGTGAGGGTCCTGGGGATGCGACACTTCGATGTGCAGCTGGTAGGCGGCATTGTGCTCCACCGGGGAAAGATCGCGGAAATGAAGACCGGCGAAGGAAAGACATTGGCGGCCACGCTGCCCCTCTACCTGAACGCCCTGACCGGGCGCGGCGCCCATCTTGTGACCGTAAACGACTATCTTGCCCAGCGCGATGCGGAGTGGATGGGCGGTATTTACAGGGCCTTGGGGTTAAGTGTAGGCGTGGTGGTGCATGGAATGGACGATGCCGAGCGGAAAAGGGCCTACGACTGTGATATTACTTATGGCACGAACAACGAGTTCGGATTCGACTATCTCCGGGACAACATGAAATTCGAGGCCAGCGATTTTGTACAGAGGGAGTTTCATTACGCCATAGTGGACGAGGTGGACAGCATCCTTATTGACGAAGCCAGAACGCCTCTGATCATAAGCGGGCCTGTGGAGCACAGTGAGAACAGGGTGTATACCGATGTAAAGCCCCTTGTCATCAACCTCAAGAAGAAACAGGGGGCGATAATCCGCTCGATTCTCAAGGAGGCGCGGAAACGTCTGGCCGAGGGCGAGGTGGATGAAAAGACCATTGAGATGCTGCTCCAGGTAAGGAGAGGCGACCCCAAGAATCCGGTCTTACTGGACATCTTGGCTGAGAACCAGGCCCTCAAGAAAGAGATAGAGCGGACAGAAAGTTTCTTGAGCGCTCAAAAGCTGCTCCACGAGCTGGACAAGGAACTGTATTGCACCATTGACGAGCGAAGCAATGCCGTGGAACTCACCGATAAGGGCATTCACTTGCTGGCAGGCGGGGGCCTGGGCGATTTCCTCCTCCCGGACCTGCATGATGAAAGCCATAACATCAGGGAGGATGACGGCCTGAGCGAGGAAGAAAAGACCGAACGGCTCAGGGATCTGGAAGAGCGCTACATGAGGACCTCTGAACTGCTTCATGCCACCCACCAGCTCATCAAGGCCTACTGGCTGTTTGAGAAGGATGTCCACTACGTGATCAAGGACGGGCAGGTGGTGATAGTTGACGAATTTACCGGGAGGATGATGCCGGGGCGGCGATGGAGCGATGGACTGCATCAGGCCGTGGAGGCCAAGGAGGGAGTGAGTGTGGCAGATGAGAACCAGACGCTTGCCACCATCACATTCCAGAATTTCTTTCGGATGTATGAAAAACTGGCAGGCATGACAGGGACAGCAGACACCGAGGCGGCGGAGTTCAACAATATATATAACCTGGATGTGACGGTAATACCCACCAACAAGCGGATGATCCGCATTGATTATCCGGATGTGATCTACAAGACCGAAAGAGAGAAATTCAGGGCGGTTGTGGAAGAGATCAAGGAGCTTTACGAGAAAGGTCAACCCGTCCTCGTGGGGACCATTTCCATTGAGAAGTCTGAGATGTTGAGCAAGATGCTTAAGCGGGCGGGGATTCCCCACTCGGTGCTGAATGCCAAGCACCACCAGAAGGAGGCGGAAATCATTGCCCAGGCGGGCCAGAAAAAAACCGTGACCATTTCCACCAATATGGCCGGGAGAGGTACGGATATCGTACTTGGGGAGGGTGTAATAGACCTGGGCGGTCTGCACATCCTGGGGACCGAGCGGCACGAGAGTCGCCGTATTGACAACCAGCTCAGAGGTCGGTCAGGCAGGCAGGGCGACCCCGGTTCTTCCCGCTTTTACCTTTCGCTCGAGGACGACCTTTTGAGGATATTCGGATCGGAGAGAATTTCCTCTATCATGGGGAAGCTGGGTATGGAGGAAGGGGAACCCATAGAGCACAATCTGATCAGCCGGGGTATCGAGAATGCCCAGAAAAAGGTCGAGGCCCACAATTTCGATATACGGAAGCACCTGCTGGAATATGACGATGTGATGAACAAGCATCGTGAAATCATATACTCCCTGAGGCGCAATATCCTGGAAGGCAGGGATGTGGCGGAGATCGTGGACGGCATGATCGAAGAAAAGGCAGAGGCCCTGGTGGACCAATGGATCGACCCCAGAGCATACCCGGAGGACTGGGACATCTCGGGCCTAAAGGACAATGTATTCAGGCTTTTCGGGGTCAGGGCTAAGATCGGCCCCGAGGATATGGGTGAGGATGCCTTTGATTCTCTCAGGGTGGATGACCTCAAGGACCTGCTGAAAGAGGAGATCCGGACGGCCTTCAGGGAAAAAGAGAAGCTTTTCGGAAAGGAAGATCTGCTCCAGCTCGAGCGGTACATAATTTTGCAGATCATCGACAGCCAGTGGGTGAATCACCTCCAGGACATGGAGCATATGAAGGAGGGCATTGGCTTAAGAGGTTACGGCCAGCTCGATCCATTGAAAGAATATCAGAAGGAGGGATTCGCGCTGTTTGAAGGCCTTATGGATAGGATCAGGGAGGAAACTCTGAGCACCCTTTTCCGGATCCAGTTGCTCAGGAGGGAGCCTGAGCGGATACCCAAGAAGAAAAAGAGGCCCATGCACCTGAGCCACGGTGGGGATGAGGTCGCCCCCGCAACGGTTCGACGCAAAGGGAAAAAGATCGGGAGAAACGATCCCTGCCCCTGCGGCAGCGGCAAAAAGTACAAGAAGTGTTGCGGGAAGGCGGCATAAGATGAGTGTCTGGAAGTCTCCCGGTTGACTTAAGGCCAATAGTTCTTGATGGAGGAGCGAGGTATTGCCCGAGGAGGAAAAGCTGAGAGGGATGGAAGAGCCAATATATGCAGTCCCCGGATTCAAGGCCTCTGCAGTTGCAGCAGGAATCAAGAAGACACGGGGCCTTGACCTGGCCCTCATTTACTCTGAGAAGGTAGCTAACGTTGCGGCCGTGTTTACCAAGAACAAAGTCAAGGCGGCACCGGTGGTGCTGAGCCGGGAACACACGCGCGACGGCAGGGCCAGGGCCATAGTTGCAAATTCGGGAAACGCAAACGCCTGCACAGGAAAGGCGGGCCTTGCCACCGCTCGGAAGACCGCGGAACTGGTGGCAGGGGAGCTGGGGATACTTCCTGAAGAAGTCCTGGTGGCGTCCACCGGCGTCATAGGAGCCCCCCTTGATATGGACCTGATCAGCAGAGCCGTACCGGACCTGGTGAAAGGGCTCTCATGGGAGGGGGTCCACAGGGCCGCGGAGGCTATCATGACGACAGACACCTTTCCCAAGATCAGCCGGTTTCAGGGGCGAGCGGGCGGAAAAGATTACGGCATCCTGGGGATCGCAAAGGGGGCGGGTATGATCATGCCGGACATGGCGACCATGTTGGGATTTGTCATGACAGATCTCAGGGTGGAGGCCGATGAACTCAGGGATGCCCTGATATCATCCGTGGATTCCACATTTAACAGGATCAGCGTGGATGGCGATACCAGCACCAACGACATGTTGGTGCTGATGGCCAATGGGGCGGCTGGAAACAGGGAACTTCGCGGTGAGGATCGGAAGGAATTCCGCAGTGGCCTTACCCGGGTGCTCCAGGATCTGGCAGGGATGATAGTAAGGGATGGGGAGGGCGCTACCAAGGTGGTCAACATTGAGATCAGGGGAGCCCACAGTCCCTCCGACGCCTTTGAGGCAGCAAGGACGGTGGCCAATTCCAGCCTGGTCAAGACCGCATTTTACGGGGCCGATCCCAACTGGGGCAGGATCATGGCGGCTCTTGGCAGGGCCGGGATCACGATGGCGGAAGAATCGGTGGATATATGGATCGACGAGGTCCAGATCGTGGCCGGGGGAACGGGGGTAGGGCCGGAGTCCGAGAGGAAGGCCGCCGAAAAGATGGCGGGCGATCTGTTTTCAGTCACCATTGACCTCCATCAGGGAGCCTGCCGGGACCGGGTCATCACCTGTGATCTTACCCATGAATACGTTTCCATTAATGCGGAGTATCGGACATAAGCGCCTGAGCGGGAGATCTCTGGGGCAAAGGGAATGAAAGCGGAGGCCGTATGTATGCAGTGATCATGGCAGGGGGCTCTGGTACCCGTTTCTGGCCGGTCAGCCGGGACAGGGCTCCCAAACAGTTCCTGAACATCACCGGCAAAGCTCCAATGGTGGTGGAGACCTGTGAGAGGCTTAGGGCGCTTGCAGACGAAGAACAGATTATCCTGGTCCTCGGGGAGAGGCATCTAAAAACGGCCCGGGAGCTTTTCAGGGGCCGACAGGTGCACATGTTGGGGGAGCCGGTAGGCCGCAACACCGCGCCCTGTATCGGGCTGGGGGCCGTGTACGCCGAGCATCTTGGCTGCCGAGGGGCGGTTGCATTCCTGCCGGCGGACCATTTTATCGGGGATGCCGAAGCCTTCGGCCGTGCCTTGAGTGCCGCCGGGGGGGTCGCCGAATCCGGGGGGATCGTTACTCTGGGAATCGTTCCCACAAGGCCGGAGACAGGCTATGGGTATATCCGGCGCTCCGGGGATTGGAAGGATGCCGGTGGCCAGAAGGCTTATAGCGTGGTCGAATTTGTTGAAAAGCCCGATCTCCATACGGCACAGAGATTCCTCTCGAGCGGTGAGTACTACTGGAATGCAGGAATTTTCGTTGCCACACCCCGATCCATTATTGACGAAATAGAAAAGCACATGCCGGATCTATACGATGGCCTGATGCGGATAAAGGAGGCGCTCAAAGATGGCCGATTCCAGGAGGAACTGGCTCAGGTGTACCCTGACCTGGAAAGCATCTCATTTGATTACGGGATCATGGAAAAGACCAACGGGCCCGTGTTTGTGGTGCCCTGTGAGTGCGGGTGGAGCGATGTTGGTTCATGGGCTTCCATCCATGAGCTGAGACAGGAAGAGCACGATCAGCGGGGGAATTTTTCACAGGGCGAAACGCTGCTTATAGACTGTGATAAGAGCTTTGTCTCCGCTGGCGGGGACCGACTGGTGGCATGCGTGGGCCTCAAAAACTGCCTCGTTGTGGATACGCCCGAGGCCCTTCTGGTTGCCGACCTGGATCACTGCCAGAAGGTGAGGCGGGTGGTTGATGAACTCAAGAAAAGAGGGAAAGGGAAACTCCTATGAAGGCGCATATCTTTAGAGAATATGATATTCGGGGCACTTTTCCGGATGAGCTCAACCGGGAGGTGGCCCAACGCCTGGGTTTGGCCGTAGGGACCTATTATCAGGAGAGGGATGTAATCAGCATCTCTGTGGGCCATGACTGCCGTTTGAGTTCCCCTGAGCTGGCAGAGGGTCTTATCGAAGGGCTTGTGGAGTCCGGGATGACGGTCCTTGATGTGGGCATGGTGCCAACGCCACTCCTTTACTTTTCCATCCATCACCTGGATGTGGGGGGGGGCGTTCAGATTACCGGCAGCCATAACCCTCCCGAGTTCAACGGCTTCAAGATCTGCCTCGGGGAGTTCTCTATTTACGGGGAAGAGATCCAGAAAGTCAGGCAGATCATTGAGTCGGGTGATTTTAGACGGGCTAAGGGCCGCCGGGAAGAGGCAGAGGTAGTGGATGCCTATCTCGGGTACCTCAAAGAGAATATCAAAACAGGCCCCTACAAGAGAAAGGTGGTGGTGGATGCAGGGAACGGCACGGCCGGACCCATTGCGCCGGTGGCTTATGAGGAGGCCGGGTTCGATGTGATACCGCTTTTCTGCGAGCCGGACGGCCGGTTCCCCAATCACCATCCGGACCCTACCATACCCGAGAATCTCAATGCCCTGATTTCCAGAGTTGCGGAGGAATCCGCCGACCTGGGCATTGCCTTTGACGGCGACGCGGACCGCATCGGGGTGGTGGACAATGGAGGAAATATCATCTGGGGCGACCACCTGATGATCATATTCTCGAGGGACCTGCTCAAGCGCCATCCAGGGGCGGCCATCATCGGCGAGGTGAAATGCTCCCAGGTCCTTTATGATGACATTGAAAGACACGGGGGGCGGCCCATCATGTGGAAGGCCGGGCACTCTCTGATCAAAAGCAAGATGAAGGAGGAAGGGGCGCTCCTTGCAGGCGAGATGAGCGGCCATCTATTCTTTGCGGAGCGCTACTTCGGCTACGATGATGCCATCTATGCGGGGGCCAGGCTGCTGGAGATCCTTTCGGGGACCCCGGAGCCGCTTGGAGCCCTGCTGGCCGATGTCCCTGAGATGGTCAATACGCCGGAGATCCGGATCGACTGCCCAGACGAGAGCAAGTTCCAGATAGTCGAGGATCTGGCGCGGGAGTTCAAGGAAGAGTACCATGTGATCGATGTGGACGGAGCCAGGGTCCTTTTCGAGGGAGGGTGGGGGCTCGTAAGGGCCTCCAATACTCAGCCGGTGCTGGTGCTCAGATTCGAAGCCGAGACCGAAGAGCGGCTCGATGAGATCCGTCGTATCTTCATGGACAAGGTGGAGAAGAGGTTGAAAAGCGGCTGATGCTCAAGGGCCTGGTGCTGACACTGTGCGGGCGTACCGTGGTGTCTTGCGGGCAGAGACGCGGAGGAGTTTTACCGGGAGGAGGACTTTTCCGAGGCTGGCGGGTCTTTGGGCTTCATCCTGCACAGTATTACAGGGATTTCCTTGTCGTCCGAGCGGAGTGTCTTTTGGTAGGCCTTTAAATGATAGGACCGCTCCGCCTGCCGGAAGAACTCGACGCTTGTTTTTCGAATGCCTTCGGCCAGGATGATTTCCCCTCCCGGCCTCAGGTACTTGGTGAAGAGCCTTACAAGGGGCTGATAGTTTTTTTCCTTATAGATCACTTCCGAGCCCACCACGTAATCGAACAACCCGTCCATTTGGGGACGATTCCAATCCAGCGCCACGATTTGCGGGTTGGAACCGGGTGAAAGCGCATTGAGCCTGGCGTTGGCGCGGGCGAAGTTGAGGGAATCGGCATTATACTCGGTCATGGTGACGCGGTGGCCGAAAGATGAGGCGATAATGCCCACCACCCCGAGTCCGCATCCGATCTCCAGGATCTGTTTGCCGGGCTCCGGCTTCATGCCTGCCAGAAAGTCTCCCAGCACAATGGATGCCTCCCATACCTTGCTCCACAGGGGGAAGTTGCGGAACAGATCGTCGGGGTCCACAAACCGATCAATGGAGCTTGGGCTCAGGAACCGAAAGGTGCGGTTTTTCACCACGACCTTTGTTGTACGGGTGTCGTAGGTTTTGTAAAATGAATCCAGTGAAGACATGGCTAAAGCGTTATTGCCCTGCTGGCGCAGAGCCTGACTCATGGTTTCGATTGCCCTGGATTTTACACAGCGAGTCATGTATGTCTACCCTTATTTGTAAATCAGACTTGGAGGTCCTCTTCCCATGAATCCCGGAAAGAAAAACGCTCTTGATCGTCCCCTGGTCCTTGCCACCCGAAACGAGGGGAAGATTTCGGAATTCAGGAGGTTGGTGGCGGATTTTGGGGTGGAGATAAAGAGTCTCAAGGATTTCGGCCCTATCCCGGTAGTGGAGGAGGATGGGGATACTTTCGAAGACAACGCCGTGATAAAGGCCCGATTTACCGCAAAGATCCTCGGCCTTCCGGCCCTCGCGGATGACTCCGGCCTCATGGTAGAGGCCCTTGGGGGGTCGCCCGGAGTCCGTTCCGCACGTTATGCAGGGGAAAAAGCCACTGATGAGGAGAACAACCTCAAGCTCCTTAAAGCCATGGAAGGAATCGAGAAGAGAGATGCCACTTTCCTCTGCGTGATCGCCATTGCCGTGCCGAGGGGGCCTGCGCTGATATACGAAGGCCGCTGTGATGGATATATTACCACGGCATTGACAGGTAACGGTGGTTTCGGGTATGATCCGCTCTTCTACTACCCTCCGGCAAAGAAAACATTCGCCCAGATGACCCCCGAGCAAAAGAACCGGGTCAGCCACCGGGGAAAGGCAATGGGGGAATTGCGGAGCGAATTTGATAAGGTCCTGATTTGGCTGAAGCAAAGATTGGCAGAGGAACCGTTTTAAAAAATATGTCACCTTCTTTGATATCGTGTTTCTATATTTGACAAAGGGATTTTCGTATATATCTTAAAAACAATACTAAAAAAGTAGACTATAGGAAGGGAGAATTACACAATGTTTGAAGTGACCGAAAAGGCAAGTGAAATGATCAAGGAATTCCTGAAGGAGAGGGAGGTCATCCCCCCTATCCGCATCATGCTCTCCCAGGGCGGCTGATCCGGGCCCTCTCTGGGCATGGCTCTGGATGAGTCAAGGGAGAACGACGAGGTGTTTAGCGACCGGGATCTCACCTATGTGATCGATAAAGACCTGTTTGACAGGATAAAACCCCTGAGGGTAGATTACATCGATACACCGATGGGCTCAGGCTTCAATATCACATCCAGCATGCAGTTCGGCGCTGCATGCGGCAGCTCCTGCAGCTGTTAAATCCGGTATACAAAATACGCCACTATCCCCTTGCTGATGTTGGTTCGGGGATGGTGGCTTTTTTGTCAGAACGCCCCTAACTGGCAGGCGGAGATCTTGACCCCCAGGGTCTCGCAGGCCGCGGCCACCGCCATTTTCCCCACCTTGAGCCTGTGGGCGATATCCCATGCAGCCTTGCAGGAGAGCCGCCCCTCCTTTGCTGCTGACTCATGGATGGCCTCTTGGAGGGCCTCCGGTACGCGGTCTGGAGGTTTCAGAATGCTCTTCTTGGGCCGGTATCCGAAAAGTCCCATTTGGCATTTGACAATCCGGATCTCTAACAAGTCCATGGCGACCCCCACCTCTGCCGGCGTGGTATCCAAGTGGGCCGCAATGTCAAAGGCCACGGCACAAGGGAGCTCACCATTGGAGGCCCGCCCTTTCAGAAGCTCTGCGAGCCGTGGGTCTACCTTGCGACCTTCAGGGTGCTTCTTGGCATAGTGCCCGGTGTCATTGTGGGTCATGAGCTTTCCTCCAGCGTCTTTTCTTCCCCTGATTCAGATTGTTTCCACACTATATCATTCCCCGAACCGGTTTCAAGTCAAACAACCCTGCCACCCGGACCCTGCCTATCCATGGGGTAATTTCCTGTTTCCCTTGAGCGCCTGGGCTTGACCAAGCAGAGAGTTTTACTTGACTAATAAACTAATTTTATGTAAATTTATTTAAGTTTAATCAATGCTGGCTTGTATTCTTTTGAGGAGACCGCCAAATCTCTCCGTTCGGAAAAATTTCTTACCCTCATCCATGAAGATGAAGACAGTGTCTATCTTTTTCCGTTTTGCCAGGATGATTTCAAGAAGATCAAGGTCCTGGGCCAGGGGTTTGACAGGAAGCTGATCAACGAGGAGATCCTCTCAAAATTTTTTTGATGCATTTTGGCCTGCCATAAACTCCCGCTTCAGTCGGGTGTTTAGGAGTCAGGGTCATGATAAAAAATCCAAGAACATATCAAAAATTCCAAGATGATTTCACAAAAAGCAGGGGAAACTTGACCCACAAGCATTCATTGAGGCTTTTCACCGCTATGTGGAAGGAGGCCCGAGCTCTCGACGCCCTCCCTTCCGAGGATCCGTTGGAGGGGATAGCCGTGGATATCAAGATTGCAAAGGTGCTCAACTCATGTTTGAAGAACTCCTCTCCGGAATAGCCCTCTCTCTTACCAAGCGCTCCCTTCCCTATATGATCATTGGCGGGCAGGCTGTGCTGCTTTACGGCGAGCCACGACTGACCAGGGACATAGATTTGACGCTGGGTGCGGACACAGACCGTCTGGAGGACCTGCTTGATGCGGTTCGGGAACTCGGCCTTGAACCACTGCCTGAGGATATAGAATCATTTGTGAGAGAAACCATGGTCCTGCCCACCCTGGATGAAAATTCAGGGATCCGCGTGGATTTCATTTTTTCGTTTACCCCGTATGAAACACAGGCCATAAGGCGGGCAAGAAAGGTGGCGATACTGGGCCAGGAGGTCAACTTTGCATGTCCGGAAGATCTCATTATTCACAAGATTTTCGCCGGCAGGCCAAGAGACCTGGAAGATGTTAGAATCGTTGTGAAGAAGAATCCCGGCATGGACATCAGCTATATTAATCGCTGGCTAAAGCAATTCGATGAATCCTCTGAGGGAAAAGATTTCCTCATGACTTTCGAAGACATTCTTAGCGAATGTGCCGGTGGCTGATTTCATCAAAGCAGGGTGCGATCTCGTGTTTAGGTGGAAAGAATTTTTTTGAAATTTTCTTCGAGTTTGTGACCGTATCTGTCAAAACCATATTATATCCTGATCCCAATCTGTTTTTCGAGATGAGCTGGAGGCACTGTTGTGGATAAAGAATATTATGCACACAGCGTGCAAGGAAGGCCGCCCAGCGAATGGCAACCACTTGAAGAGCACCTAAAGAATGTTGCAGAAATTGCGCGTTCCTTCGCCGAGGCTTTTGGTGCTGGGGATTGGGGCTATTTAGCAGGGTTATGGCATGATGTGGGGAAATTTTCATATGAGTTTCAAAAAAAGCTCCATGAGCATGACGAAAACGTCCGAGTAGATCATTCCACCGCCGGCGCCCAGCATGCAGTAAGCGTTCTTAAATCCAAGGGAAGACTCCTGGCATACTGTATTTCAGGCCACCATGCCGGGCTTCCGAACGGAAAGGAGAATGATCGCAAGTGTCTCGAAGCGCGTCTTAAAAACCATAATATCCCTGACTGGTCCCATTGCCCGCATGATCTGTTAAAGGCTTCAGACCTTCCTCCTCCTCCCTTTGAACCCCGACCTGGACGAACAGGTTTTAAAATTTCCTTCTTTATCAGGATGCTTTTTTCCTGTCTGGTGGACGCCGACTTTCTGGATACAGAACGATTTCTCTCTAATGAAAAGGCCGCCTTGCGGCAAGGATATCCTTCCCTGAAGGTGCTATGGGAAAGGCTTTCCAGTCAGATAAAAAAATTTCAGCCGAATTCACCGATCAACAAACTGCGCAGTGAAATATTAGAGGAGTGCATTGAGGCCGCATCCAGGAAGCGAGGCTTTTTCTCCCTTACGGTCCCGACGGGGGGAGGCAAAACCATATCATCCCTTGCTTTCGCCTTGCGCCATGCTTTGATCCACGGCCTTCGACGTGTTATCTATGTAATCCCATACACTTCCATTATCGAGCAAAATGCCGCGGTGTTTCGCAAGGTCTGTGGGAACGACGCCGTGGTGGAGCATCATGCCAACTTCGATCCAACCGAATTGAAGGATTTTGAAGAGGAATTTCAGCGCCTGGAGCTGGCTACTGAGAACTGGGACGCCCCCATCATCGTTACCACCAACGTTCAGTTCTTCGAATCGCTTTTCGCCTGTCGTTCTTCCCGTTGCCGGAAACTGCACAATATCACCGGAAGCGTTATCATTCTCGACGAAGCCCAAATGCTGCCGGTACCTCTTCTTCGGCCCTGTCTGGAAGCCCTCCGGGAACTGGTCGAGACCTACCAAGTTTCAGTGGTGCTCTGTTCCGCCACCCAGCCGGCCCTTAACCGCTCGGAAAGCTTTCCCCAGGGACTGGAAGAAGTCAAGGAGGTTGCGCCTGCCCCGGAAAAGCTCCACAAAGCCTTTCAACGCGTCAAATTTAAAGTATTGCCACGGGGTGACAAAGAGACCATCGCCAACCTTTTGGCCGAACATCAACAGGTGCTCTGCATAGTCAATACCCGCCGCCACGCGAGAGAACTCTACGAAATGACGGCCTCCCTGGCCCCGGATTGTTTCCACTTGAGCGCCCTCATGTGCCCGGCTCACCGGAGCAAAAAAATCGCCAAGATCAGGGAGCAGCTATCCGCAGGTCAGGCCTGCCGGGTCGTAAGCACGCAACTTATCGAGGCGGGGGTGGACATCGACTTTCCAGTGGTTTTCCGTGCCATGGCAGGGATAGACTCCCTGGCCCAAGCGGCCGGCCGCTGCAACAGGGAAGGCAGGCTTGTGGAACCGGGCAGATTCTTCGTCTTCCCGCCGGATGACGGCCTGCCGCCCGGGTACCTGCGGCAATGCGCGGATGCAGCTCAAACCGTGTTCAGGCACCACGGACACGACCCATTCGCGCCGAAAGCAGTGGAAAATTACTTCCGGACCCTTTATTGGCAGCAGGGAAACGAGCGGTTGGATGAAAAAGGGATCCTCTTTGAACTGGAAGAGGATGCGGGTCGGTTCAATTTCTCTTTTCGCCGGGTCGCACAAAAATTCAGGGTCATAGAGACCGGGCAGGAAAGCATCGTCATTCCATGGGGAGAAACCGGCGAACAGCTGGTGCACCGGCTCAGATACGTGGATTTCCCGGGTGGCGTCATCCGCAGCCTGCAACGTTTCACTATCCAGGTCCCGCCGCGGGTCCTGACCGCCCTGGTTGCCGCAGGCAGCGTGGAACTATTGCATGAGCGTTTCTATGTACTCACCAACCTCGATCTTTACCGGGACGATCTGGGCCTGTGCCCGGAAGATCCCGTCTTTCACGAGGCCGAAAACTTGATCGTTTGAACCCTGTAAATCAAGGAGGAGAAGAAAGATGGCATACGGTATAGCTCTGAAGGTCTGGGGCGACTATGCCTGCTTTACCAGACCGGAGATGAAGGTGGAGAGGGTGAGTTACGACGTGATCACTCCCTCCGCCGCCCGCGGCATCCTTGAGGCGATCTACTGGAAACCGGCCATCCGGTGGGTGGTGGACCGCATACATGTATTAAAGCCTATCCGATTTGAAAATATCCGGCGAAATGAACTGGGACATAAGCTGGCGGTCGGCACGGTGAAAAAGGCGATGAAAGGCGGCAAGAGCCCGCTCCAGGTCTTCATCGAAGATGACCGCCAGCAGCGGGCCGCCATGGTCCTGCGGGACGTGGCATACGTGATCGAGGCCCACTTCGAATTCAACGGAGAGGAAGACAACAATCCCGGCAAGCATCTCGATATCTTCCGCCGACGTGCCTCCAAGGGGCAGTGTTTTCATCGGCCTTATCTCGGCTGCCGTGAGTTCCCGGCCCACTTCTCCCTAATGGAAGGCGAAATTCCTGTTTCTCCCCTCCAGGGGACCCGGGATCTCGGCTACATGCTCCATGACCTGGATTTTCCCAACAAGATGACGGCCCGCTTCTTCCGGGCCCGAATGGAGAACGGCGTCATTGAGGTGCCGCCCTTTGATCACGAGGAGGTGCGGGCATGATCCTTCAGGCATTGCATGACTATTACCATAGGCTGGCTGAAGATCCCAACGTATCCATTCCCCCGCCCGGTTTCGCACCCCAGAAGATCTCATTCTGCCTGGTGCTGGATCAAAAGGGGAACCTGTTGCAGGTACGGGATTTGAGGGAGGCAAAAAACAAAGGTTCCAAGTCTCCGCGCATAATGGTGGTGCCGGAGGCAGTTAAACGGACTGTGGGTATCGCATCAAATTTTCTGTGGGATAAGACAGATTATGTGCTGGGAGCCTGCAGTCCGGAAGAGAACGAAAAAGACAAGGAAAAGAAGAAAAAGAGAGCCCTGGATTGTTGGGAAGCCTTCAAGAAATTGCACCACGAACTGAGTGACGGTTTGGATGATGAAGGAATGGCCGCCTTGCTCGCCTTCCTGAATTCATGGGACCCCAACAAGGCGGCTGAACTGGAATACTGGGACGA
>JAOZOW010000026.1:0-4882 GCA_029933075.1 Deltaproteobacteria bacterium | reverse complement strand
TACACCACCGCCCTGAACCATTTGCTCGCCCGGGAGAGCCGGCAAAAGGTGACAATCGGCGACACCACCACTGTCTTCTGGACAGAGAAGCCCTCACCCGTGGAAGACCTTTTGGCTGATCTTTTCGCGGGCAAGTGGGAGAAAGAAGAACAGAATGCTGAGGATCCAGGTCTGAAGGCTGACCTTCGCTTGTTCCTGGAGGCCGTCCGCGACGGCAAGCAGCCATACGGTATTGACCCAACAGTCCCCTTTTTCATCCTGGGTCTTGCACCAAACGCTTCGCGGCTTGCCGTGCGCTTCTGGCACGCGAGCACAGTCGGAGAAATGCAGGAGCGCATCGGCCGGCATTTCCGGGACCTCGCCATCCAGCGAAATTACCCTGACGAGCCCGAGTTTCCCGGCATGTGGCAACTCCTCGTGGAAACGGCCGTGCAACGCAAGACGGATAACATCAATCCTTCCCTGGCCGGTGCCCTCATGCGGGCAATCCTTACAGGGAGTCCTTATCCCCAAAGCCTGTTGTCCGCCGTTGTTGGACGGACCAGGGCCGACCAGACCGTCAACTATTTCAGGGCCGCCATGATCAAGGCATGCCTTGTCCGTAAGTTTCGGATTTTAAACCATTATCCAATGGAGGTCACCATGTCGTTGAACAAAGAAAGCACCAACACAGCCTATCTTCTCGGGAGACTCTTCGCCGTCCTTGAAAAGGCCCAGCGCGATGCTCTGGGGCAAACGGTCAACGCCACGATCCGGGACCGATATTACAGTTCAGCGTCCACCACTCCGGCCGCTGTATTCCCACTGTTGATCCGTCTTGCCCAGCACCACATCCAGAAGGCCGAATACGGCTTTATCAATGATCGGATGATCGAGGAGATCATGGCAGGCATCGAGAAATTCCCGGCCCACCTGAGCCTGGATGATCAGGGTCTTTTTGCGCTTGGCTATTACCACCAAAGACAAGACTTCTACCAGAAAAAGAACGATCAAAAATCGTAAAACAAACCATAAAGGAGGAAAATCATGAGCAATGCCATCCAGAACCGTTACGAGTTCGTGTATCTTTTTGACGTGGAAAACGGCAACCCCAATGGAGACCCCGACGCAGGAAATATGCCGCGTATTGACCCGGAAACAAACCACGGACTGGTTACGGATGTGTGCCTGAAGCGCAAGATACGAAACTACGTCGAAATCGCCAAACAGGGTGAAGCGGGATACGAAATCTACGTCCGTGAAAAAGCCGTGTTAAACCAGCAGCATGAGCTGGCTTACATCAACAACCCCGAAATTGAAAAACCACCGGCAAAGAAGCTGCCTAAAAAAGAAGAAGAGGCACGCATAATCACCCGCTGGATGTGCGACAACTTCTTCGATATCCGCACCTTTGGGGCCGTCATGACCACGGACGTCAATTGCGGGCAGGTGCGAGGGCCCGTTCAGTTCAATTTTGCGCGCAGTGTTGACCCCATACTGCCCCTGGATATCAGCATTACGCGAATGGCGGTCACCAACGAGCGTGACTTGGAAAAAGAGCGGACCATGGGTCGCAAAAGCATCGTCCCATACGGTCTCTATCGGGCCGAGGGTTTCATCTCGGCGCACCTCGCGGAAAAAACCGGATTTTCCGAAGACGATCTGAAATTTCTCTGGGAGGCCCTGATCAATATGTTCGACCACGATCACTCTGCTGCCCGAGGCAAGATGACGGCCCGGAATCTCCTGATCTTCCGCCATGAGAGCAAACTAGGCAACGCCCCGGCCCACAAATTTTTCGATCTGGTGAAAATCCGCAGGAAGGATGAATCAAGGCCCGCCCGGGCCTTCTCCGATTACGTGGTCAGCATAGATAAAGACAACGTGCCGCAGGGCGTTACTCTGAAAGAGATGTTATAGGCCATTTCTCTTTACAGATATTCAAATTCAATTTCCAGTTGACGGATTAAGGAGACAACGCAAAATGGTCGACTCAAAGAATCCCCCTCACCTCATTCCGCCCCACGGCGGTTATCGGGATCTGCAATCATACCAGATGGCTGAAATAGTCTATGACGGGACTGTTGCGTTCTGCGACCGGTATATTTCAAAGCGCTCCCGCACCCACGATCAGATGGTTCAGGCGGCGAGGAGCGGAAAACAGAATATCGCTGAAGGTTGCATGGCTTCAGGCACATCAAAAAAGACCGAACTCAAACTGATTGGAGTCGCCAGGGCGAGCCTCGAAGAACTTCTTTTGGATTTTGAGGATTATCTCCGCCAGAAAGGGCTTCCCCTCTGGGGGAAGGAGCATCAAGAGGCCCGTAAGATCCGAGGCCTTTGCTATCGGGAGAATAGGTCCTATTTGACCTATAGGACCTATATCGAAAAATCGTCTCCGGAAGTGGCTGCCAATACCTTGGTCTGCTTGATTCACCAGACCAACTACCTGCTTGATCAGCAGTTGCGGGTCTTAGAAAAGGATTTTTTGGAGCAGGGCGGTTTCACAGAAAGAATGTATCATACCCGCTCACGGGTGAGGGAATGGGGCAAAACCAAGTAATGTACATTGAAGACGATCTTCTCCCCCTCTCGGGGCTGCAGCACCTGCTCTTTTGCGAGCGCCAGTGCGCCTTGATCCATATCGAGCAGGTGTGGGCCGAGAACCGATTCACTGCGGAAGGGAGGATCATGCACGAGCGTGTTCATGACCCGGACCGACAATCAAGGGGCGATATCCGCATTGAGTACGGTATGCCTCTGCGATCATTGCGGTTGGGATTAATTGCCAAGGCGGATGTTGTAGAGTTTCATCGAAGATCGGATTCCGGTGAAAAAGGAGCTGCCAAGTGGCTCCCTTTCCCTGTGGAATACAAGCGCGGCAGGCCTAAAAAGGAGGATTGGGACCGGGTCCAGCTATGCGCTCAGGCCATGTGTCTTGAAGAGATGCTGAAAGTTGAGGTACCGGAAGGAGCGCTTTTTTACGGAAGAACCCGCCGCAGGCAGGATGTAGTTTTTGACCAGAAATTGAGGCGGGAAACCGAAGATACCGCAAGACGTTTCCATGATCTCGTTGAGTCGGGTAGCACTCCAGCCCCTGTCTACGGAAAAAAATGTGAGCGATGCTCTATGAAACACCTGTGTCTTCCTAAGGCAGTTGACAGGGCGCGCTCGATCGATACTTACCTGAAGGATGCATCAAGGTTACGATGAAACGACACCTGAATACCCTTTTCGTCACCACCCAGGGAGCCTACCTTTCAAAAGAAGGGGAAACCGTCGTGGTGAGGGCCGGGAAAAAAACCTTACTGCAAGTCCCTATCCACACCATCGGAGGTATCGTCTGCTTTGGAAATGTACTGTGCAGTCCCTTCCTCTTGGGATTTTGCGCCGAGAGGGATGTGGCGGTCAGTTTTCTTTCAGAGCAGGGGCGGTTCCTTGCGAGGGTTCAGGGGCCCGTGTCAGGTAATGTGCTGTTGCGGCGAGAACAATACCGACGTGCCGATGATATGGATGCATCTGCTCAAGTAGCAAGGTCAGTATTGACCGGAAAGCTTGCCAACTGCCGTACAGTGCTGCAGCGTGCATTGAGAGATCACCCGGCGAAACTGGATGCGCAGGAGGTAGGAGAGGCATCAAGGAAGATAGGGCACTCATTGGAACGCCTGCAATCTGGCCTCTCACTTAATGTTTTGCGCGGTATAGAGGGGGAGGCTGCTCATATCTATTTCAGCGTCTTTGATCATCTCATTGTCTCCCAGAAGGAGGATTTTACTTTTAGAGAGCGGAATCGGAGACCGCCATTGGACCGCGTGAACTGTCTTTTATCATTCCTTTACACCCTTTTGCTTCACGATGTCCGCTCCGCCCTTGAGTCGGTAGGATTAGATCCTGCAGTTGGGTTCTTACACAGGGATCGTCCAGGCCGGCCCGGTCTCGCCCTTGATATGATGGAGGAGTTCAGGCCATTTTTGGCAGACCGTTTAACCTTGTCGTTAATCAATCTGAGGCAGGTTAGGGGGAAAGGCTTTCAAGAAATGGAGTCAGGAGCGGTGCTGATGGATGATGAGACGAGAAAGACAGTCTTGGTTGCCTATCAAAAGCGAAAGCAGGATGAGATACTGCACCCGTTTATCGAAGAGAGGGTTGCTGTTGGATTATTATTTTTCATACAGGCACTGTTGCTCGCACGTTACTTGAGGGGAGACCTCGACGGCTATCCTCCTTTTATCTGGAAGTAGGAGCAGAGATGTTAGTAGTTGTATCCTATGATGTGTCTATAGTTGAACCCGGAGGGCAACGGCGTTTACGGCGGGTTGCCAAAGCTTGCAAGGATTACGGCCAGCGGGTGCAATTTTCTGTTTTTGAGTGTGAAGTCGATCCAGCCCAGTGGACAGTATTGCGTCAGCGATTGATTGATGAGATTGATCCAGAGGTAGACAGCCTGCGATTCTATTTTTTGGGCTCAAATTGGAGGCGCAGAATAGAGCAGGTAGGGGCAAAGAAATCCTATGATCCCGACGGACCGCTGATCGTCTAAGGTTAATCCGCGAACCTGAAGTTCGCAAACTGGCAATACGGCGGAATCCTTTGAACAGCACTGGATTGACATGTGTATGCTTGTTTGCAGTTTCGCATAGAAAATTAACAAGAGGTATCAGTATGTTGTAAAAAGGCTCTTTGACAATTGAATAAAATATGGATCATGCGGGTGATATACGCGGAAAAGGCCAGATAATAATTTCAGATTCAACAAGTTAGACGTTGACAGTCGCCCCCCATGCGGGGGCGTGGATTGAAACTGGGAATGGCAAAAGAGCGAGCTGGGACCGTCTACGTCGCCCCCCATGCGGGGGCGTGGATTGAAACCTCAAGGTATTCCCCCGTCAGCTCATCCACGACA
>JAOZOW010000096.1 GCA_029933075.1 Deltaproteobacteria bacterium | reverse complement strand
CAAGATCAGACAAACACTTCCTTTTGAAATCGAACCCATGCTCCCATTTGCCATTCAGGAAATGGTGGTGGATTTCATACCGACAGATCGATCCAAGCAAGGGGAGGTCTTAGCTGCATGCATAAAGAAGGAGTCCCTCTCTGAGTACCTGAAATGCCTCCGTGAGCAAGGACTCGACCCTGGTATCTTGGATATCAGGGGCATTTCAACGGTTTCATGGCTGTTGAAGCAAGAAGGCGCCCCCGAAAGCGGAATGATCTTAGAGATGGAAACGGAAAGAAGCACCATGTTCCTATTTAATAAGGGCCGAATCGCCCTGATCCGTGTACTATTGCCGGAACAAAACCAAAAAGTTTGGAGCGGAGGGGGCGAAGGCGAAACTGACAAATCGATAGTCTCCCTTTGCAGAGAGCTTCAAAATACCATACACGCCTTTGAGTGGTGTAGGAATGACCCGGTCAGACCTGAAAAGGTCTTTTTGACAGGCCCGGGCGCCCTTGATCCTGAAACCACCGACCTCATAACCCGCTTGCTGGGTATTCCGGCGGAACCGCTCGACCTTTCAATGAATGGCACTTTAAGCATGGCGGAGCATGCCACATCTTGCTGGAGCCCTGCCCTGATGAACGGCGCCCTCTCCCTGGCCCTAATGGGCCGAAAAAGGGATCACGGTTTCAACTTCAGGAGAGATGAATTCGCCGTCAAGAAGGAATTTCCGGGCGCTCGGAGGGAATTACGAAGGGCGGCATTGTTCATGGCGATCATCATTTCACTCCTGACATGCGACATGGTCGTGGACTACCACTTCTTGAGACAACGATACCGCAGCCTGGACCGGGAGATCACGCGCGTTTTCAAGGAGACCCTTCCGGAGGTCCGCAGGATCGTGGATCCTGTGCAACAGATGAGGGTCAGAATCATGGAGATGGAAAAATCCTCCCTATTGAAGCCTAGATCAGGAGCAACCGTAGGGGTGCTCAACCTACTGAAAGAGATCTCAAGGCGCATACCCCCCTCTCTGGAGGTACAAGTGACCCAGATGGTCATTGACCCAGACACAGTGCGCATTACTGGCAAAACCGATACGTTCAACACTGTGGACAGCATAAAAACCGCCCTTGATGGCTCCCAACTGTTCGCCTCGGTGACCATCAGCTCTGCCAATCTAACTCGAGAAGGCAACAAGGTCCGCTTCGAAATGAAATTGCAGCGCCCTAAACAGGGCATATAGGAATCATGAGACTTGCAAGACGTGAAAAATACTTTGTTTCGATTGCCATATGCACCCTTGCATTGTTCCTGCTGCTGGAATTCGTACTGCTACCTTTTTTTGAAACTAGGAGACGCCTTCAGAGAGGAATAAAAGCCAAGGAAGAGGGGCTCCAGGAGATGGTGGCCCTGAGCAACACTTACAGGGCTCGAAAAAAGGCGTACCGGGAGATCGCACTGGCCCTTTCCAGGCGGAACAAAGGGTTTACCCTCTTTTCATTTCTCGACAGGGCTGCAGGAGAAGCCCGGGTCAAGGACCACGTGAAATATATGAAGCCCTCCGATTCCGAGGGTACCGGACCATATAAAGAATCCATGGTGGAAATGAAGCTGGAGAACATCACGTTGACTCAGCTGGTGGATTATCTCCACCGCATTGAGTCAGAGAAAGACCTGGTAAGCATTAAAAGGATTTCCATAAAGACAAACAGAAAATCTTCAGTATACCTTGACGCGGTCCTTCAGGTGATAACCTTGAAACAGACCTGATGCGGTGGTTCGATCTGCCGGTTTTCGGGTGGCCGGTATGATAAAATCGGTTCCTTCTTTTTTATAGAACCTTAATTGTCCAGCACAACGGTTTTGGTGGCATGAAGCCCAGTACAAAGAAAAAAGCGGAATTCCTGGCATACGCCCTCTATGTGCTTATTCTGGCATCGGGATTCCTCTATTACCGGTTTCCTTCAGAAGCCCTCGGCCAATACCTCCAGAAAAACCTCCAAAGAATCTCCCCCGCATACATCCTGACTTTCGAGTCCATTGATCCATGCTTTCCACCCGGTATCAGCCTCCACCAGGCACGATTGGTATCAACGTCCGACCCCCGCACGATTCCATTCGCAGCAGAGAACGCAATCATCCGGCCCCGTATCGGTGCTCTGCTGCGAGGCAGGCCCGAGTACGGATTTCGTCTCATCGCTTACGGGGGCCGAGTGGAAGGCAAGCTTAAGCCCCGGAAAGGGGAAAGGGGCTTCACAGCATCACTTGAATTCACGGACCTGCGCATGGATGAATACACCTGCCTCTTGAAGCTGAGCGGGCGGAGCATTAAAGGGCGTCTTACCGGTAATGCCACTTACAGCAGAACCTATGGTTCACTGGGATACGGAAGGGGGCAGGCAAACCTGGCCCTGGAGGAGGGCAGTATTGGGCTTTCAGAGCCCATACTCGGCATGAACACACTGGATTTCAGTAAGCTTCTGCTCGGTTTCTCGCTTGAAAAAGATGTAATCCGCCTCTCCCATGCCGAACTCCTAGGCGGAGTAATTCGAGCCACATTGTCCGGCAATATCAACTTGGCAACAGATCTTCTCCAAAGCAGGGTCGATCTTAGGGGTACCCTGGTGGCCGCGGGAAATGTTCGAAACAACAGAGGAAATTTACAGGGAGCTATAGCGACCATAGGAAAACGGAGCAAAAGGGTAAGACTACGTTTCGTCATAAGCGGCACCCTGCGCAAACCCCGATTCAGGATCACGGGATGATATGAAGAGATCTTACTCCATACTGATAAACGTGGTAGCCTTGTCTTTGATGGTGTACCTGGGAACCGATATCTTCTACAGGGTGGTCGGGGCCCACCTCAGGCAGGTAGATGCGGGGGTGGTTGTTCTGCCTGAGACACCCGGCACACGCCTCCGCAGGCAATCCCACCTTCCCGACTTCAGGGTCATCGCCCAGCGCAACCTTTTCGGTGCTCCTCAAAAGGCAGCCGCGGGGGCAGACATGGCGAAAGTAGAAGCCCTTGAGCCCACTTCCCTGGACATCGTTCTCCTGGGAACAGCGACAGGCGGAAAGTTCAACACCTACGCAGTGATAAAGGAAAAGGGCACCAACAAACAAGGCCTTTTCAGGGAAGGAGACAGCGTTCAGGAGGCTGTCATCAAAAAGATCCTTAGGGGGAAGGTGGTACTCAGGGCTGGCGGCAGAGACGAAATCCTCATCATGAAAGAACCTTCTTCCCTTCCGTATGAAACAGGAAGGTCAAAGGCAGCTACCTCAACGAGCACAAAAAACATCACCATCAACCGAAAAGCCATTGAGGCCTCTTTGAAGGATGTGAACAAGCTCCTCTCCCAGGTCAGGATACGGCCTCATTTCAAGGAGGGCAGGCCGGACGGCCTAGTTTTGGCAAGGATAGGGCGTAGTTCGATTTTTTCCCGGCTCGGACTAAGGAGCAGGGATATAATAAGGAAAATAAACGGTAAGCCCATTAAAACCACCGATGACATGGTGGCCCTGTACCAGGAACTCAAATCGGGGGCTCCCATATCCGTGGAACTCACCCGAAGAAACGCTCCCATTACCATCAATTACAGGATCAGATAGTCCTAGGGGCACATGTATACTTCTTATTTCGGCTTGAACGAAAATCCCTTCAACCTGACGCCGGATCCACGGTACCTCTTCCTCAGTCCACACCACAGAGAGGCCATGGACCACCTGCTATACGGCATCAATGAGAGGAAAGGGTTCATCCTCATCACCGGCGGTATTGGCACGGGCAAAACCACCCTGTGCCGTGCCCTCCTGAACCAGTTGGATAGCTCCATTAGGAGCGCCCTCGTATTGAATTCATATATCTCAGACATCGAACTCCTCAGAAGCATTCTCCAGGAATTCGGTATGGATGCAGACCCGACATTCCACAGTAAGAAGGAGTACATAGACCTGCTCAACCGATTTTTGCTCACCACATTCAGCCGAGGCGGCAATGCCGTCCTTTTGATCGATGAGGCTCAGAATCTCTCCCGCACGGCGCTGGAGCAGGTGCGGATGATTTCCAACCTGGAAACAGACAGAGAAAAGCTGATCCAGATAGTGCTCGTGGGGCAACCCGAGCTCTTACGGCTCCTTTCCACTCCTCCGCTCAAGCAGCTGGAGGAGCGAATCACCGTGCGCTATCATCTCAGTCCTCTTAGGCAAAAGGATGTTGAGGGGTATGTCCGGCACCGCCTGGTAGTAGGTGGAAGCAAAGGGGAGATCAAATTCACGAAGGATGCCTTTGCCCGGCTCTACTCCTTATCCAGAGGAAACCCCAGGCGGATCAATGCCATATGCGATCGAGCCTTGCTGATAGCCTATGCCAAAGAATCTCAGACCATATCCGGCAGGATCATACGAAAGGCCTGGCAGGACATCAAAGGGGAGAGCATGTCGGAACCTGCTGCCCTTCCAATATCCCGCGCAAGGGCGGGGGTGTTGACGGCACTCCTCGCACTGCTCATTATGACGATAGCTCTTGCCGGATGGAATTTCAGGCAGGATATATTGCGAATCATTGGAAGCAATGATACTGTTTCAGCCCTGCCAGCGGCCCCACCACATCCGAAACAGCCTCGCCTGCCCGCGAGTCAAAAGCCTGCGGGCCTGTTCCTGGACCATGCCGAAAGCCTCGCGGCACTTTTCCGGCTGTTTGAATCGAAGAGGATCGAGCAGGGGAGAGATAGCGCCGAGGTCAACGCTGGCCTGATCACTATGGCCTTAGGACCGGAATACTATCTCAGGTTCAAGAAACCTTTCAGGATCAAAGTACCTGAGTGTCCCGGCACTTCAGCCAGTCCTGCCCGGTGCTATCTTGTTGTGCGGGGACTGGACGCGGGTAAGGCCCTGGTTACGAATGCAGCCGGCAAGGATCGTTTGGTGGCGGAAGATGTGCTGATAGGATACGGTACCAGGGAGATCTCGTGGGTGTATCCTTACAAAAACCGCTACCTATTTTTGAAGAAGGGCATGTATGTCCCGGAGGTCCTGGAGATCCAGACCGCATTGAGGAAGATGGGGTATACTGTAGAGCCCACAAATATCTATGACGGTCCCACATTTCATGAGGTGCTGCAATTTCAGAAGGATTTCGGCCTAATGGCTGACGGCATTGTGGGCCCTCAAACAAGGGCACTCCTCTACCAGCTGGTAGATTGACATGAGCTACATTCACGAGGCACTTAAAAAGGCCCAGAGAGAAAGGGAGTCCCAATCGTTCAGCTACCGGGGCATGCTGGCTACTGTAAGTAAAAGGGCCGGAATAATGGATACCTCCATATGGAGGGGGAGCCTGATACTTGCCCTTATCTTTATCTCTCTGGCGGGTGCCTTCTTGGTCCTTCATTATTCCGCCCGGGAGAAGCAGGCTCCCACAGGGCGGAGAATGCCTGGCGTGAAAGCTCGGCCATCGGTATTTGACCTGAGCCTTAGAAAACTATATGAAAAGGCAAGGTCCTTTCAGCGACAGGGGCGACTCAAGGAAGCAAAGCGGGTTTACAGGCAGGTTATAAAGAGGGATCCCCGGTTTGCCGACGCCATCAATAACTTGGGAGTGATTTATCTCCGGGAGGGGGATTTTACCTCTGCACGGAAGAGTTTTGAGAAGGCAGCCCGGGTGAGCCCCGGATACGCAGATCCCTATTATAACTTGGCCTGTCTCTTTGCACTTTCCCACGATACCGAACATAGCCTCTCTAATCTTGAAAAGGCGGTCAGTCTCGAAGAAGCTGTAAGGGAATGGGCGCGGCGCGACCCGGATCTTGAAAGCATCAAGGGTTCGCGCCGGTTTGAGACAATTGTAGGGGATCGGAGGACGAAAACTACCCGCGCCAAAATGCGTCGCGCATTTTGAGCTTTTCGGGAAACCCTAGGGCACGAATACTTCAAGAAGGTACCACACAGCTAAGAACTTGCAGCGCCGGAATCATGACGGGTGGATTTTCAGGGCTTCTTTCTTGCTGCAAGAAGGCTCTCGCAGAATGCGGGCCGGGGCCTTGAGCCGGGTATCCAGAGTGTCGGAGCAAGCACAATGAAACAGAAAAAAACAATCGGGATGGCATTCTTCATTCTCCTAACCGGATTCGGGCTCTTAATCGATCACTCATACACACTGGGAGCCAGGGTGGCAGGGGAGAAAGGCGTAGCCCCCGCTGCTCCAAGAGTCGCACCGGGGAAAAGGAGGTCTGTTGCCAGACCCAATCCCCCGGAAAAGCCTATGAAAGAAAGCTCGACCCATGAGGAGACGGAAAAAGATTCCCGCTATGTAACTATTGATTTTGACAACGTGGACATCGGGGTTTTCATAAAATTCATCAGTGAACTTACAGGAAAAAATTTTGTCGTTGATAAGGGGGTTAGAGGAAAGGTGACAATTCTCTCCCCTACAAAGATTTCTGTTAAACAGGCGTACAAGGTCTTTGAATCCGTGCTGGAGGTTCATGGGTATACAACCGTACCTGCCGGAAATATCATCAAAATAGTGCCCGCGGTACAGGCGAGATCCAAGGAAATTGAAACAAGATTAGAAAAGGTGGTCATAAGCCCCGAAGATAGGGTAGTGACACAGTTGATTCCTCTCAAATATGCCGATCCCGACCGCTTGAAGAAGACCCTCAGCCCCCTTGTCTCCAAGAGCAGTGTTGTGGTCTCCTATCCCCCTGCTGGCATGTTGATCGTAACGGACGTGCTCTCCAATATCCGGCGACTCATGCGAATTATTGAAGCGATCGATGTGGAGGGCATAGGCGAAGAGATATCCGTGATTCCTCTGGAACATGCCACTGCAACTGTTATGGCCAAATCGTTAAACATGGTTTTCCAAAGGTCACCAACCAGAACCAAAAAAGGGGTCGCCCTCAGACCGCTTGTCAGGGTCGTGCCTGACGAAAGGACCAATACGGTGATAATCCTGGCATCAGAAGACGACACCTTTAAGATCAAACGCCTCGTAGAGCTGCTGGACAAGGAAAGACCTAAAGGAGAGGGTGACATACGGGTATATTACCTCCAGAACGCCAATGCCGAAGAACTGGCAAAGGTGTTGAGCGCCATCCCCACACAACAAGGAACAGAGGCAAAGAAAGGCAAAGTGCCGGTGATCTCCAAGGGAGTAAAAATCGTGCCCGATAAAGCTACCAACTCTCTGGTCATCACCGCTGGCAGGGCCGACTACCGGGTCCTTGAAGATGTGATACGCAAGTTAGACGTGCCGCGCCGGATGGTTTACATCGAAGCGCTCCTGATGGAAGTAAGCCTGAACAAGGAGTTCGCACTGGGAGTCCAGTGGCAGGGAGGAGATACTACAGGCAGCCATAGGGGACGAAAAATCGGTATCTTCGGAGCGTCTATTCCTTCCGATCCCCTCATGTCCAACGCCATGCCCAGTGGATTTTCCCTGGGGGTACTGGGTGATACCATCACCATTGGAGGCATACAGTTTCCTAACATCAGCGCTGTTGTCCGTGCGTTACAGAACGACGCGGATGTGCACATCCTCTCCACACCGCAGATCATGACCACAGACAACGAGGAAGCGGAAATAGTGGTGGCCAACAATATTCCATTTTTGACCAGACAAGAGAGGACAGAGGGGAACCTGGATTTCAGCAACTATGAATTCAAGGATGTGGGTGTGACCCTCAAGATAACGCCCCAGATCAACCAGGACCGTTTCGTCCGCCTCAAGCTCTCACAGGAAGTCTCACAGGTGTCCGACGATACCACGCTGGGACTTCCCACTACCCTGAAGCGCTCCGCCAAAACTACCGTGATCATCAAAGATGGCCAGACACTGGTGATCGGGGGCCTCATAGACAAGACACTCAATGCCTCGACCTACAAGGTCCCGGTGCTAGGAGACATCCCCCTTCTGGGGAACCTTTTCAAATCAAAGTCACGGTCAGATGCAAAGACCAATCTTTTCATTTTTATCACGCCCCATATTGTTGAAAATCCATCAGAGGCAAAAAAGGTCTATGAGGAAAAAAGAGAGGAGATAGAGAAAATCAGGGAAGGGGTCATAAAAATGTACAAAAGGGAAAAACCTTCCGACAGGTAGAAATTGGAAAGGTAAGGGAATCGATCCCCACATCAAACGAAGCAAATGGATGTTACACTCGAAACAATTCAGATAGGCCAAAGCAATCCATGAAACTCCTCGGTCAAATACTCAGAGAGGCCTGCGGCCTTACAGATGATGCACTCAACCATGCTCTTGAGACTCAGCAGGAAAAGGGGGGACGAATAGGGGAGATCCTCCTCAGACAAAAGGCTATATCTGAAATGGACCTGCTCAAGGCCCTCAGCGCCCATTTTCACTTTCCCTTTACCCCAACGCTGCCCCTGGAAGAACTCGCCACGGAGTTTACGGACAGGGTGCCGATACAGTTCCTCAAGAGGCACAGGATGGTGCCTGTACGGACGCCGGATGCCACTTTCATTGCAGTGAATGATCCCCTCCTCTTTCAACCGGTAGATGATCTGAGACTCCTTCTGGGGATGGAAAGCTCGGGGGTCAGGATCGCACCCATTTCCGCCATCCTGGCCGCCATAAATGCGGCATATGATATGAGCCGCGATTCGGCCGAACAGGTAATTGAAGACATGCACGAGGAGGATACGAATCGTATCATCTCACAAATAGAAGATACCGTGGATCTCCTGGAAGACACCAGCGACGCACCCATCATAAAGCTGGTTAATCTAATGCTCTCCCAGGCAGTTAAGGAGCGGGCAAGCGACATCCATATCGAGCCCACCCAAAGCAGGGTCAGGATTAGGTATCGGATTGACGGCATCCTTTACGACCGCCTAACGCCGCCCAAGCATGTTCAATCAGCCCTCATCTCCCGCCTGAAAATAATGGCCGGGATGAATATTGCAGAAAAGAGATTGCCCCAGGATGGAAGAATTGAGATAAAAATCGCTGGGAAGAAGATCGATGTCCGTGCGTCCACCATTCCCACAGCCTTTGGTGAGCGGGTAGTCCTGCGCCTCCTCGATAAGACCCAGGTCCTTCGCCGTGTCACCCAACTTGGCATGCCGGATAGTCTCATGAGCAATTTTGACCGGCTGATTCATTCTGCTCACGGGATCATCTTGGTGACCGGGCCCACGGGGAGCGGTAAAACTACCACCCTTTATGCGGCCCTTTCCACCATCAATAATGCGGACATTAACATCATCCCCAGAGAGGATCCCATCGAGTATCAGATTGAGGGGATTGGCCAGATGCAGGTCAATCC
>JAOZOW010000095.1:6480-9394 GCA_029933075.1 Deltaproteobacteria bacterium | reverse complement strand
CCCATGCCGCCTCCAGGAGGCATCCCGGGCATTTGCTCTTTTTCCTCCGGCTTCTCGGCAACCATGGCCTCCGTGGTTATCAGCAGGGAAGCCACAGAGGCAGCATTCTGAAGAGCGAATCTCGTGACCTTTGCGGGGTCTATAACCCCTGCCTTCAATAGATCTTCATACTCTCCCTTTTCTGCATTGAAACCAAAGGAGCCCTTGCCCTCTTTCACCTTTTCCACCACCACTGAGCCCTCGGCACCGGCATTCCCGGCTATCTGGCGCAGCGGCTCTTCCAGGGCCCTCATGACGATATTGACCCCCGCCTGCTCCTCACCTTCAAGTGTCAATTTACGCAACGCAGGCAGTGTTCTGACAAGGGCCACACCGCCACCGGGCACAATGCCTTCTTCCACAGCCGCTCTTGTGGCATTCAAAGCGTCCTCTACCCTTGCCTTCTTCTCTTTCATCTCAATTTCCGTTGCTGCCCCTACATTGATCACAGCAACACCGCCGATCAACTTTGCCAGTCTTTCCTGGAGCTTTTCCCGATCATAATCGGAAGTTGTCTCTTCTATCTGGACCCGGATCTGTTTGACCCGCGCCTCGAGATCGCTCCGCTTCCCTCCACCATCAACGATCGTGGTATTGTCTTTATCGATATTGATGGTCTTGGCAGTACCTAAATCATTCAAAGTCACATTCTCCAGCTTGAGCCCCAAATCCTCGGATATGACCCGCCCACCGGTAAGTATTGCGATGTCTTCGAGCATGGCCTTTCTACGGTCACCAAACCCGGGGGCCTTGACCGCGGCCACCTGAAGCGTACCTCTCAGCTTGTTGACCACCAAGGTGGCAAGGGCTTCTCCCTCCACGTCCTCGGCAATGATGAGAAGCGGCCTCCCCATCTTGGCGATCTGCTCAAGGATAGGGATCAGATCTCTCATGCCACTGATCTTTTTCTCATGCAAAAGAATATAGGGCTCACTCAGCTCGGCCACCATTTTCTCGGGATTTGTCACAAAGTAGGGCGAAAGGTATCCGCGATCAAATTGCATCCCCTCCACCACCTCAAGGGTGGTATCCATGCTCTTTGCCTCTTCAACCGTGATGACGCCTTCCTTCCCTACCTTGTTCATGGCCTCGGCGATGATATTGCCTATGGTGTCATCATTATTGGCCGAAATGGTCCCCACCTGTGCGATCTCCTCCTGGTCCTTGGTAGGCTTGGACAATTTCTTTAATTCCTCGATTGCCACTTCTACGGCCTTCTCTACCCCCCTCTTCAGTGCCATGGGGTTCATGCCGGCAGCCACAAGCTTTGATCCCTCACGATATATGGACTGAGCCAGGACCGTGGCGGTGGTAGTACCGTCACCCGCCACGTCTGATGTCTTGGAGGCCACCTCTTTGACCATCTGCGCGCCCATATTTTCGAACTTCTCTTCCAGCTCGATCTCTTTTGCCACGGTAACCCCATCCTTGGTAATATTGGGCGCTCCGAAGGACTTCTCCAGGATTACATTCCGACCCTTCGGACCAAGAGTGACCTTGACGGCATTGGCAAGGGTATCAACCCCCTTTAGGATTGATTCCCTGGCCTTTACGTCGTACTTAATCTCTTTTGCCATACTCAATATCCTCCTTGAAATAGTATTATGCGCAACGACTGAACAGATTCATAGCCCTCTATTCCACGATGGCGATAATATCGTCCTCTCTCATGATAAGGTATTCCTCACCGTCAATGGTGATCTCACTGCCAGCGTATTTGCTGAAAAGGACCCGGTTGTTCTTTTTCACGTCCAGGGGCAACCGCTCTCCCTTCTCATTTACCTTGCCATCACCAACGGCTATGACCTTGCCCTCCTGGGGCTTCTCCTTTGCCGTGTCGGGGATGATGATTCCCCCCTGTGTCTTTTCCTCTTCTTCTATCCTTTTTACAACGACACGATCATGTAACGGTCTAATTTTCATCTTCACTATCTCCTCCTGGTCTGAATTTTTTATTGAAACGCCCACCCAAAAAAGTGAGCGAGTGATCCAGGAACCACATGGTTTAATTAGAAAAAGTTAATGCCCCACGAGTAAATGTCAAGGGGGCCCTGGGAAAAAGATTTTCATTTTCCCATCAGGCTCTGTTCAGGCGCCATAAAAGCGTCTTGCGGATGCCATCCGCAAGATCCGTCTCGAAGGCCCACCCGAAAGAGACGCGTGCTTTCCGGACCAGAAGGCAGCTTTTAGAGATATCGCCCGGCCTCGCTCTCTCTCTTCCCGGGGTTTTCAACCCCGCGTCCACATCTGGATTCAGTTCCCTGAAGGATTCAAAAATGATCTGATATAGATCTCCTGTCTTGGTACCCAAGCCCGTTCCTATATTATACATTTCGCCGGAACCTGCTTCAAGAGCCCTCAGGTTGGCCTTTACCACATCGCCCACATAGCAGTAATCGCGGATCATGCCCTCATCATCCTCCGGAAAACAATATATGGTTGATGTCCGGCCATTGATGAGATTGTCCATGAAAATTGCCACGACACCCGCCTCTCCGTGGGGGATCTGGCGGGGGCCATATATGTTAGCATAACGCAAAACCGTATAGTCCAGGCCATACTGGTGTCGGTAATAGGCCAGGTATTTTTCAGACGCGTATTTGGATATCGCATAAGGCGAAAGAGGCTGCGGAGGGTAGTCCTCGGAAGTAGGAAATTCCGAGGCCTCCCCATATATGGCCCCCCCTGAAGAGATGAAAATAAACTTACCCATCCCGCTTTTAACGCCGGATTCCAGGAGATTCAACAGCCCCTTGATATTGATATCGGCATCCAGGATCGGATCTACCACTGAGTCGGGCACGCTGATCTGGGCGGCATGGTGATTGATCACCTCCGGTCTCTCTTTTTCAATAAGCTCCCTTACCTCTCTGGA
>JAOZOW010000095.1:0-6380 GCA_029933075.1 Deltaproteobacteria bacterium | reverse complement strand
AAAATAGGGAAGGTTCAGGCCCGGATCGATCCTAAGGTATTGCAAAAGAAAGCATATTGCTATAGGTTACTTCATTGTCTTTGTTTCATCAGGTAAAAGATTTAAAACCTATGGTGGAAAAATATCATAACATCTTAGATAGAATCGGGAACACTCCGCTGGTCTCTCTCACAAAGCTCAGCCCGAAAAGGGGAGTGGAGATTCTTGCAAAACTGGAGTCCTTTAATCCGGGAGGATCGGTGAAAGACCGGCCCGCCCTTCACATGATTGAAGAAGCGGAAAAAAATGGCGAACTCACAAAAGACAAGGTGATTCTCGAGGCCACAAGCGGCAATACCGGTATAGGGCTATCTCTGGTTGCGGCAGTCAAGGGCTACCGCATTCTTCTGGTGATGTCCGAAGCTGTCAGCGAGGAAAGGAAAAAAATCCTCAAGGCCATGGGCGCAGACCTGAAATTCACACCTGCACGTCTTGGAACAGATGGTGCGATAGAATTTGTGTATAACATTGTCAGGGAGGAGCCGGAGAGGTACTGGCTTGCCGACCAGTTCAATAACGATGCAAACTGGCTATCCCATTACCGGGGCACAGCCAATGAAATATGGAAAGAGACAGGGGGCCAATTAGACATGGTGGTATCGGCCATCGGTACCACAGGCACCCTTATGGGGCTTTCCAGACGCCTGAAGGAACTGGGGCCCCATGTCAAAATAGTTGGGGTAGAACCCTATCTGGGGCACAAAATCCAGGGTCTGAAAAACATGAAGGAGTCCTACCGCCCCGGCATATTCGACAGAGATCGAGCGGACCGGATCATCAATATAGAGGACGATGAGGC
The DNA here is from genome assembly GCA_029933075.1 of Deltaproteobacteria bacterium. Lineage (GTDB taxonomy): Bacteria > Desulfobacterota > DSM-4660 > Desulfatiglandales > Desulfatiglandaceae > JAOZOW01. The sequence goes on along the minus strand of JAOZOW010000095.1, from coordinate 5,542 downwards.
CTTTTATACATCCAGACTACTTGCCAAAAAGGAGGGAATTCTTGCTGGCATGAGCTCCGGGGCAGCCCTGGCGGTAGCCCTCAAGCTCGCTCAGGATATGGAAAAGGGTCGGATCGTGGTGATCCTCCCTGACGGAGGGGAAAGATACCTTAGCACACCGCTTTTTGTGGACAAAAAAAGGACGGGATTGTTCCTTTACAACACCCTCGCCAGGAAAAAGGAGGAATTTGTCCCATGCGAGGAAAACCGTGTCTCCATTTATTCCTGTGGCCCGACCCTTTACAGGCTCATCCACATCGGGGAATGCCGGCGATATATCTTCGCTGACCTGATGCGCAGATACCTCGAGTCCAGGGGATATGAGGTCACCCTGATTACGAATGTGACGGACCTGGATGACAGGACCATCGAAGAGGCGGAGAGGACGGGAGAACCTCTTAAAAATTTCACGGAGAGATATTATCAGGAGTTTCTCAGAGATCTTGACACACTGAATATCAAACGGGCTTCCGCATACCCCAGGGCAAGTGATCATGTGGAATATATGATTGAGCTCACACAGAAACTGATGGAAAAAGGGTATGCCTATGAAAAGCTGCGCTCGGTGTATTTCGATATATCGAGGTTCAAGGAGTACGGCAAACTTTCCCGCATTGATCTTAAAAAGATCCGACTGGGTAAAACGGTGGATTTAGGGCGATATGAAAAGGAGAACCCGCGGGATTTCACCCTGCTTAAAAGAGCTACACTGATGGAGCTCAAAAAAGGTATTTATTTCCAGACGCAATGGGGAAATGTCAGGCCAAGCTGGCATCTGGAATGCCCTGCCATAGCCATGAAATTCCTCGGTGAGACATATGATATTCACACCAGCGGCATTGATCTGATATTCCCCCACCACGAAAATGTCATCGCTATCAGCCAGGCGGTCACCGGAAAGCAGCCCAACAACTACTGGCTTCACAGCGAGCTCGTCACCATCGATGGAAAGAAGGCGTCCAGCTCATCTGAAGGAACATATACCATAAGGGAGATTATCGAAAAAGGTTATGGAGGACGGGTGATCAGATACTGGCTCCTCAGTCATCACTATCGCAAACCTCTCGCCTTCTCCTGGAACAAGCTGGACACTGCCAAAAAGACGGTCTCCAATCTGGATAACTTCATAAAAAAGGTCCACTACTGCCCCCTCGGTCCGCCGCAGCAGGACATGGACCAAATTATCTATGATGCCAGGCGCACCTTTGTTGAAGCCATGGATGATGACTTCAATATAGCGCCTGCCCTTGCCGCTCTTTTCCAGTTTACACACAGGATTAATGCCATCATGGACCGCAGCGGCCTCTCGACGGGAGACAAAGAAAAGGTACTCAAGGCCATGGAAAGAGTGAACTCGGTGCTTGGCGTGATGGATCTTGAGCCTCCGAAGATAGACAGAGAAGTGGAAGCCCTGATCAACAAGCGCACCGAGGCGAGAAAAAGAAGGGACTGGAAAGAGGCAGATCGATTGCGCGAGCAGCTGAGGGCAATGGGTATCGAAGTGATAGATACCAGGGAGGGAACAATTTGGCGGAGAGAGAGGGATTCGAACCCTCGGTAGGGCTTTTAACCCTACACTCGCTTAGCAGGCGAGCGCCTTCAGCCAGCTCGGCCATCTCTCCGCACCAAAAATATCTTTCGCCTTTTCGCTAACCGGTAGTACTGGCGGAGGGAGTAGGATTCGAACCCACGGTCCCTTGCGGGACAGCGGTTTTCAAGACCGCCGCCTTAAACCACTCGGCCATCCCTCCGCCCACCTGTTTCAATGAATTATTTATACCACCACCCTTTCCTATAGTCAAACTCTCCTCCCCTCTCTGCCCGTCATTCTGTATATTACATCGTATTACATCACTAATGTCCAAGATAGAATTAACCCTGGATTCAGCCTCAATTATTTCAAAAACTTAACCAAGGAAAAACCCTTCTCCTCTTAAAATCATGTTGTAAGTTTGCTTCTTTGGACAGGGATTAATATTACATACGTTCTCGCATCAGGCGAATGGTCTCTTTGTAAGACCCACTCCCAAAAATAGCCGACCCTGCCACAAATATGTCAGCACCGGCAGCAGAAACCCTCCCGATAGTATCAGGGCCGATACCTCCATCCACCTCAATATCAACGTCCAGGTCACCATCGTCGATCCTGCTTCTCAGCTTCTCGATTTTGGGTAATACTTGGGGGATAAATCTCTGCCCCCCAAAACCTGGGTTGACCGTCATCAGGAGAACCATGTCGAGATCACCAAGGACGTATTCAAGCATCTCCCAAGGGGTAGCGGGATTAAGGGCAACGCCCGGGGCCGCACCCTTCTCTCTGATGTACTGGATGGTCCTGTGAAGATGGTTCACTGTTTCAGCATGCACGGTAATCAGTGTTGCCCCTGCCTCCACAAACTCGTCGATATACCTGTCCGGATCCGATATCATAAGATGCACATCCAGAGGCAAACTGGTTATCTTCTTAACAGCCTCAACTATCATGGGGCCGATTGTAATATTGGGCACAAAGTGACCATCCATAACGTCAATATGGATATAGTCCGCGCCCGCCTTTTCCACTGCTTTAACCTCCTCGCCCAGGCGGGAAAAATCGGCCGAAAGAATAGAGGGCGCTATCTTTTTCATGTGAGACCTCCTGGGAAATGTTTTAGAACCATCCCTGATCGACCCTCCTCCACAGGCATATGGTCCGTGACCTCTTCATCTCATCTTCTTTACAAACAGTGCGCCGAAAAAGCCGTCCAATCCGTGAACATGAGGGTAGGCTCTCAAGAAGCCTTCCTTATCAATAAGAGCTTTTGCCCAAGTGGGAGCCTTTTCTCTCAGATTCTGAAGGGCCATATCCCTGCGAGTCTCAAGGAAATGGCGAACAACCTCTTCGTTCTCTTTCGCTGAAATGGTGCAAGTCACATAGAGTAGCTTTCCACCCTTTCGAAGAAGAGGGGCTGCCGCATTTAATATCCGTTTCTGAATCCGAGAAAGACGCTCAATATCCTCCTTGCTCCTCATCCATTTCCCATCAGGGTGCCTGGCTATCACGCCAAGGCCTGAGCAGGGCGCGTCCACCAAAATCCTGTCAAATGGAACTGTAAACAGGGATGAGAGCTCCCCTGTAGCATCCGCCGCTAAGGGCAGGATGCAGGCGATACTGAGACGGGCAGCGCTCTGCTTCAGCCTTAGCAGGCGGCTGCAATCCATGTCAAGGGCAATGATCCTCCCGGCCCCTCCCATGAGTTCTGCCATATGCGTGGATTTGCCCCCTATCCCTGCACACAGATCCAGCACTGATTCTCCGCTCCGAGGAGCAATCAGGTGAGCGCACACCTGAGCAGCTTCTCCTTGCACCTGGAATAATCCCTCCCTGAATGCCTTGAGACGCGTCACCCGACCCTTTAATCGGTGAATACGAATGCCGTCGGGCGAAAACAGGGTTTTCCCCCCTTCGATTCCTTCTTGGGAAAGTCGCCTGATTAGATCCCCCCTGTCTATACGCAGTCGATTGACCCTTACAACCAGCTCCGGGATTCGGTTGCCCGCCTCAAGGAGTCTTTCCGTGGCCTCTACACCAAGTTCCTGCATCCACATCTCCACCAGCCAGACCGGATAGGAATAGAACAGAGAGAGATATTGCACCTCATCTTCCTTGCGATCTGGAAAAGCGAGAGCATCTTTTTCTCTACAAACCTGCCTCAGGATACCATTGACAAACCCTGCCACATGCCGGGGGCCTATGGATCTTGCCTGTTTTACCGCCTCATTTACTGCAGCGGAATCCGGGACCCTATCCATATAGAAGATTTGGTACAGGCCGATGCGGAGGATATTCAAAATGGCGGGCTCGATCTTTTCGAAAGGAAAGCGGACGTACTTTTGGACGATCCAATCCAGGCGGAGTCGCCATCTGAGGACTCCCTGGACCAGATGGACTGCAAAGGCCCTATCCCGTGGGCTTAACCGGGGCTCTGTTTCAAACGCTCGCTCCAGATACCGTTCCGTGGAGCCAGGAGTATGACCCGAGCTGTTCAGGGCCTGTAAGGCCAGTGCTCTTGGCATAATTGGCATCTCGACCCATGAAGGGATGGTGGAGATTTCCACCCTAAAGGCTGGGGCATTCTGACGGATTGCTATAAATCATCGACCCAGCAAGGCCCCCGGGTCCATGGGAAATCCCCGCAGGAACTCCGCAGCCCCAAGCCGCTTCCTTCCCGGTGCCTGAAGCTCTCTTACAACCAGGAGCCCCTCGCCCGTCTCCACCATCAATCCCTCTTCCCCGCAGCCCCTAATGCGCCCGGGATGAGTGGGACCCGCTCGTTCATCGAGCACCTTAGGCGAGAAAAACTTTATATTCCTACCTCTGAATTCGCTCATAGCTCCGGGCCAGGGATCCAGTGCGCGCATGAAGGCGGAAATGGCCTTTGCAGGTTGATCCCACTGGATCACCGACATACTGCGATCGATCTTCCCCGTATAAGAGGCCTTCCGATGATCCTGAGGCACCTCCCTCAAACGACTCTCTATGAGACCTTCCAAGGTTCTAAGAAGAAAGTCCCCTGAAAGGCGGGCCAGTCGGTCATGAAGGTGACCGGCGGTCTCGTTTTCCATGATGGGAATAGCCTCCTGCATGAGTATGGGGCCAGTATCCATCCCCTCATCCATGCGTATTGCGGTCAACCCGGTCTCGTTTTCATCATTGAGGATGGCCCAATGTATGGGCGCAGCGCCTCGGTATTTAGGTAAAAGGGAGGCGTGGATGTTGATCGCCCCCCAGCCGGGAATATCCAGGAGGGAGCGTTTCAGGATCTGGCCAAAGGCCACTACAATTATCAGATCCGGGTTTTTCCCGCGTATGATTTCACAGAATGCAGGAGCGGATGCCTTTTCAGGCTGAAGCACCTCGATTCCATACTCGCAGGCAACTTCCTTCACAGGCGAAGGCATCAGCCTGCGGCCTCTTCCCTTCGGCCTGTCCGGCTGGGTTACTGCTCCAAGGATATGATGCCCGGCTTCCACAAGGGCCCTCAACGCCGGGACGGCAAAAAGCGGGGTGCCCATAAAAATAATCCGGGGACGCGGGGGCAGCGGTTCTCTGTTTCGACGATTCTTCCCTGGCTCCGGCATCATTTGAAGCCCATCCGGGGCTATTCCTTTCCCCGGTTTTTCAGTATTTTCTTCAATCTTTTCTTATAAAGAGCCCTTTTTAGGCTGCTGATATGATCAAAAAAGAGCACCCCGTTTAGATGATCAATCTCATGCTGAAGACACCTGGCCAACACCCCCTCGGCATCTATTTCCATTGGCTTTCCATGGCGGTCCACGCCTCGAACCTTCACCTGGGCCTTGCGGCTCACCTCAGCGGAAAAGTCGATGACGCTCAGACAGGCCTCTTCGCGGACAATTTCGCCCTCTCCAAGGACAAGCTCTGGATTTATCAGCACGCAGGGCTCCCTTTTCTCCTCTCGCGGATACCTGTCAAATACGATCACGCGAACAAGCTCACCCA
>JAOZOW010000025.1 GCA_029933075.1 Deltaproteobacteria bacterium | reverse complement strand
GCGAAAAAATCAAGGGAAGGTTGAGAGATCATGAAAGGAATTATACTGGCAGGGGGTTCGGGAACCCGTTTGTATCCGATTACGAGAGTGGTCAGCAAACAGTTGATGCCTATCTATGACAAGCCAATGATCTATTACCCCCTTTCGGTGCTCATGTTAGCAGGACTCCGGGACATTTTGATCATCTCCACGCCGGAGGATCTCCCGAGATTCCGCGAACTCCTGGGAGATGGAAGTCAGCTGGGTCTGGCATTTTCCTATGCGGAGCAGCCCCGGCCCGAGGGCCTGGCCCAGGCGTTTATTATTGGCAAGGAATTTATAGGTCAGGACAAAGTGGCTTTGGTGCTGGGGGACAATATTTTTTACGGACACGGGCTCCCCGATATTCTCCGGAGGTGCGCGAGGCTTGAAAGGGGGGGGATAATTTTCGGGTATCCGGTCCAGGACCCCGAACGCTATGGAGTGGTGGAGTTTGACGGAGATGGCAATGTCACGCGCATTGAAGAAAAACCTGCAAAGCCGAGGTCCAAGTATGCGGTCCCCGGGCTCTATTTCTATGATAACGATGTGATAGAGATAGCCGAGGGGCTCAAACCATCGGCCCGCGGGGAACTGGAGATCACTGATGTGAATCTGGAGTATCTGAGGCGGGGTCAGCTCAAGGTGGAGATCCTGGGGCGAGGGTTCGCCTGGCTTGACACGGGCACCTATAAGTCTTTGCAACAGGCCACGGACTATGTCCGTTCCATTCAAGAGAGACAGGGCCTCAAGATTGCGTGTATCGAAGAGATAGCATATCGTCTGGGATATATTGACGGGACGCGGCTGGCCTCTCTTGCCTCTGGCATGGAGAAGAACGAGTACGGGCGGTACCTGATGGAAATCCTGGATGAAGACAAGGATACGAGGAACATTCATGAGAGTTATTGAGACTCCTTTGCCCGGCGTGGTAGTGATCGAGCCGGATGTGTACATGGACCATCGCGGATCCTTTGCGGAGACCTATCAACAGGAGAGATACCTCCGTGCAGGCATCGGGGGCACATTCGTTCAGGACAACTGCGTTCATTCGAGGCATGGTGTGCTGCGGGGACTTCATTACCAGCTAAGAAAGGCCCAGGGCAAACTGGTCTATCCGGCCACCGGAGAGATATTTGACGTTGCAGTGGATATCAGGAAAGGATCGCCCACTTTCGGCCGCTGGTTCGGGACCAAGCTTTCGTGGGAGAAACGGTCCCAAATTTACGTGCCGGGGGGCTTTGCCCATGGATATTTTGTCCTGAGCGAGACGGCCGATGTAGTATATAAATGCACGGAATTCTACGATCCGGACGATGAATACGGGATCGCATGGGACGATCCCGATATAGGCATTGACTGGCCTGACAGATCCCCGATCCTCTCCGAGAAAGACGGCCGGAACCCATTCCTGGCTCAGATCCCGGAAGATTCCCTGCCGGTATATGAGGGCCAATAGCATTACCAAAGCGATCCAAAATCGGCTGGCCCCGGGATCCAGCCACGAGCATCCAGCACCCAGTAACCAGGGCTCAGTAGGGGCAGGGGATATTTTTCTCCCTGCCTGACGCAGGCAGGAACACCTCCATATTTTGGGAGAGGCTGTGGGTAGGCCTGCCTGCGCTTTCAACGGGTAAGAAGATGGCAATCCCGTTCTTTTGAAATTGGAATCGATTTTGGACAAAACTGATAGAATATGAGCGTTGATGAATACCTGGTATCTATTCAGCCTGGCGGCACTGTTCCTGATGGGGACGCAGAGGTTCCTGTACAAGGTCTCCGCGGAGAGGAGGTGCAATACCGCATGGACCACCTTTTCTTTCATGGCCACTGTCTGCTGTATCAGCTCTTTTCTTTTCATCTTTTCACACAGGTCGGTGATGAACCCGGGGATCCTCCTGCTGGTCGGTCTCGTAAACAGCGCCTCTTTTTCCCTGGGGACCATTACACATATAGAAGCCCTGAAGCTTGTTCCGGCCGGGATTGTCTACCCTGTCGTGAGGATGAATGCTGTTCTGGTTGTGATCTTCTCCATTCTCTTTTTTAAGGACAGACTGTCGCCTTTCCAGATCGCAGGAATAGTACTTGCCCTTTTCGTCATCCTGGTCGTGACAAGGGGAATGGCCAGGGGAAAGCTGGCCCATATCGATTCCAAGAAGGGGCTTCTCCTTACCTTTGCCTCTCTGGTATTCGGGGCCGTGGCTTCCATTTCCAGCAAGTTTGCCGCCATCTACACGGATGAATTGGCGTTCATGGCCGTAACGTACTTTATGGGTATGTTCTTTTCCCTTGGTTTCAGGAAAAGACTCGCCGTGGGAAAGCCGCCGCTTAGCCGGGCTGATGCCTGGATCGTCGGTTTCCTTATGGGAGTGATCAATTTCGGGGGTTTCTACTGTTTCTTGAAGGCCCTTTCCCTGGGCGCTCTTTCCGTTGTGATCCCCATTGTGGGCATGCATTTTATTTTCGGCATTGTGCTGTCCGCCCTGATATACAAAGAAAAGTTGACTCCTGAGAGAATTCTTGGCATTTCCTTGGCTGTGGTGTCCGTTATACTCCTGAGGCTGTGAGGAAGATGGGAGAGTGGGGATATCGGTATGAACCTCGATCGGTGCTTTGAAATACTTGAGCTGCACCCGAACGCTACCATGGAAGAGGCGAGCCGGGCCTACAAGGACCTGGTAAGCGTATGGCACCCCGACCGCTTCCAGAGCAATCCGAGGCTGAGAAGGAAGGCGGAAAGGAAGCTGAAGGAGCTCAACAGGGCGTACGAGACCCTGGAGTCATATTTTTCCCGCAGACATGAAGATGTGAAAAAGGAAAGGGACCGGGAGCATTCGGAGGAGGAATCCCAGGGGATAAGCAACACGGAAGCCGCCTTTGAAGTTGGCACTCACCTTTTTCTGAGCGCATGTTCCTATGTTTACAGGGCCCTCAAGGGTGCGCTTGACAAGAAAGGGGGTCCGTAAGGAGGTGTGGGGTGGAATACCTGAATATGGTGAATATTGTCACGGGGGTCGTGGTATTATTGATGGTTGGTTGCGTGGTAAGGCTTTTCACCGGCGATATCGGCAGTAACAAGACCTTTTATCTGATCGCTTTGATTGGATTGGGAATTGGGTTGTATTTGTGGAGGAGTGGGGCTGCCGCGGATTTTATCACCACTGTTTTTGGGGTCGTGAAGTAAAAGCATCATTGGCCGTTTCCCGGGCGGTATATGGGCTGAAGCGATATTTTTCCCCCTGCCTGCCTATTGCAGGTATTCAGCAACCGATGGGGGGCAGGCCTGCCTCTGCTGCGGCTGCGTCAGGCAGGAACACTTTCATATTTTGGGAGAGGCAGTGGGTGGGCCTGCCTGCCGTCAGGCAGGGGCGCACCTGCGGGTCTCTTTGGTAGGGTATAGTTTAGGGCCTAAAAATTGACAAATTGTTTTTGTGCTTCCGTCACCTTCACGAGATAAAGCCTCGCTTCCTCCCCGGGAAGTTTCGTGCGGAGGGTTTTGAAGACCTGGGAGGGATGTAAGGCATTTATTTTTTGAGGTGCTTGAGCGCGGTCATTGTCGAAGGCCATCAGAACATTTCCCGCTCCTGCATTGTATGCGGCAATCACGCAATACTGCCTGGAGACCGGATTGCGGATCTGGTCGAGGTATTCATAATTCAAGAGGTGGAGGTAGGCGGTTCCGTACAGAATATTGTTCCGGGGATTAAACAGGAATTCCTTGGAAGGGATTCCTTCCCGGTTATTCAAGAACCGGTACACATCCTGGCCCGCAGTGTGGGGGACGATCTGCATGAGGCCGAATGCGGGCGCAGGGCTGACGGCATGGGGATTAAAATCGCTTTCTGTTTTGATGATGGCGTATACGAGATTCTTGCTGAGGCCGTACCGGCCTGCGAAGCGTTCCACGAGACCTCTGTATTTGCTGGCCCTGACCTGGTGGTGATCCGGGACCATTGGAATGGTGACATAGTGGACGGTACGGGCCTTTTTATGTGCCTCAATCTGCCGCTTTTGCAGCCTCTTTTCTATTAAAAATTTCGCGAAGCGTTCGGCCCGCCAGGACCACCGTATGTTTTTCCCTTCATGATCCTTTACCTCGCCGTACAGGAAGGGCATCTCGCCCAGCCTAACGGTTTTTGAAGAGAAAATGTCCACGGCCCTTGGATCCTCAGGGGTGAGCAGGGTGGTTATCACTGCATTGGTGAGGCTCTCGATGGTGTGATCCTGGGCAAGTGTTTCCACTGTAACGATCCCCCTGTCAAAATCCACAGAGGCCCTTGACAGGTAATTCTGGGTATATTTCACGTATTCCTTTGGCCCCGGTTCTTTGAGATCCTTATCTCCCCATACCGCACCGGCCTCCTGTCTGAGGGCACTCATGAGCTTTGCAAAATCACGCCGGAATCGCCTGATATCCCGTTCCAGGGCCTTTGGGTTTGCCGCATATTTGATCGCCTTTTCCGCACCCATCCGACGTGCGGAAGAAACATCGCGGGTGGCCGCTATCCTGGCCATACGAATCATGTCCCACCTGGAACATCCCCATGGGAGAGCCATAATCAAAAGCATGATTATCATACGCCTCATGGCATTACAGCTCCTTTTACCACGAACCATGTACGGGCTGTGCAAAACCCTGCGGTCTTGCCTTGGACCGTACACTTGACCCCCTCTCTGCGGAACGGTATTCTGATAGTAAATTCAATGCCCCCTGGGGGGATCAACCTTTAACCCAAAGCAGGAGGAAGGAAATGGCCGGCAGTACTTACAAGATCATAGAGCTTGTGGGGACCAGCGATACTTCCTGGGAGGATGCCGCAAAGACCGCCGTGGAAACAGCCGGGGAAAGCCTGAAGGATCTTCGAATCGCAGAAGTGACCAGGCTCGACTTGATTATCACTAATGGCAAGGTGACTTCCTACAGGGCGAGGGTGAACGTCTCTTTCAAGTATCACAAAGAATAGCGGAGATAAACGCTCCTGCGGCTCAGATAAAAGGGTGTGGAAGATCATAATGTGTCCCCGAAACAAAGAGGCAGGGCTGATACCGGCCCTGCCTCTTTTCCTTTTTGCCAGATGTGGACAACCCAACGCGGTCACGAATCAAGTTAAGCTCTTCGTTGTTCAACCAACCGGACCTATATAAAAAGGCCAGGCTTCCCAAGATGCCGTTATTTTCCTCCGGTGCCGACCTCTTTCCGTGTCCTTTAGGAGTTGCCCGGGAAAAAGATGCACGCGCACCCGAGAAGCCGGTTTCGTGGCAAGCTATATATTTTAATTTGAAACTAATAATACGCATATAATTATATTTGTCAAGTATTTTTTTATAAATTATTTGAATTTTATATAATTAATATATATGTGGTAGTGATCGTGTTTGCCCGATACCAGATATGGGGGATATGTGGTTGTGGGGGGAAGGGATGTATAGTGTGCGCTTGTATTCCGGCGAGACTGCGCTTATGATAGCAATGGGTCCTGTCAGCGGGCATTTTTGGGGCTTTAGAGTCCTGTTTTTCAAAGGCGTGAGACAAGGAGATAGAGATGAAAGTAAACAAGATCGACCATATCTGCATAGCCGTCAGAAACCTTGAAGAGGCCAAGAAAGTCTGGGAGCCGCTTCTGGGAAAGAGCGGCCCGGACGATGCCTATGCGGATGAGCGTGAAAGGATTAATGTGGTCCGGTACTGGGTGGGCGATGTGGGTTTTGAGCTCATGGAGTCCACCGCTCCCGATGGGGATGTGGCCAAGTTCATAGAGAAGAGAGGAGAGGGCGTTATGCTCATCAGCTTCAATGTGGACAATACCCGGGAGGCCGTGGAAGAGCTGAAGAGCAGTGATTATCCCTTTATTCCCGATAAAAGGGGTGAAATAGCCAGGCCCTTTCGGGACTGCGAGTTTGCATTTATCCACCCGAAAAAGCTCAACGGGGTGCTCACGGAATTGATCGACTACAAATGGGAAGAGTTCAAGGAGAGGGGATAAGGAACGAGGACCCGTGAACGAAGAGGCAAAAAGCAGCACTTCAGCGCCCGGGAGCCCGCTGCTGCCGATTCTTGCGGGGGGCTTCTGGCTCCTTTCAATAGGGGCCGTCTGCTACCTTTCATTGATTCCAGAGGTGGAGGCCCCGGTTGAATTCACCCATGCCGACAAGCTGGGTCATGCCCTTGCCTACTACTGGCTTGCCATCCTCCCATTTGTCTGGTCAGAGCGGAAAACGGCACTTGTTTGCGCCCTGTCAATGGTTCTATTGGGTATTGTATTGGAATTCGCACAGGGTTTCATCGGAGGGCGCGATCCCTCCTTGTGGGACATTATCGCCAATACCGTGGGGATCGCATACGGGGTGTGGTGTGGGTTCAGGTTCGTCCCGTTGAACAAACTGAGGCGAATTTCCTGACCTCCCGGGCCCATGCATCCGTTGCCGGGATTCCGGTGTTTCAGAAAACATCCCTCGCCAGTCCCAGCAACCAGGGACCAAGAGCCAAAAGTGAGGCAGAATGGAGGACGAAAAGAAGACAAGAAAGCAACTTCTCAATGAGCTTGTCCAGTTGCGCAAAAGAGTCCGCGAACTGGAAAACTCGGTTCAAGGTAAAGATGGGTCGGAGGAAGCGCTTAGATGGTACCTGGACACTCAGGAGGTGATCAATTCCATCATGGAGCTTTCCCTCAAAGATCTGTCCCTGGACGTGATGCTGACCCAGGCAATAGAACGGTTGGTCGCTATCCACCGGTTTGCCTTCGAATCCATGGGCGGCATATTCCTTGTCGATGATGATCCCGAAACCCTCGTCCTGAAGGCTTCGAAGCACCTCCCATCGTCACTACATGAGAGCTGTACGAAAATCCCTTTTGGCACATGCGTCTGCGGACGCGCCGCACTGAGCCGCGAGATACAGTTCGACAGCCTTATCAGCGATCGCCATGAGATCCGCTACGATGGCATCACTCCTCATGGACATTACTGCGTGCCCATAGAACTCAGGGGTGAAGTCTTGGGAGTTTTGCTGGTCTATGTGAAAGAAGGTCATATCCGCGATAGCAGAGAGGAGGAGTTTCTGAGAGCGGTTTCACATACGCTGGCAGGGATTATTTACCGCAAGAAAATGGAAGAGACGTTAAGGCTCAGTGAGACCCGCCTTGCCGAAGCCCAGCGGATTGCCCATCTTGGAAACTGGGATTGGGACATCGTGAATAACCGGCTTTGGTGGTCTGACGAGATTTACAGAATATTCGGCCTGAAGCCCCGAGAGTTTGGGGCGAATTACGAAGCTTTCCTCCGCTCTGTACATCCCGATGATGTGGCGTTCGTGGAGGAAAAAGTAAATGCTGCGCTGCGGGACAAGAAGCCTTATAGCGTGAGCCACCGTATCGTATTGCCGGACGGCTCAGAGCGTTTTGTTCATGGGCAGGCTCGGTTGATTTTTAATAAGGATGGTAAGGCCATACGGATGATTGGAACTGTGCAAGACATCACCGAGCTTAGAAAGGCGGAGGAGGCCCTCCATGAATCTGAAAGTGAGCTCAGGCACCTCTATTCGCGCCTTATCAGCGCCCAGGAAGAGGAGAGAAAGCGGATCTCCATGGAACTCCACGATGAAATGGGACAAGCGCTCACAAGCATACTTATCAATCTCTCAGCCATCCACAAAGGTATGGCATCGCAGACTCCTCCGCGGGTCAAGGAAAGATTGGCGGAAGCCCGCTTGCAGGCTGAAAAGACACTGGACCAAATGCGGGATCTATCCCTGCGTTTGTGGCCTTCCTTATTGGATGACTTGGGTTTAGTACCTGCACTGCGATGGTATGTGAATGGATACACTCGGAGGTTGGATATTGAGGTCCAGCTCAGCACAGTGGGGTTAGAGGATCGGCTGAGCCCTGAAGTTGAAGTGGTGCTGTACCGCATTGTACAGGAAGCACTCACCAATATTGCAAAGCATGCCGGGGCCGGACGTGTATGGATACGCCTTGAACGCACCAACAAGGGAGTCACCGCCTCCATTGAAGACGATGGGAGAGGTTTTGATGAGAAAAAAGCACTTGGACCAAGGGCAGCAGAGGCTGGGGTTGGGATTATGGGGATACGGGAAAGGGTGGCATCTCTGGGGGGCACACTCAGGATTGAATCATCCCCAGGGCATGGCACCCGGCTTTCCGTTAAGATCCCGCTTTGACAATCAATGACCTTAGGGGGCCGGGGATGATAAAACTGCTTCTCGCAGAGGACCACACCATTGTTCGGAAGGGGCTCCGATCTCTCCTCGATTCCGAAGAAGCTATAGAGGTTGTGGGGGAGGCTGAGGATGGAAGGGAGGCGGTCAAGAAGGTCGAGGAGCTTGAACCCCACGTGGTGGTCATGGATATCAGCATGCCGGGGCTCAACGGTCTGGAGGCGACTCGACAGATCAAAAAGCGTTTTCCCCGAGTAAGGGTCCTGATCCTCTCTGTGCACACTGATGAGGAGCATGTCTATCAGGCCCTCCGGGCTGGGGCCTCCGGATATGTCGTGAAGAAATCCGCCCCCGATGAACTCTTCTCGGCAATCAATGCCCTGTTCCGCGGCGATTCCTACCTGAGCCCAGCCATCTCCAGGGAAGTAATTGAAGCGTACATCCACAGAGCGGAAAGGATGCCCAAAGAGGACGAGTATGAGTTGCTGACCCCACGTGAGAGGGAGATCCTCCAGCTGATCGCCGAAGGCCGTTCAACCCGGCAGATCGGCGCACTGCTCCACATCAGCCCGAAGACCGTGGAGACCCACCGTGCCCACATCATGGAGAAACTCAACCTTCATACCACCGCCGAATTGACCCGGTACGCCATCCACAAAGGGCTGATTCCCTGATTCCCGATCAACTTGATTCATGTTCTTTGTCGAAAATCAGGGCTTTTTGTCTGAAAAATCAGGATTTCCCCGATACCGCCCACCCTCGGATCTATCTACAATACTGGTAAAGAAAGCAGGCCCATAAGTAGCTGGCATTCTTTTTCGATGAAGAGGACCTTAGGCTCCTGCAAGGTTTCCATGTGAAGCCCGGTATCACCGAGCCTTGGTTCCATGGAGGGTTGTAGTTGATTTTTGAACGGAAGCATCCCTGGAGTGACTCGATAGAGCTGTTTGACCCTGAGCTCAAAGGCGAAGGACCTGCCCGCGTTTCGCTGCAGCAAGCTTCAAAGCGGAAGGGGAGCGTAGTGAAAACCATACGAGTATTGATCGTCGATGATGATTCCAAGTTCAGGGAGGTCATCAGGGAATTGCTTGCCATGGAGTCGGATATGGAGGTGATTGGAGAGGCCGGAAACGGTCTTGTGGCCATCCAACAGGCCAAGGAACTCAAACCGGATCTGATTCTCATGGATGTGAGAATGCCGGGGATGAGCGGCCTGGAAGTTACCCGGCGGCTAACAGAAGAGATGCCAGGGATCAAGATCATAATCCTGACTCTCTATGATTTAATCGAGTACCGAGAGGCGGCACTCGCCAATGGTGCCGTCGGATATGTGATAAAGAAATCCATGCTCGAAGACCTGGTGTCGGAAA
This sequence comes from Deltaproteobacteria bacterium, assembly GCA_029933075.1. GTDB lineage: Bacteria > Desulfobacterota > DSM-4660 > Desulfatiglandales > Desulfatiglandaceae > JAOZOW01. Next base: position 19,427 of record JAOZOW010000025.1, on the reverse strand, counting down.
TAAAGAGAGCTTTTCCGGAGACAATTGGCGCATCGCCCGGATGAAGAGCGCCACTTGGTATGGAGCGAAAGGCCGGGGAACGGTGGAATAGGGATAGGCGCAATCGGGTCAAGAGCCAATGAGCCGAAAAGGATCAAAAATGAAGTTAAGGATTAGAACAAAGGTGGCCCTCCTGGTTTTTGCGGTGGGGTTTGTGTGCGCCGGCACGGTGGGCGTTTTTTCATTCATTAGTGCCAGAAGCCATATGCATCGGATAATGGACGTGGAATACAAGACGCAGGTCCATCTCCTTAAAAAAGGGATAGACGAGTTCCTGAAATATGTGAAACGGGACCTGATATTTTTGACCAGAATACCGCCTGTCCGGGGCATCATCCGCGCAAAAGACCACAACGGATTTGATCCGGTGGAGAAAAAGACCTATGAGCAGTGGGCTGGAGAGTTGGGCGTCATATTCAGGGAGTTTGCCGTGGCCGAGAAGGACTATATGCAGGTTCGCCTCATTGACGAATCAGGCAGGGAGATCGCCCGGGTTGATTACGATGGCGAGTTGGCTCGAATAGTTCCCCAACACCAGCTTCAGGACAAGTCTTCGCGGTACTATTTTAAAGAGGGTATGAAGCTCTCCCGGGGAGAAATCTATATTTCCGGGATAGATCTTAACCGCGAAAACGGCCATATCCAGGTCCCCCTCCATCCCACCCTCCGCTATGTCGCTCCCGTTTTCAATACCCATGGAAAAGTCAGGGCCCTTCTCGTGCTCAATGTGTTGGCCCATAAAATGCTGCATATCAGCCCCATGAAAATTGAGAGGGGGGTTGAGAATCTCTTCATTGTCGATCAGGAGGGATTCTATCTTCGGAATTGCAGAGACTCTTCAAAGGAATGGGGCGGCCCACGGGACCTCGGTACCGGAGAGAATTTGGTCAAAGACTACCCGGATGTCGCCACACGCATCCTCTCGGAGCGGGAGGGGCTGGCTTGGTCAGGGGAGACGGCAGTTATTTATTCCGGGCTTAACGTATCCGATACGTTGTTTCTCATCGCGGGCCTTGAAGTCCCACGGAGCATCTTGGAAGCCCCGCTTGCTCGTTTTAAGACCGTTCTTATCTATGTCATGGCAGGGATTCTCTGCCTCACATGGGTCCTTTCAGCCATTTTTTCCGATAGTATCCTTGGCCCTCTTCAGACCCTGGAAAAGGGCTTCAAGAAGGTCTCCAGAGGAGATTTCACCCTCCCGATACAGATAAAAAGCGGGGATGAGATTGAAGACCTGGCCCTGCATTTCAATGACATGGTAGCCGCTCTCAAGAAAAAGAGAGAACGTTTGACGAAGCTCTATGAACTCGGCACAGCCACAGGGAAAAGCTCTACCGAGATTTCCGATATGATTGCCTCTGCTGCCGCATCGGTCCTGAATATGGGGATAGCAGGTGTAGGGAAAATCGAAGACGGAGTCATATCATTTGTATCATTCTATGATAATGGCCGGATTACCCACGGAGGCTCCCTTGATTTGAGGGGCACTGCCTGTGAAGACGTCGTGGAGGAAAAAAAGCCTGTATGGTTTCATGATGCTTCAGAGCGATTTCCCGGCGCCCCGCTTTTACAGGAACACAGGATTAATACCTATATGGGCATACCGATCCTCTCCAGCAAAGACGATGTGATCGGGATCATAAGCGTCATGGATGGCAGGAAATTGGAGATCCATCAAGAAGATATCGAACTGTTATATACATTGAGCAGGCGGATCGCCTTTGAATGGGAGCAGGAGGCGCGTCTTAACCAGATAGAACTATCCAACCAGAGACTGGAAGCCCTTTTCAGGCTTTCTTCCTCCCTTTCCCGGTCCTTGGACCCCCATGAAATGCTGCAAAAGAGCCTGGGTATGCTTGTTGAAACCCACTTTCTCAATATAAGGGCTGAAGGCCTTGTTTTTCTGCTGGACGACCAGGGAGGATTCCTGAGGCCGGCAGCTCACATTGGTTTTTCAGGAGAGCCCGAATACTGTTCCGATCATAGCATGCCGGGCGAGTGCCTGTGCGGCCGGGCCGTGGAAACAGGAGAAGTCCAGCTCTGCACAAATTCCGAACAAGACCCGCGGCACACATGCGGCATTTCGGGTGCGGAGACCCATGCGGATATTTCCGTGCCCCTCAAATCCAAAGACAGGGTGTTTGGCGTACTGCATCTCCACAGGGTAAGGGATACGGTCTTTTCAGGAGAAGAGAAGGAATTTTTCGGTACCGTAGGGAATTTAATCGGGGTCGCGCTGGAAAATGCACTGCTGTTTAGAAAGATCCGGAGACAAAGCGAAGACCTGGAAAATAAGGTCCAAGAGAGGACCGAGGAGCTCGAAAAAGCCCTCCGGGCCGCCGATACGGTTAGCAAGGCCAAGAGTGATTTCCTGTCAGGGATGAGCCATGAGCTGCGCACCCCGCTCAATGCCATTATCGGTTTTTCAGAGGTGCTCCGGGACCAGTATTTCGGCGCCCTGAACCATAAGCAGGCCGAGTATGTGTCGGATATTCTGGAGAGCGGAAAGCACCTCCTTTCGCTGATCAACGACATCCTCGATCTTTCCAAAGTGGAAGCGGGCAAGATGGAGCTGGACCTCTCGGAGGTTAAGATCGGGGACCTTGTGGAACAGAGCCTGGTGATGATCAAAGAGAAAGCATACAAACATGGGATCGATCTCAATGCGGATATTCCCGATGAAATTAAAGGTTTGTTTATCAAAGCGGATGCACGAAAGGTAAAGCAGGTGATGTTCAACCTGCTTTCCAATGCAGTCAAGTTCACGCCCGAAGGCGGCAACGTGCGCGTAAGCGTCGGGATGATTGATTGTAGATCGGCCCTCGAGCAATCGGGAAAGGGAGGGGAGTTGGTCCGGGACTCGCTGTCGTTCATGGAACAGTCTCAATGCGTTGAGATTCGTGTGGAAGACACCGGCATCGGGATTGAGCCGGAACAACAGGAGCGCATCTTCGATGAGTTTTACCAGGTTAAGGGGGGGATAGCGGATAAGACTCCCGGCACGGGGCTGGGGCTCGGGCTGACAAAACGGCTTATTGAGATGCATGGCGGCGCAATTTGGGTTGAGAGCCAGGGGCGGGGGAAAGGAAGCAGGTTCAGCTTTGTGCTGCCCGTGGAGTCGAGGCCTCTGGGAATAGGCCGGGCTGGGCTCGAGGCAGATCGAACCGTCCGCGACATGATGAACGATGAAATGCTTTGGGATCACATTGAGAGGGCCATAGGCCAATTCGGTGAACAGAGGAAGGGTTTTTCCTTGTGCCGCCTGTATGCACACCCGGCAAGCGGAAAAGATGAATTGATGGCAATGAAAGATGCACTGGAAAAAGAGAAAAGACCTGAAGATTTGCTACGGGTCCATGAGGATGGCTCTATCTATCTGATTCTCCTGGAAACCGATGGAAGAAAGGCGGAGATTGTCTGCGAACGGCTCTTAGAAAAGATGAAAAATATGCTGGAGGGCAGAGAATTTCTGTTCGCCGTGGCAAGCTTTCCAGAAAATGGTGAATCAACGGATGCATTACTGAGAAAGATGGCAATAAGCAAGCATTAAGGTAAGACGTAGGCGATTGTCAGTACCGAAGTCTTTCCGGGGAGATTGGGATGGAAAAGGTGGTATTGATTGTCGAAGATGACACGCAGAACAGGAAACTTTTTCGAGATTTGCTTGGGGTAAAGGGTTATACCACACTGGAAGCAACCAATGGAAAGGAAGGGGTTGAAATGGCCAAAACCGCGAAGCCCCACCTCATCCTGATGGATATTCAGATGCCGGTAATGGACGGTCTGAAGGCTTTTGAGATCCTGAAAAAGGATCCCGAGACCAGGGATATCCCTGTAGTGGCACTGACATCCTATGCCATGAAGGGAGATCGGGAAAGACTGCTTGGGGCAGGATTTGACGCTTACATTTCCAAGCCCATTGATACCAGGGAATTTCTCAAAAAGGTGGCCCAATACGTTTGATCAATCCGTTGGGAGGTTCGGGTGACCAAGGTAATCCTGGCGGTAGATGATGAGCCCATCAATCTCAGGCTGCTGGAAGCCGTGCTGGTTTCCAAAGGGTACCGGATAGAGAAGGCTTTGGGAGGTCGCGAGGCCCTGGACAAGATTGAATCAGTGAACCCGGACCTCGTACTTCTGGATGTCATGATGCCGGGGATGAGCGGACTCGAGGTATGCGAAGAGATACGGTCCAGATCCTCGATCCCGTATATACCCATTATTTTTCTGACAGCCATGCAACTTGACCAGGAGGATGTTATCCGTGGTCTTGATATCGGTGGGGATGATTACATCCGAAAACCCTTTGACGAGCTGGAACTATTGTCCAGGATTCGTGCCGCCCTGCGGGTCAAGGAACTCAATGACGAGCTGAGCAAGACCAAGGCCGAGCTGGCGCGATATGTGTCTCTATCCACCCTGAAGATGGTAGAGAAGATCACCTCCGAGGGAGAGGTTCCATCCGGCAAAACCACGGACGTGACGGTCCTGTTTTCGGATATAAGGGGCTTCACCCACCTCGCTGCAAGTATGGACCCCTCCAAGGTCTTTGAGATGCTGAACCTCTATCTTTCCAAGCAGATCCGGGTGGTGGAGCAATATCACGGTATTGTCGATAAACTCACCGGAGATGAGGTCATGGCCGTTTTCGAGGGGCCGGAGATGGCCTTGAATGCCCTCAGGTGCAGCCAGGGCATCGTTAAAGCCCTTTGTGATTCCGAGCTGTGCCTGAAAACCGAGTGGATCGGGGTCGGGATCGGCATCAACACCGGGCCGGCTTACGTGGGAAGTATCGGTTCGGAAACCATGAAAGACTATACGGTCGTGGGGAATACCGTGAATGTGGCCGCAAGACTTTGCGGGATTGCGAAAAAATTCCAGGTTGTTTTTACAGAGACTACCGGCAATCTGATCAAACCTCGCCATGCGATGTATTCATCCATCGGGAGAATTCCGCTGAAAGGGCTGAGAATGCCGGTGGAGGTTTTTGAACTGGAACACATCGATTGAGCAATGGAGCAAGCCCGAGGTATTCAAGTTTATGTAAAGGGGGATGAAGCAACGTGGAAGGTAAGCCAAAGATCCTTGTGGTGGATGATGAGGAACGGAACCTGCGCCTGATGGAAGCGCTCCTCATCCCTTTAGGCTTTGAGGTTCTCCTGGCCACGGACGGGGAAGAGGCCTTGAGAAAAGTGCAGGAGGATCCCCCTGATGTGATCCTGCTTGATATCATGATGCCCAAGATGGATGGCTTTGAAGTCGCCAGACGTTTGAAGAAAGATGAGGGTACCAAGATTATCCCCATCGTTATGGTCACATCATTGAGGGAGGTGGAGGATCGTGTCCGGACACTCGAGGCGGGGGCGGATGATTTCCTGACCAAGCCGGTTGAAAAGACGGAATTGAGAGCGAGAGTACAATCTTCTCTTAAAGTTAAGGCATACTACGATCACATGAGAAACTACCAAAAAGAACTGGAGGCGGAGGTTGCAAAGAGGACCGAGCAATTGCATGAAGCCTTCGAAAAGATCAAGACGGCTTCCCTGGATACCATCTATCGCCTCTCCATGGCTGCTGAATACAAGGATGAAGATACGGGGGAACATATCAAACGCATGAGCCATTATTCGGCGGCGGTAGCCAGGAAAATGGGCCTGAATGAAAAGACCGTTGAAACTATCCTGTACGCATCTCCGATGCATGACATCGGAAAGATTGGAACCCCTGATCGAATCCTGCTCAAACCGGGGAAACTGGATGCCGATGAATGGGAAATTATGAAACAGCACACCATTGTTGGCGGGAAAATCCTGTCGGGGTCTGATGCCGGATTCATCCGTCTCGGGGAGATTATCGCCCTCAGCCATCATGAGAAGTGGGATGGCAGCGGATACCCCAAAGGGCTCAAAGGGAGAAAAATCCCATTGGCCGGTAGAATAACGGCAATTGCCGATGTGTTTGACGCTCTCACGTCCAAACGGCCCTATAAGGAAGCTTTCTCCATTGAAAAGTCCTTCGGCATTATCAGGGAAGGTCGGGGAAGTCATTTTGACCCGGATGTGGTGGATGCCTTTTTCGCCATCGAGGAGGAGATATTGTCCACAAGAGAAAGGTACAAAGATGGGCACGAAAGTCTATTTGTGAAGACTGCACGAGGGAATAAATCGTGAGTTTATGTGAGGATCTGTTTTAGAGCCGTGGGTTATTGCGGGAGGCTGTAACACCTGTGCCACAGCGTCCGATAAGCATCCGATTCTTGTTGCCAGCGCCTCTCGTCCCACCCCATCTCCTCCTGGCAGATGCCTTTCAGATTATCAAGCAGCGCTGATCCACCCTCCGGCAACAGGAGCCCCAGCCGGGTTCGTCTCATTAGCAGGTCTTCCAAATGGACCACATCCTCATTTCGTGCGGCCCATCGGAGCTCGGCCCACAGGCTGTGGGTCCCGGGGATCGGGGAAAGCTCTCCTTGCCTTGCGCAGTCCGCCAATGCCACTGCATCACGGCCGTAGCGACCTGAAATACGGCGTTGTAACGAATAGCCGAGTTTTCTTAACGTAATATTTTCTCGACCGGCCTTTGGAAATAGGGGTTCGCCTGCATCGTGGAATGAAATTGAAGGAAAGAGTCGGGCCGCATGCCTCAGCACATCCAGGGCTATGACACGGAAGGTGGTCAGTTTCCCCCCACTGACAGAAATGAGTCCCTCTTCAACCCAGATTCTGTGGTCCCGCCTTTCTTTTGAGGGCTCCGGGGCGCCACCCGCGACCACGGGCCTGACCCCCGAGTAGGTTGAAAGTATGTCGGTGCTGCCAATCCCAAGCGAGGGAAACTGGTCATGGACTACCTCAAGGAGATAATCCACCTCTCCTGGCGTAATGCGAGCCTCTGTGTCGAGATCTTCTTTGTGATCCAGGTCGGTGCTGCCTACCACTGTCACTCCTTCCCAGGGCAGGATAAATACGCCGCGTCGGTCCTTGGGATGCATCAGGGCCACCGTTTGAGCCACGGGGAGTCGCCAGAATGGGAAAATGATGTGGCTGCCACGGAGCGGTCGGATGTCCTTACCCCCGCCTGCCTGGTTGCGGAGGCGGTCGGCCCATGCACCGGTTGCGTTTACCACGACCTTTGCATGGACTTCGGCGGTTCGCTCAGTAAGGACGTCCCTGATCGCAACACCGCAAACGCGGCCTTTGGCTTTGAGGAGCGTTTCGGCGGCCGCGTAATTAAGGGCCAGGGCCCCGGATTCTCGCGCTTCGTTCAGGAGCCTGAGCACCAGGCGGGCATCGTCAGTGACCGCATCCACACACATGGCCCCGCCCTTGAGACCGTCGGACCTGATCCGCGGGGCAAGCAAGTTGAACTCCTGGGCAGGATAGTAACGATGGGTCCTGTGGCTTGAAAATAGATCGTAGAGGGTAAGGAGCACCTCGAAGGACTTGCGGCCTGGAATACGGCCCCTGTAATCGGCGAACAGAAATCCCATGGGTTCCACAAGACCCGGGGCTTCCTGAAGCAATCGGTCACGTTCCTTTACCGACATCCTGGTGAGGCGCCAGTGACCCTGCATAAGATACCTCAGCCCACCGTGGACCATCTTGGAAGTGCGGCTGGAGGTACCCCATGCAAAATCGCGCTGCTCGACAAGTGCTGCTGAGAGCCCCCTGCGGGACGCCTCGAGCAGGATACCTGCACCCGTGATCCCGCCGCCGATCACAAGGATGTCCCACCGGCCCCCGCCCATGTCCGGGCCCTGTGTCAGCCTGCTCCATAGCCGGGCACGTTTTTCATCCATGAAAGAGTGTCCTTTTAGGGGATCCGGTTTACCCTCCGGCCGTTTTTCCATCAGTCCCCCGCAAGCTTGGAGGGATTCATGATTCCATCAGGATCAAATGCCCTGCAAAGGGCCTTGATCGCCCTGATACCCAGCTCGCCCTTCTCTTTTGATAAATAAAGGGCGTGGTCTGTGCCCACACCATGCTGGTGACTGATGGTGCCGCCGTTTTCGACAATGGCCAGGGAGGCCGCATGCTTCAGTTCAACCCAGAATCGGTGCGTTTCATCGTAGGTTTGCGCGGCGGGGAAGATAAAAGTGGTGTAGATACTGGCGCCCTGCGGGTACAGGTGAGAGAGGTGCGTGAAGCAGTGGATCGGAATGTCGTGGCGGTCCGAGACACGGCGCATTGCAGACTCAATTGCTTCCACCAGCAGGACCACATTCTGCCAGTCCGTGGCGGTCTCAAGGGTATCCACCCCGTAACCTTTTTCCCATAGAGAGTTTCTGAGATAAGGGACAAGAAAACGGTTCTCCTGCCACTTCCGGCCCAGGTACCTCCCGATAGGGCCCCCATATGCCTGTTTGAAAAGACTGCGTATGCGATTCAGCTCCCTTCGATACCCGGTACCGGAAACGGTGAGTCCGAAGGTGAGCATGCATCTCTGATCCCCTGCCCCCCGCCAGGACAGATATCTCCCTAAGAGATCCGTGAGCGATCTGTGACCCGAGAGGGCAAGTTGGGTCTCGGTCTCAGCAGGGTTGCTGAGTCGCACCATGGACAGGGCTGTTGTCTCCTGGGCCGCGTGGCGCACTGCTTCAATGCCCGTCTCCCAGTCCGGGAAAAAGAGCACGTAAAATCGTTCGATTTCAGGCAAGGGCTGAACCCGTACCTTGATTTGCGTCATGATGCCGAGGCGCCCCTCGGAGCCGAGCACTATCTCCCTCAGGTCTGGGCCTGCTGAAGAGGCCGGAAAGGTGGGTATCTCCATGGCGCCTTCGGGGGACTCCATCCGGCCTCCCGCGAACATATGTTCGATCCTGCCGTAAAAGAGGGACTGCTGCCCGCTTGAGCGGGTAGCAACCCAGCCGCCTAAGGTAGAAAATTCGAAGGACTGGGGAAAATGTCCGAGGGTGTACCCCAGGGCCCTGAGCTGAGCCTCTAATTCCGGACCGGCCGTGCCCGCGCCGAAAGTGGCTATCCTGCTCTCCGGCTCGAAGTTGATGAGGCGGTTCATCCTTCCCATGTCCATGGTAAGGACCGGTCTGCCGTCTCCTGGTGGTGTGATATGGCCCACTACACTTGTTCCGCCTCCGTATGGGATCACAACCGCCCCTGTATTCTTTGCAAACGAAAGGAGGCTCCGAACCTCCTCGTCTGTGGTCGGATGGGCTACAGCGTCCGGAAAGATTCCAATGTTCCCGCTACGCAGGGCCAGCCAGTCCGGCAGGCTCTGGCCACGGGAGTGACGTAGCCGCACCTCGGGAGATTTGTTCACCAGAGGGTGATCAGGAAGCCGGGGTTTCGGGACCTTTGAAAGGACCGTATCCAGGGAGGCATCGGGCAATGGCATTCCTTTACCGATTTTTTCTCCCAGGAAACGATAACCGGTTTTGCTCAAGGGGAAATCGGTAGCTTCCTCTCCCCATCCGTTCCAGCGTCTCATGTGTCGCCCCAGTAAGATAAAGGTGTTAGGTGGAGTATATGTGAGATGATCCTTTGAGTAAAGATCTCTGGTTTTCACCCGATTTTTTCCTTGTCAGTGCGGCAGGCGATGATGAATAATCGCTCTTAAAGGAGATTGTCCTTACGGGAACCGCGTTGACCTTTTTTTGAGGAGACTCTGGGCATGTTCAATAAAGGGCAAAAACCGAATTTCGCAGCCACCACGATGTCCTTTGTGGCATACAGAGACATGGACAGGGCGGTTCGGGCCGTTCTGGATAACTTTCCTGAAGCGCCCTGTCTGCCGATCCTGTCACGCGGCATAAAGCATATGCTTGAAGGGATCCCCTGTCTGGTATTTGATCGGGAAAGACGACAGGTTCTTATCGATCTGTCGGCGGACAGGGAACATGAACTCCTTGAGTTCTATGAGAGATATGAAGCACAGGATTTAGACCATTTCGCCGTCACTCCCAAGACGGCGCCCGGTTTCTATGCGGTCCTCGAGAAGCTCAAGGAGCGCAGGCCCTCCGAACTCAAATGGGTTGCCTTTCAAATGGCTGGCCCTGTACTTCTGGCCGATGTCATTAAAACACTTGATGGCAACCCTGCTTTCCATAACGAAACCCTGCGGGACATGCTTACAAAAGCAATCAGCATGAAGTGCAGGTGGTTGGAGAAGAAAATAAAAGAAGAGCTTCCCGGTGTGGAGGTCATTGCGGGACTCCCGGAAACCACTCTTGTGAATTTCACTTCCGCAGGCGGGACCGGGACAAGAGAAGATATAATTAAAGCCATAAATGGAGGATTTGAGGGGCTCCGTTGTCTTACCTGGGTCCATTGCTGTGCCAACATTGACTGGACACTGCTTACAGAATCTTCCACGGATGTAATCAATTTTGATGCTTACCAGCATGCGGACAAGATCGCTTTGTACTCCGAGGATTTCAGGACCTTCTTAGAGCGGGGCGGGATGTTGGCCTGGGGCATAGTGCCGGTGACAGACGAGTTGATAGAAAAGGAAAGCGTAGAAAGTCTGGTGGAAAGATTTCAGGAGGGCATCGGCCTGCTGGTGGATAAGGGAATCGACGAAGACCTGCTGGTCTCGTCCTCGTGGGTTATGCCCTGCTGCGACACAATTATGATGACACCGGAGAACTGCGATATTGCTTATCGCATGACCCGGGAGATTTCCCAAATCATGCGGGCAAGATATGGATTCGACACCTGAAAAGACAGCTTACCATTTACCAAGTTGCCACGCTTCTATGAAGAAAGATTTGAATTGCATGATGATACCTCTTGATTCAGACAGAAATTAGGCATGGAGCGTATGAGGATAAATCCTGGCGCGCGTTATGCAGTGAAGGGGTATTCCGTGGGATGTTAGAATATTCACTGATAATGTGATATTATTACCACTTGCGGCGGGAGGATAGGGTGATGGCAGCAAAGGAGGACGATTTATGAAAAAAATTATTTTAAGATCGGCGATCTCTATTCTTTTTCTTGCTTTATTCGCCTGTGAAGGACCTAAGGCTTCGGGGTTGCGAGGCCCTGAGGTCTTTGTCAATCAGATGAAGGCTGAAAGGACGGACAATTTCCTGGGGCCCCAATCAAAGCAGGCAAAAGGAGAGCAGCGCGTGCTGATGGTGGCGGTCCGGTTTCCGGATGTGGAACCGAAGTTTTCTCTGGACAATATACGCCAAAAGGTGGTTGTTGATCTCAATGATTATGTGAAGGAGCAGTCCTATGGGCAGGCGTGGGTGAAGCCGTCATTCATGGGATGGGTGAGGCTTCCTGAGTCCATCTCCAGGTACAGGGTGAGCCCGAATAACTTTCGGGTGGACAGGACCCGGGTACGAAAACTGATTGAGGACACCATGACCGCCATAGAGAAAGATGTGGATTTTACCCTGTACCAGCATATGCTCATAATCCCCGGCGCCTTTACCTTGCCCGGGAGGGGCTATGGCATGATGTGCTACTGTGCAAACCCGGGCATGCTCACAGGGGTGCGAGGGAATCCGCGTTTCGTTACCTTGGAGTCAATGGGAGGAGCACGGTTCTCGGGAGGCGTGTTTGTGGGCGTCGAAAACGCCCCTCTTGGAATGTTTGCCCATGATTTTTTCCATGCCCTCGGTGGCGTTCACAATGGCAAACGCCTTGTTCCCTGACTGTATAATTTTGCGCGTCAGGCTGACGCGTCCAGGGCTCACAGATGGGAAGAGTGCACGACTTATATGGGGACCTGGGATGTAATGTCCTCCCACTATGTTGATATCCATTCCCCTCCACCCGGGCTTTCTTCATTCACGAAAATAAGACTGGGCTGGATATCTCCCGAACAGGCGGTGTTGGTGCGGCCGGGCGAGACCAAGGGGGCGCTTCTGTCCCCTCTTTCGCGCGGGGGAGGTACGCTGGCAATCAAGATACCTCTGGATCGGGGGAGATATTACCTGGTGGAGAACCGGCAACCCATCGGATGCGATCGGATTCAGCCGGACTCAGGAATCCTGATCCTGAAGGTAGACCCTTGGGCCCAGGAGGGCGCCGGTACGGCAAGGATCATGGATGCGGATCCCGCATCACCCAATTTCTCTCATGCCACCTTCCGGCTCGACAGGGAAAAGCGGAGACTCTTCATTGACGAAGACAACGGCGTTGCCATCCTGCCCCTCTGGTCTCACGGGGAAAAACAGGGGTTGCTCGTGACCACCCCGGAGAAAAGCGCTGACGCCCTGAGGGCCGCACTGATGATCACAAGAATGTGGACGCGTTCCCCTGAACCCAAAGGAGAAAGAGAGAGAAGACTCCGGGAGGCCTGCGTTAAGGCATTCAGGGAATTCCATTTCAAGAAGAGCTGGCAAATAGCCCGAAAGGCGCTCAAAGAGCAATGAAGTGCTTTTTGATATCTGGTGTTATTACTTTCCTCCTGGCTGCAATGCCCTCGGGTCATTCTGCAGAGTCCCGGAGAGGGGATATACAGATTTTGATATCTCCTTCAGAGATACACCAGGGAGATGCCGTATTTGTCAAAGTTATTTGCTCTCATCCCCTGAAAAGCATTCAAGGCCGGTTTAAAGGGAAAGACCTTATTTTTTTCAGGGGAAAAGGAGGGCTTCCGTTTTTTTCACTTTTAGGGGTAGACCTGGATCAACCGCCGGGAAAGGAGGAGCTCTGCCTTCATATAACAGGGGAGGGGGGCGAGGTCATTGAACGCCGTTTTGCATTTGCAGTGATTAAGAGGGACTTTCCGGTGCAGCGACTCACCCTTCCCCCCGAGATGGTTACCCTTAGTGCCGAGAACTTGAGCCGCGTGAGAAAAGAGAGAACCGTTGTGCAAACGCTATTTGCCTCCATTACAAAAAGGAGGCAATGGGAGCGAGGCTTTGTCATGCCGGTAGATGGGGCGGTTCTCTCCCCATTCGGCGTCCGCAGGATCCTCAACGGTGAGCCGCGAAGTCCGCATACCGGCGTGGACTTGAAGGCAGAGATGGGGACTCCTGTCCACGCGACCAGCTCCGGCACTGTGGCCCTGGTGGGGGATCATTTTTTTGCAGGGAAGTCCGTCTACATTGATCATGGAATGGGCATTGTCAGTATGTATTTTCACCTTTCCAGTGTCCTGGTGAAGGAAGGTGAGAGGGTGCATATGGGACAGGTTATTGGACTGGTGGGTCAGTCGGGCCGTGCCACGGGGCCGCATCTCCACTGGGGCATTCGCATCCAAGGAAGCCGTGTGGATCCGTTGACCCTGGTACGGCTGTTTCCACGATGATAGCCGAACGAGGAGCGAGTGCTGGAGAAAGATGCCTGCCGATAACACAAAAATCCAGAATCAGTTGCCGGGCAACATCTCCGAGTTTATTGTGCATTTCATGCGCGCCATAAGCAGCGCACGCCTTTACGCCAGCGGGCATGCACTTCTTAAGAAACAGACGGAGCAGTTATATCAGAAGCTCCAGGAAGCTGTAGCCGGCCGGGATTTTCTCTTTCTCGGGTGCGCAAGGGATGCCCTTTTTATGGAGGGGGATTTCTATCAAAGCAAGGATGCCAGCCTCCAAAAATTTTTAGACTTTTTTCATTCCTTGGGCCTCTCACATATGATCCTTGATAAAGAGATCACCGCGGAAGAGCTGGAACGTTTTGTGGGGCTTTTGGCCGGGGCCCAGCAGGGACAGGGGGCCGATGTCTCGGCCGCCCTGCCCCGTGAAAAGATCAAGCGAGCGAGGCTTGGGCTCCTGGATTATTCCGTTTTCTCCACCGTACAGACGGTGGCGGCACAACTTGCCCCTACCACAGAGGATGAAGCTATCTGGAGGCAGCTTATCCTTCTTCCGGCTACGACCGCAGGGATTCATCTAAGCCCTGAGGAATCGGAACAAATCGCCCGCATCGCTGCCGACGTTGAAGGGTTAAAGAAACTCCTCCTTCAGATGGATAAAGATATGAAAGAGGCGCAGGAGGGTCTCCCTGTAAATCAGAGGGGAGCGGTGTTGAGTAACTTCCTCCAGAACATCAGCGAGACGCTGGGGCGCATCTCTGAGGATCAAAAAAGGCAGTTCGCCCGTCATGTGAGTATGGTGTTCAACTCCCTCGAGCCTCAATTAAGGACCCAGATCTTGGGGGCTGTGCCCCCTAATGAGAGAAGGGATGAAAAAGGTGGAGTCATCCACGAGATCTTTCAGGATATGCCGGGTGACTCGGTCGTTGAATTGCTCGTAGATGCCTTGAAGGAGGCAGGGGCCCATTCGTTTTGCTTTAACAATCTCTTCAATAGGGCGCTCCAGAAGTACAAAGAACCTGGTCTGCTCCTGGCCCTGGTACGAAAGAAAATAGAGCATGCCACACTCGAGGGGAAGGTCGATCCCCATTGGGAGCATCTTGAGCAGCTCCTCGTACAAAAACAGGAGACAGAAGAGCTGAACAGGCAATATCAAAATGAGATAGAAGCGCTTGCCACATCCATTCAGATTCAGACCCCTATGGTGGAAGAGGATGAAAAGGCCCGCCTCCTTTCAACCTTAGAGCCTGCCTTCCTGAATAAAGAGAAGGCCCGGTTGATTCTGGATATCATCTCTCAGCCTCATGCCTCCCGGCAGGCAGGCCTTCTCCCCTCCCTTGTTGGGCATATGGGAGGCATTTTTCAGTATTATTGGAACCAGGGGGATTTTCTCACCATAGGCGCACTCGTGCGACAGATCTATCTCGGGCTCAGAGACCATCCCCAGCAGGACCTTCTTAGGAAAGATATAAGCGCCTTGCTCAGCTCGGGGCAGATTCGGGAGCTGATGAAAGCACTTTTGGCAAAGTGTCGCAACTATGAGCCAAGGGAAACAGCGGCCCTCAACTGCATCTGCCAACTTTACCCGGAAAAGGCGGGAATCTTTCTCATAGATGTGTTCGTAGAGTCAGGGGATGACGACGGCCCAAGGTCCCGGTGGCTATCAGCGGCGATCGCAGGGCTGAGCCAGAAGTTGACCAAGCCGCTGAGCCAAAAACTGCATGATCCTACCGAAGAGGCCCTCCCCCGACTGCTCACATTGGCCGCCAGATGCGGAGATCCACAGCTTGCAGGGCGCGTGGAAAAATTCCTGGATCACCGGAACCATGAGATCAGGCTGGCGGTAATCGGGACCCTCGGAAAACTGAAGGCGGTACATGCAGTGCCTCGCTTGGCTGAAATCATATTGCAGAAAGCCTGGATAACCACAAAAAAAACAAAGTCTCTTCAAATGGCTTGTGCCAGAGCCCTCGCTGAAATAGGTACGGAGGAGGCCCGCGAGGTCCTGCGCGAAGTGGCGGGACAGGGATCAGGAGAGGTTCAATCGCTATGCCAGGAACTTTTGTGAATTTTTAAGGGGCTTGATATGCCAGCAAATGACAAGAAAGAGAGGTTGCGGGCATTTTACCGCGATCTCTGTCTTAGCTTTGTGGGGAGCCTTCGGGCACTTTCTCTCTACCCACCGGATCACCCAGAACCCCGAAAGAAAGTAGACGATCTTTTTAGGCGACTGAGCAGGTACCTGGACCAAAAGGCCAGCATGACTCTGCTTTTCCTGCATGGCGAGGTTGTCGTAGAAAATATGCCTCTTCATGAACTCCGTGATACGCTTGCTCGGATCATTCAAAGATTTGAGGCCATGAAACTGCAACGCTTTCTGTTTCACAGGGGTCTCAAGTCAGCCGAACTCATGCAATTTTTGGTGTTGCTTCTTCCTTTGCTTAAAGATCCCGACGGGGCAGACTTAGTCCTTGCCAGAAACCAGGAGCGCATGCCCCACATTCAGGCAGGAGCCTTGCCCCTGGAGGCCGGAGAGCAGACTTCCTACGAGGAAGTCTCGGATGCGCTTAAGGCGGCTCGAAAATCCGTGATCTCCTTATCCGCCCAACTCAAAGACCTCTTTACAGGGGTGAGAGGCCCTCTTTCTGAGGCGAAAGTCTCATTGGCAAAGGAGATTGTTAACACGATTCGGGATATGATGGATGGCGGTCAAATGCCCCTGATAATTTTGATCTACAGGAGAAGCGCTGATCCTGATCCCTTCATCCATGCTATAAACGTCTCCGCCCTTTCCATGGCAGTGGCCCAGGAGGTCGAACCAAAAGAATCTATTGTGTTGGAGGTAGGTCTCGGGGCCCTACTGCACGACATTGGGCTGCATCTGCCTCTTTCAGTTTCTCTTACTGACACCCAGGCCCTCACTTTGGACGAAAGAAAGCGGTACTGGGAGCACCCTGTCCGAGGCGCCGAAGTTTTGCTTGCATCACCCGGTATGCCTGATCTTGTTCCATTGGTCGCCTATGAGCATCATATTCATTACGACGGATCAGGATACCCAAAGCAAGAGCGCTCCCGGGATCTCAATATGGCCAGTTTGATCACCTGCATTACGAATACCTATGACAACCTGCGACGCAACCGGCCGGGGCGACGCGGCATCTCTTTGAGCGACAGTCTCAACTGGATGGACCGCCAGTCAGGGACGCGATTCCATCCACTCCTATATAAACGGTTTAGAGCTTTGGTCAAGGCACAGGCGCAGGAAGGGATGTAGGGAGGGAAGAAGAAAGGAGGGGACATCCGGTAACCAGTCGGATGCAAAGAATTGCGGGGTGGAACAACCGGGTTTAGTATGATTTTTAATGGAATTTGAATGGAGAGGCAGAAATGGCGAGGATAGCTGTCATTGCAGACATACATGGAAACCTTGAAGCCCTTGAGGCGGTACTCGAAGACATTGACAAACAGAAGAACATATCCAAGGTCTACTCTCTGGGTGACAATGTGGGTTATGGGGCAAGCCCGGTGGCAGTGCTGGAAGTATTGCAGGAACGGGGGATCCGATCACTTATAGGCAACCATGAGGCAGCCATAATGGGCATTCTCGATTTTGAAGAGGAGTTCAATAGCCGCAATGCCGTAAAGGCAACATACTGGACCGTCGAATTGTTAAAGGAGCATGGCGTTGATGTGGAACAATCTCCCTTTTTCAACGGAGCAGGCTTCTCCATGAGTCCGAGCAAGGCCCCTCGTGCAGTGATGACCCACAGCACCCTCACAAACCCGGAAGCCTTCGATTATATTGTGAGGCCGGAAATCGCAGAGACCAGACAACTGGCCCTGAAAGAGTTCCGTCACATGAAGAGGAAGGGAATTCCCTTGGCGTTTTTCGGGCATTCCCATGAAGCAGTGATTGTAAGGTGCGATTACGGATTCGCCACCATTGAAATCGCTGTGCCTAATTTTATCAAGAAGAAGAGGTCTTATACTTATCGTCTCACAAAGGAAGAGATGTGGATGGTGAATGTGGGCTCCGTGGGCCAGCCCCGCGACGGGGACCCGAGAGCCTGCTACCTGGTCTATGATACCAGCAGAAATACCGTTACCTATTACAGGATAGAATATGACGTGGATACGGCCTTCAACAAGATCATGGAGGCAGGGCTTCCTGAGGTTTATGCAGTGAGGCTCAGGGCAGGGAGATGATCAGGGGCCTGTCAGTGATTTCCGCAATTTTTCGGTCTCCACCGCGTCCACTTTTAGGTCCTGAGGGTCAATGATTACGCCGTAGTCTTCCCGTGCTTTTTCAATGCTCACATACCCGTTTGCAACATCCGCTGCCACAAGCTCCGGATCACGCTCCAGGGGATCGCCGTAACCGCCTCCTCCTGCAGCATCCATTATGACCACGTCCCCGGGATTAAGCTGAGTCAGGCCGTAAGGGTTCCCCGGTTCCCCGTTGACAAGGAATTGGGCCTTGGCGCCCGGTTTGCCTCCAAAAAGACCTTCGGGAGGATAGCGATATCTGCCCGACTGGATGCCTAAGTTTACAGGAGGCAGGGGGGCGTACTGGTCATCCGGCACCCTGAAGACGACTCTCCTTCCGAGTCCCCCTTTGAATCTGCCGGGGCCTCCGGAGTCCGGGAGAAGCTCCCGGCGTTCCACGATAAGGGGAGTGTCGCTTTCAAATATCTCCACGGGAGTATTGGCGCCGTTTGCCGGGAAAATATAAGTATAGGCCCCGTCGCCCCTTCCGCTTGAACCCATGCCGCCCCCCCTGATTATGACGGAATGCCAGGGGCGGCCATCTTTGCGCTTTCCATAAAACACGTTCATGGTAGCCGGAGTGCCCCCGCTTCCCGCAATGACCCTGTCGGGCAGTGCCTCTGCCAGGGCCCGGTAGATGATTTCAGTGATGAAGTGTCCGATCTGCATCCGGGCGGCCACGGCCGCTGGGAACCTGCAGTTGACCACACTGCCTTCCGGCGCCTTCATGGCTATGGGCTTGGCGCAACCGTCGTTGTTGGGGATGTAGGGATCAAATATGCTCTTCATGGCCATGTGCACATAGGCATAGGTGAAGTTAAACACCACGTTTCCACCCCAGTCCACCTGGGGGGAGGATCCATCGAGATCGACTGTGATGCCGTCACCTTGCACTTCCACCGCCACCTTGATGATTATATCTTCCTTTCCCTCCATCTGCTCCACAATCCCCTCGGCCCTGTAAACGCCGTCAGGCACCTTCTGGATGGCCTCACGCATGCTTTTTTCGGTCCGGGTTATGATTTCATCGGCAAGGTCATCAAGGGTGTCCATGTCGTTTTCCTGGAGCATCTGGATGATCTTCTCCGAGCAGACGTGATTGGCAGCTATCTGGGAGCGTATGTCACCGGTTACTTCATCCGGCGTACGGACATTCCAGCGGATCATCTCCATGACAGCATGGTTGAGCGTGCCTGCGTCATAGAGCTTTACGAATGGGATGAACAGTCCGTCTTCATACACGTCATGGTTGTCCGACGAGACCCTGCCGCCGATGTCGGAGTGGTGGAACACGCAGGCGGTGAAACCGGTCAGGTTGCCCTTGTAAAATATGGGGCTCATGACGCAGATGTCATTGAGGTGCCCGGCCAAGGCCCAGGGGTCGTTAGTGATGAATACATCGCCGGGATGATAGTTCTCCCGGGGCAGTTTTTTGATAAGATTCTTTATTCCAAGAGCCATGGCCCCCGATTGGCCCGGCGTGGCAAAGGTGCCCTGTGCCAGCTCCCTGCCCTTGCTGTCAGTGAACATACACGTATAGTCGTGGGCGTCCCTGAGCAGGCTTGAAAATGCTGTGCGGGATACGGCCGTATCCGCCTCATCCACTATGGAGATAAGTCTCCGCCACAGGATCTCCAGAGTAATGGGATCAAACGTGTATTTCATGAACACCCTCCTGGATTAATTATGTCTTGTCGGGCTCTTTTCGATACTCTGCCGCATTGCTGTCCAAGATCAGTTCAGTCCCGGATTTGGCTTCTGCTATTTCAACAGGTTAGCCGGGAAAATCCTCTCCCTCAAGTTGGGGTTGTCAATTCACCGCTTTGAAAGTGGCCGCAGGCAAGGATATTTTTCTCCCTGCCTGACGCAGGCAGGAACACCTCCATATCAGGGGTGAG
>JAOZOW010000094.1 GCA_029933075.1 Deltaproteobacteria bacterium | reverse complement strand
CCCCGGCCCTGCCTTATCATTGTATGCCCCTGCTTTCCACCCCTGCCCTGATATGGAGGTGTCCTTGCCTGATCCTCGGCTGGTTACGGTTGCTAAAGGCGGGGTTCAGAGGTTAGGACTCCCAGTCAATGGCTTCTAAAACAAGCTCGGTCAGATCCTTCACTATGAGGTCCACCTTTTGTCTTCGCGCCCTTGTGGCAATGGTCCTCAGGCACTGCTGACAGGATGAAACGACCATGTCCGCGCCTGTTTTCTGTATCTCACCCAGTTTCATCTGGGCGACACGACCTGACAGCTCGGGATCCACCATCTCCAGGTTGCCCCCGCCACCGCAGCACACGGAAAACTGACGGTTCTGCGGCAATTCCACCAGACGAAGGCCGGGAATGGAGCGGATTACTTCCCGGGGCTCCTCATAGACGCCGCTGTTCCTGCCCAGGTCGCAGGGGTCGTGATACGTTACAGTCCTTTTGACCTCTTTGAGGGGGAGACGATCTTCCTTGATCAATTCGAGCAGCATCTGGCTGGCATGGAGCAGGGTGATATCGGCCCCATAGATGTGCTTCCAGGTATGATAACAGGAAGGACATGTGAATACCGCCATCCGAGCCCTCACCCGGGCTATTTTATCGAGGTTATGTTTGATGATCGATTCCACCCTGTCCGGCATACCCGCTCCCAGCAAGGGGAACCCACAACACCATTCCTCGCCTCCAAGAATGGTGAAATCCACCTGGGCCCGCTCCATGATTCGCGCCATGCTGACGGGAATCTTCTGGGCCATGGGAAAGAATGAAGCCACACAGCCCACAAAGTATACCACCTCCGCACGGTCTTTTTCATACATGTGATCAGGAATCTCTTTCAAGAGTTCCCGCCACTCCCCTCGCTCTTCATTGTCATCGTCGGATATGTTGTGAGATTCTTCAACAAAGCGGGCCACTCGGTCCGCGATCCTTGGGTACAGGCCTTCGCTCACAAGGCACTGGCGATCGCGCCACACAATGTCTCTTGTCTTCACGGAGGGAAAACAGGCAACGGTACAGGCACCGCATCCCAGACAGCTGAAGATGGACTTTTCGATTTCAGGACTCCAGGCCAGACGCCCCTCTATTACGGCCCGGGTAATGGCATTTCTTCCCCTGGGAGATGCGGACTCCATTTTCTGCACCGCATAGATGGGGCAGTTGGGGAGGCAGAACCCGCACCTGTTACACTTGGCTACCTCGTCATAGGAAAGTCTGCTAAGCTGGACAATGTTCATGGAATATGGCCTCGGTGATCAGCGCTTCTCGAAAAATCTTGAATTGTCAAATATTATTATATGCCCCCAACAAACCGGCCGGGGGAGAAGATCCCCTGCGAGTCCATCTCTTCCTTGATGCGTTTCATCACCACCAGGTCTTCCCTGGGAAGGCCCCATACAGGCACCATCTGCTTCAACTTCGGCAAGGCCTTCTGAACAATTACATTGCCTCCTGCGCGGCCGCAGCACCCCATAAGCTTCCTGATCGCACCGGCTGCCCGTTCCAGAGTGTCGGGACTCTCCCGGCCCATAAACAAATGCAAATAACAAATGCCGCTCCCGGCATGGGCTGTAAAGGCGTATCCCAGTTGATACTCCTCTGCTGCTCCTTCGGCATCCCTGATAATCGCACCATACCTGGATATGGGGTAACTCATCTTTATGGACGCCGTGTTGCTCTCTGTTTCATACAGATATGAAGCGATGTTGCTGTAAGAGTCCCAGAAGAGACCATGGGCCTCATTGCCAAGCAGGTGTTCATGGATGGCATGGGACTCGCGGGCCATCCGCCCTGCCTCAGATGCCATGCGATCCACAGCCTCCGCGAACCCTTCGAGGGCCACTGCAACCAGGTACTTGCCCGCTTTAGGCGCCTCGGCCTCCTGTAAAGCCAGCGTTTCCCACGCCCTGCGGTTTATGATCTCCACGGCAGCAGGGAACATGCCTGATCGAAAAAAGGCTTCCACAAAATCTGACGCCTCCTCCAGGCCATTGAAAAAGAACAGCCCGGTATTACGGGATTCCGGCAGAGGCAAGAGCCTGAGGGTCATCTCGCAAAGGATCCCCAGGCTACCGGCTGAGCCTACAAGCAGTTTGCAAATATCATAACCGGAGACATTCTTTACAGTCTTTCCGCCCATCCCTATCACTTCACCGGTTGCCGCCACATATCTGACTCCGAGGAGCAAGTCTCTCGGCTGCCCGTAAAGCAATCGCATAGGGCCACTGGATTTGGCCGCAATAATGCCGCCCATGGTGGCGGTGCTGGCATGGAGCGGCCACAGGGGAATGAAACAACCTTTATGGGCCCTATTGGAGCAGATCTTTCCGCCACCGGGTTCGGCAAAATCACCTACCGGGAGATAGCATCGATTCTCTTCCCCGGCGAGGGCCTGCTGCACCTCCCGGAACCTGGCACCTGCCTGGACCGTAACCGTGAGATTGGCCGTATCCATATCAATTATGCTCTTGAGTCGCTCGGTGCAGAGCACCAGATCGAGACGCGAGGGGGGATTGCCGATTCCCATCTTGGAACCGCTCCCCCAGGGCACAAGGGCCAGATTCTCCTGTGATGCGAGACGCACCATCCCTGCAAGCTGCTCGATACTCTCGGGAAAGAGCACCGCCTTAGGCAAGATTCCGTCAACAGCGTACCCGGAAACCCTTTGCCGGTCTGTTATCAGCTGGTCATCTCTCGCGATACGCCTAAACAGGTCAACCGCATGAAAATCATCCGCCACTCTAAACTCTCCCGGTCAAGCCGGACCCGGAACAACCTTGCCAGGGTTGAATATACCTTCTGGATCAAAGGCCCGCTTAACCCGCCTCATCACTTCAAGGTCGGCTTCTGAAAAAATCAATGGCATCTCTTGGAGCTTTTCAATGCCGATGCCATGCTCTCCGCTTATGGTCCCACCAGCCTCGGCGCATATCCTGAGAATCTCGGAGGTGGCTTTGCGGACCTTCGCAAGCTCCTCTTCATCCCTCTCATCAAAAAGGATCAAAGGATGGAGGTTTCCATCCCCTGCGTGAAAGACATTTCCAATAAGAAGGCCATATTTTCCCCCGACTTCCATTACCCTGTTGAGTACATCGGGCAGCTTTGTCCTGGGTACCGTGCCGTCACATACCATGTAACTCGGTTTCAAACGTGTCACGGCCCCGAAGGCCCCCTTCCGGCCCGCCCAAAGCCTCGCCCTCTCGGTCTCATCCTTAGCCACCTGGAATCGTCTCACGTTATGCCTCTTGCAAATTCCCACGATTTTCTCGGTCTGCCGCTCCATTCCATCATAAAGACCGTCAAGCTCTATGATAAGCACGGCCGCCGCATCCAAGGGGTAGCCCGCATGGACCGATTCCTCAACCGCTTTGATGATCACACTGTCCATCATCTCTAATGTGGCGGGTACGATCCCCTCGGCAATGATGGCAGAGACCGTGTTGCTGGCATCCTCAATGGTGTCGTATATGGCCAACATTGTCATGACTGCCTCGGGGGCGGGCAGGATCCTAAGGATCACTTTGGTGACAATGCCCAGCGTGCCCTCGCTCCCCACTATCAGCCCTGTAAGATCATAGCCGGGGTTATCCTGATTGGTCCCCCCGGTCCATATCACGCTCCCGTCATAGAGGACCACTTCGGCGCCCAGCACATGGTTTGTGGTCACTCCGTACTTGAGACAGTGGGGGCCTCCGGAATTCTCCCCAACATTTCCCCCCAAGGTGGATACCTTCTGGCTTGCAGGGTCCGGTACATACACAAAGCCCTTCTTGAGCAGTTCATTCTGAAGGTCCAGAGTGATCACGCCCGGTTCCACCGTGGCGGTTCGGTTGGGAAGATCGATCTCCAGCACCCTGTTCATCCGGGACAAATGGATGACAATGCCGCCTTTAGTGGGAATTGTGCCGCCGCTCAGATTGGTTCCCGAGCCTCGCGCAATGACCGCTATCCCTTTCTCAGCGGCCAGGGATACGACCCTGGAAACGGCCTCCGTTGAATCGGGGAGAACCACAGCATCCGGTCGCCCTTTTTCCTGCGAGGCATCATAACCATAGAGGGTCATGTCCATATCCGAGGTCAGGACATATTCCTCTCCCACAATTTCCTTGAGGCGGGAAATCACATCTTCAATTCCCATACAACCCCTTCCTCCTAAAACATGACTACATGCCTGAAGCCCGCCAACGCCGCGAATCCCTACAGGCCTTCGTAAACCGCTGAAGCGGCTTCTAAAGCGCCCGGCTCCACTTTCACCCCCCCGGCCTTCAATGCCGTCTCCAGGGCCGACAGGAATAGAAACACGTTCTTCCTGTTTGAAGCATGCCCCATCAGCCCTACCCGCCATATCTTGCCCGCGAGATCGCCCAGGCCGCCGCCGATCTCCAGGCCGAATCCATTCAACAGGGCCTTGCGTACCTGCAGGTCATCGGCACCATCCGGGATCCGAATGGCGTTGAGCATGGGCAGTCTTTCCGCTTCAGGGACCAGCATGGACAGCCCCATTGCCTCTACCCCGGCCACCAGGGCATGGTGGTTCAAACGATGACGGGCAAAACGCTCCTCCAGGCCCTCTTCTGCGATGATCCGCAGGGCCTCTCGCAGGCCGTAGATCATATTGATGGGTGCCGTGTGGTGGTATTTCCTCTCAGCGCCCCAGTAACTGCTCACCATGGTCATATCCAGGTACCAGCTCACCACGGGCGTGTTACGCTTTCTTAGTTTCTCCATGGCAGCTGGACTAAACGAGATCGGGGAAAGACCGGGGGGACAGGAAATACACTTCTGGGTCCCGCTGTAAGCCGCATCGATCCCTGTTTTGTCCAGGGTCACCTCCATTCCTCCAAGGGAGGTCACCATGTCCACCAGGAACAGCGCACCTGCCTCTCTGGCAATACCGGCAAGCTCCTCAATGGGATTGCATACACCGGTGGATGTCTCTGCATGCACCACGGCAAGGACTTTCGGTCCTCCTTCTTTTACGGCCTTTCGCACCGCTTCGGGATCAATGGCCCGCCCCCACTCCCCATCCACACGGATGAGCTTGCCCCCGATGCGGTTGACGATATCGCACATGCGGGTGCCGAAGACCCCGTTTACGCATATCATGATTTCGTCACCCGGCTCCACCAGGTTCACCAGGCAGGTCTCCATCCCTGCGCTGCCCGTCCCGGAAACGGGAATTGTCAGGGCGTTGTCGGTTTGGAACAAAAACCTCAGAAGTTGCTGGGTCTCGTCCATCACGGTCAGGAAGTAGGGGTCAAGATGCCCAATGCAGGGCGCGGACATGGCCTGAAGCACTCTCTGGGGCACATCACTCGGTCCCGGGCCCATAAGTATGCGTTCGCCAGGATTGATGTCTCTAAAATCAGATGCGTTAAAATCCATTTCCCACCTCCATGCAATGACTATTTGTAACCTCTAAAGACCTTTTCTGCTTCCCGCTGGTCCGGCCCCTTTTTTGAATCGTGGCAGTATAAGAGAGGATCAAGGAAGGTGTCAATATCTGGAAGTGAGGGAAACCAAGAATCCCGGACTTTACTACCGAGCAGAAACGTGGGATTATTGCGTAATGGATCCCCTCTGGAAAGAAAACATCTGATAAAATCTGACAAGAAAGGAGACCGAGAGGATGCTGGAAGAAATTGCCAGACACCCATCCGACATTGCCAGGGCCGCGGCTGAGTATCTCAAGAGCGTTGATGTGTCGGAGAAAACCAAAAAGCTCTACGAAATGGTCCTCACCCTTTTCATAGACAGTCTCTGTCATGACCCTTCCGCTGTTGCCCAGGGCGATAGCGGAGAGTATCAGCTCATAAACAACTGGGAAGACTATTACGGTGGAGTCATCGATGGTTTTCTGGACTGGTGGCTGCCCCGGAAATGGCTTGGTAGCGATGAGATACCTGCCAGGGCCCCGGGAATCCTCCGCAAATGGATCAGGTGGTGCTATGAGCATGGCTATTTGGAAAAGGAACGCTATAATGACTTCCTCGAGGCGCTCCCCAGAAACAAAAGCAAAGAGATCAAACGCCTTCAGAAGGCCGGGGACCTGCTTTACAGACTCCACAGCCCGGATCCAGGCGCCTGGCTGAGGGGGGATCATAACAAGGTGGTTCAGATTCACTGCGTTAAAGAACCGGAAGAGTGGGACGAAGGGTATATGGAGATCATCCGGTTTGAAGGAACATCAGCCTATCTTGAAAACGAAGATGGCGAACAATTAGGGCCTGTCATGTTGAGCAAGGAACTCGTAAGAGTTCTAAAGATCGGCGATGTAATAAACGTGGGTATTGGCCGGTTCGGCAAAAAATGGAAAGTGCTCGAAAGCGGAAACGTATATTCCAACGGGACGCTTTTTTAGACTCCCCATGCCTTCAGGCGGTTGCCCGTTCCAGCTCAAAAGAAAGCAGCGTGTTTTTCCCCTCCATTTGCCTTCGAATTCGCTGTATATCGGCCCTGTTGGGCGGAAAAGGATAATTACGCATTTCAGGACCCGGGCGGGAATTGGCAAACGGGCGATTGCAGGCCACTTCCCCGTCGTAACCCTCGCATCCGCTGGTGCGAAAAGGCTGTCCCGAGTCAATGATCCGGTTTAGATCATCCCGCGGGAGTCCGAAGTTAGCGATACGTCCCCTTTCATCGTAACCGAATCGGTCCCCTCGGCTGATCCCATTATCGATGAGGTAGCGGGCAAGCTGAATCCTACGGTATTGGTCGAGGGGTGGAGGCATACAATCGGCCATTACTGATCCGGCCTCAGGGAAAAACGAGAAGAGATGGGTGCTCCCGCCCATATCCCTGACCCTCTGGATGGCCTCGCACATCTCTTTTTCCGTCTCCCCCATCCCTACCATGAAATGGGCCCCTGCATTGCCTTTACCGAAAACATCCAGCGCGTCCTTTAAAGTGCGCCAGTAGGTGTTCCAGCGGTGGGGGCCCTGCACACCGCGTCCCCGGTATTTATCAAAGAGCCCCTCCGTTGCCAAGTCAATGGCCACCCCGATCTTGTCAGCCCCCGCATGGCGGAAATCCAGCAGGTCCTTATAGCCAAGAATGGTGGGGGAAATGAGCAAAGACACCGGGATATCGAAGCTGGACCTCAATCGGGCGCATACCTCATTGGTATCATGAATGCTGCGCTTGTTAGTAATCATGGAAATACAGATTCTTTTCACCTTTTCCCGGCGTTCCCCTATTCGCTGGATGATCTCGTCCAGGGCATAAGTGGGCCATGCCACCCGAATGAAGCTCTTTCCTTGATATATCCCCGGACGGTTCCGTGAAAGGCCGCAATAGGCGCATCTTGCAGCACACCCGTTGCGGTAGGTCAGGAGCAGGTTTATGCAGTAAAGCCTTGCATTCCTGTAAAAGACTCCGGGTTTGAACCCGAGAGTCATGGCCGCGGCCAGACTCATCCTCAGGAATTCCGGGCTTTCTAAATCACTCTGATCGTTCCTTCCGTCCATCCTGTTCTCCACTTTGAAAAGACAATCCCGAATTCAGGCCCCCAATCTTTTTCCAAATATCCGACCCATTGCGTTTCAGACTCTTACCGATACTTCAAAGTTTGGAAATGGATGCCTCTGCCGAGCTCAAGGCCAACATATTACTACCATTCCTCCTTGGAGAAGTCCCGGGAGACAGAGCAACAGGTCCTTTGAAAGCGAATATCCAACCCGTAGTCCCGGGCCATCCGGACGGCTTCCTCTGAGGGGAGGGCCATCCGGTTTACACCCGCATCAATAGCAAGGATTTCCGTGCGTGTCTCACCCCGCTGCCTTGCGCATCCCAGACTGATCCGTGTCTCCGGCAGCAGGAAACGAGTCTCGGCAATGATGCCCGCAATCTCCTCCGGCTCAGGAAAAGGGATATCCTCCACTGGAGTCCCGGAAACCCGCATCAGGGAAACGATCACCACCTGCTCTGCACCTACCTCGGCGATCATCTCCACTGCCCGATGCTCCCCCTTTATCTTTCCGAAATCGAGCCCGCACACGATATGGGGCACAGTGGGAAGGTCGGCCCTTTTAAGAGACCTTAGGGACTCAGAGATCCGTGAAATGCCGAAAGGCACATGATACATTCGCCGGTAAGTCTCATCGTCGCCTATGACATCGATGAGGGCCTGGTCCACGCCTGCCTGTCTCAGGCGGGACGCTGTTTCGTCATCTACCAGCCCGCAGTGGATGGAGATATATAGATCCGTCTCTTTCTTTATTTTCTCGATCGCAGGGATAAATGCATCCCAGGGAAGACGGCCTGCTTCATCGCACCCCCCGCTGATCAGTACACCAAGGTTTCCCCTCTTAGAAAGCAGCCTGCACTTCTCCACCAACGCCTCGGGTGTCGTGGCCGGGATCATGGTCTTCAGGATGCTTGCCCGGCAGTGATCGCATTGAAGGGCACAGCGGCCTCCTGTGATGGAGATCCCGGGGTACTTCCCGGAAAGGCCGTCCAGAAGAAACATGCCGGGGAGGAAAAAGGTGATATCCTTGCCCAGATTCTCCCAGGAGATCTTCCTCGCCCTTTTCAGTGTCTCATTGAGATTCGGCATAATATTCCCTGAATGCCACCCAGCATTGCTTGATGACCTGATCCAGTCTGTCCCACTCCCTTTCCAGGAGCTGCCTGCGTCTGAAAGCCCTCTCAAGTGTGTCCCAGAAAAGATCCCGCCATTGGAGATCGTATGTCTTTAACAGATCAAGATCACCCGACCCTGCGGCCTCCGCGGCAATCTCCCCTGCCATACGCCCGCACACCACCGCCGGGAGTATCCCTGCACCGGTAATGGGATGTGTCTGCCCGGCCGCATCGCCTGCAAGCAGGACATTGCCCTTGACCACGCTCCCAATGGGCTCGGCAGGGAGCCACCCGGCTGTCATGGCATAGGGTTTTCCCCTGATCTTTCCATGCTCGGCCAATCGGATCAGGAATTGATCAAGCGCCTGCCTGAGGGGGGGAGGTCTGTCTTCCCTCCTCTTCATGCCGAGCCCTACGTTTGCCTCTTGCCCTTTCGGGAAAAGCCACCCATATCCGCCATAGATCTCTCGGTGGAAATAGATCTCGGTGTGGTCCATACTTGCTGGCAGCGCTACACGAACCTGGAGGGCCGGCATCAGGTTCCGGTTAACGCACCCGATCCACCGGCCCACAGTGGAATGGGGACCATCCGCACCGATGATCACACTGGCACTGACGGTGGAAACATATCCGCCCCTCTCTCCAATCATCACTTTGCCATTCTCCCTGGAAAGCACCCGGGTAGAGAGGCGAATTTCCGCACCTGCCCGACGTGCAGCCTCTGCCAAGGCCCTGTCGAATTGGTCGCGATGAATCATGAAGCCCGGGGCCGCGGTTTCTTTTTCCTCCCCGCCCGGCAGAATTGTCCTCATCCCGCGAACGGACTGGACTACGGCCTCCCGTCCCCTCTCCACCTGCCCCAGCAGGGGGGCCGGGATATATTCCGCACACCTGACAGGGGCGCCGATCTTGGCCTTGCGCTCCAC
>JAOZOW010000093.1 GCA_029933075.1 Deltaproteobacteria bacterium | reverse complement strand
CGGGAACGTTTTGGAGCTTCTGGTCATTACAATACCCTTTTGTCGTATGTTTGCGCGGCTGTTTCCGCTCGCCACGCAAGTAAGTTTATCCATGGCCAGCAGGCCACAGGCATTCAGTCTAGCCTAAAATACGAAAATATAATATGACAGGTGACATGTCACGTGCAAGGGAAAAATTTCGTGGATTCCGAAAGATCCCGAGTACTTTCTCTATTTCTCCGGCCTGCCTGGCATCAGACAGGTAGGTTTAGGAAGGCGTGAAAGAGAAGGAAAATTGCCGGAATTTCCCAAAAACGGGCTAATTGCAGGGTGAGGCTATCGAGACAAGAATCACCGTAACCCCCTGTCACCAAAAGAAAAACGAACCGACCGACATGCCGCACGGGCAATCGGACCGGTTCGTCTTTTTTCAAATGGTGGAGGCGGGGGGAGTCGAACCCCCGTCCGGGAACATTCCACTAAGGCTTCTACATACTTAGCCCGGTGTTCCTCTTTCACCCCAATGGTTCGCACACGGGCAAAGCTGCCATGGGGCTAACCTGCATGACTTTCACTCGATCCGCTCACAGGTTAAGCGGACCGGCTAGCCTGCTTGTCCACGCCCTGTCCGGCCACGCAGGCATTAGCCGGGAGGACGCTAGCCATCTTTATGCGGCTAGGGCATACGCATAATCGTCTGCGTTTGTGTTTAACCCACCTGTTTTACGAGCAGATGGAACCTCGGTATGCGACCTTAGCTTCAACTATCCCCGTCGAATCCAGTTCACCCCCATAAAATATGTTATTTTCAATTATAAACACTATTACAGTGCATGTCAATCTCAACGCCATCTCTTCTTGGCCTCATCGGCCTCTCTTCTTAGCTCCTTTTCCTTCAGGGCCCTCCTTTTGTCATATTTCCTTTTTCCTTTGGCCAGCGCAAGCTCTACCTTAGCCAGCCCTCCTTTGAAATAAACCATTGTAGGAACAAGAGTGAATCCCTTCTGCTCTGTCTTGCCGATGAGACGCTTGATCTCCCGCTTATTCAGGAGAAGTTTTCTGGTCCTTGTTGGGTCGATCCTGAGGTCCTGGGCATGAAGGTAAGGGGTAATGTGCATATTGTGTAAAAACACCTCGCCTTTTTTTATCCTGGCATAGCTGTCCACCAGACTTGCCCGGCCCTCTCTCAAGGACTTTACCTCCGGTCCCTGGAGCACAATGCCTGCCTCCAAAAGCTCTTCGATATGATAATCATACTTTGCCTTTCTATTCTGGCAGACAACTCTTTTCTCTTCCATTAGGAATATGCTGCGTGACCGCTAAAGCCCTTCTTCCGGCATTATTGCTCGGCGATCTGCCCCTCAGCCACCCAGTCCTCCAGGTATTCCTTCTCTTCCAGTTCCGGCACCAGATCAGTCATTCTTTGAGTGATGTATGTCCTGACATCCCTGGCTGTGCTCAATTCAATCACTTTTTCAAGGTCTCTCCGCGCCTCTTCAAAGGAAAGAGAGCGAACAATCCTCTTGACAAAGGGGATTGAGCGGGCATTCATGCTCAACTCATCAATCCCCAAGCCGAGCAGGATAGCGATACACAACGGATCTCCAGCCATTTCTCCGCACAGGGCGACACTGATTCCGGCGCCCCTTGCAGCCTCCACAACCTGCTGAATCATCCTGAGAATTGCCGGATGGAAGGGCTGGTACATATAAGCCACATGTTCATTTATCCTGTCAATGGCAAGGGCATACTGGATCAGGTCGTTCGTCCCGATACTGAAAAAATCCACATGCCGCGCAAGCATCTCAGACATGGCCACCGCAGAGGGAACTTCTATCATGATGCCAACATCCATATTGCGGTCATAATCTACCTTTTCCCTGTCCAGCTCCTTCTTGACCTCCTCCAGGACCTCCTTGGCATCCAGGACCTCCTGCACACCGGATATCATCGGGAACATCAATTTTACACTGCCAAAGGCACTTGCCCTCAGGATTGCCCGGAGCTGAGTGCGAAATATCCCCGGCTCCCGCAGGCAGAACCGAATGGCTCTCAATCCCAAGGCGGGGTTGATCTCCCGGACAATGTCCAGGTCGGAGGCAAACTTGTCGCCTCCGAGATCCAGCGTGCGGATGGTCACCGGCGCCGGATAGATGATCTCCGCCACTTCCTTGTAATCCTCGAACAATTCCTCTTCACTGGGTAGTTCCTTGCTCCTGAGGTAGAGAAATTCGGTCCTATAAAGACCAATGCCTTCCCCTCCCACATCCTTTACTGCGGTCACCTCTTCCAAAAACTCTATGTTAGCCCGGATGGCCACCCGATGGCCGTCCTTCGTCACCGCCGGCAGGTGGCTTGCTCTGGTAACGCTCCACCTGTATCTTTCAAACCGGAGCTGCTTTTCCTCATACTCGATAATGGCTCTTTCTTCGGGATTGATGATCACCTGCCCCGTATTTCCATCAACGATCAGCAAATCCCCTTCCTCGACCTCTGCCGTAGCCGTCTCCAGCCCCACAACAGCTGGGATCTCAAGGGCCTGCGCCATTATGGCCGTATGAGAGGTCTTGCCGCCCACATCGGTGATGAACCCCATCACCTTGCTGATGTTCAGCTCAGTAGTATCGGCGGGCGACAGATCATGGGCCACTATGATTACCCTCTCATCAATCTCGGAAAGACTCTGGTATGACTCTGAAAGATTCCGGAGGATCCGATCTGCCACCAACTCCACATCGTTGATCCGGCTGCTGATGTAATCATCATCAATCTGTTCGAAAATCTCCTTAATCTCCTCTATGGACTTCTTGAGGGCCCATTCGGCGTTGATTTTTTCATCCAGGATCCGGTCGATGGTGTAATCGGTCACTTTGCGGTCCTTGAGGATCATCAGGTGGCTGTCAAGGATAAAGGCGTGTTCCTTCACCTGATCAGGCATCTGGTTCTTTACCTTAATCAACTGATCCTCAGTAATGCGAAGGGCTTCCCTGAATCTCTCTACCTCCTTTTCCAGTTCCCTCTCATCAATAAGGTACTGATAGAGGATCTTGACCTTGGAGCGGTCTACCAGGTGGGCCTTGCCGATGATAATGCCTGGCGAGGCTGCAATGCCTTTCAGTGTCTTTTGTTGGCCTGGTTCCTGTTTGGTCATTGATTTTCACCGAATCTGCGTTCGAAAAGATCGCCCAGCTCCCGCATGAATTCCTCGGAGTCCTCTCCTGCGATTCTTGCCTCCACCTCCGTCCCTTTAGGACAGGAGAGCGTCAGTATGGACAAGATGCTGCCCCCGTCCACCTCATGCTCCCCTTTTCGGAGAAACAGCTTGGCCCTGTACTGATTGCCCAGCTCCACAATCTTGCCTGCAGCCCGCGCATGGAGCCCCAGACTGTTTTTTATCCTCAGCTTTTTGACCACCTGCTTTTGCGGCTTTGCCCCTCCGGCGGCCTCTTTTCTGGCCAGGCAGGCCCTGTAGACCCGCCTGTAGGGCAGGTTTTCTTCCTGGGAGATGAGCTTGGCGATGTCTTTCACGCTCATCTTTTCTTCTGCCAGGAATCGATCTATTCTCTCCTCCACCCTATCACTGGGTATCTTCTCCGCCTCCTTGCTGCTTCCCGACACCACGAGAGTGAACTCGCCCCTGACCCGGTCATCCGTCAGGTTCCTCTCTATATCGCTGAGAGGCCCCCTGACTACCTCCTCGAACACTTTCGTCATCTCCCTGAGGAGGACCGCTTCCCGGTCTCCAAGCACCTCTCTCAGATCTTTGAGCATAGCCCTGATTCGATGGGGGGCCTCGAAAAAAACCATGGTTCTCGGCTCAGAAACCAGTTTCTGGAGTTCGCTTCTCCTCCGGCCGCCTCTGTTAGGCAAAAACCCCACAAACACAAAAGGTCCGGCTGTCATTCCCGAGACAGACAGCGCCGCAATAACTGCTGAGGGGCCTGGCACGGGCGTCACCTTGACATCCTCTCTTGCCGCCCGGTTTATCAAATAGACCCCCGGATCGGAGATACCGGGCGTGCCAGCATCGGTGACGATGGCCACATCGGAACCCGATTTCAATTCCCTGATTATCTCCGGCGTCTTCGCCTTTCGGTTCTCTTCGCGGTAACTTGTCAGCGGAGTATCAATGCCGTAATGGGTGCAAAGCTTCTTCGTATGAGTAACGTTCTCAGCAGCGATCATATCAACGCCCTTGAGCACCCTGACCGCCCGCACCGTGATATCCTCAAGATTCCCTATGGGGGTGGAGACCACGTACAGGGTCCCACGAGTCCGGGCCCGGGCCTGAGCTCTCCTTGTTTTCTTTTGCGCCATCTCCTGCTTTTTCATCGAACACCCAAAATCAGTAAGCCAAGTCAAAGGCGTTTTTCACCACTTCCAGCTGCGGCCTGCCCCCCATCAGACTTACCGCCACCACATCGAATCTTGCTTTGGTTTGGAAACAATGATGTTCCTTCATATAGCAGAGGGCTACTTTGGAAAGCTGTCTCCTTTTTCTTTGGTTCACCGCTTCCTTGGCATAACCGGTGGATCCTGCCCTCCTGGTCTTTATCTCTATAAATACAAGCGTATCTCCGTCCCTTGCAATCAGGTCCACCTCCCCCATCGGGCAGCGGTAATTTCGAACGATCTTTTTGTATCCAAGGCGCTTAACCTCCCTCAGGGCCAAGTCTTCACCAAGTTTTCCTAAATCGATTCTTTCCCTTGTCAAGAGTTCCGAACCCCTCTAAAGCTGAAACGGTGCACAGGGCAGGGGCCGTACTTTCTCAGGGCAGCCAGATGGCGTTTTGTGCCGTACCCTTTATTTTTGTCGAATCCATATTCCGGATACATACGGTGGTAACAGCGCATGATCCTGTCACGGTACACTTTGGCAATCACAGAAGCGGCTGATATGCTCTTGCTGATACGATCCCCCTTTTTCAGACACTTCTGAGGCACAGGCAGGGAAACGGGATATATGCCGTCCACAAGTAGAAATTCCGGTTGGGGATCAAGGGCAAGCACGGCCCGCCTCATGGCCTCCAGGGAGGCCTTCAGAATGTTATGCTCATCAATATATTCCGAGGACACCACCCCGATGCCGACAGAAATTGCCTCCTTCTGGATCCTCGGAAAGGCCCCCTCCCTGGCCTTTTCGCTCATCCTTTTCGAATCCTCGACTCCCGCTAAATCCACGCCCCGGGGCATAATCACAGCAGCGGCCACTACCGGACCTGCCAGGGGTCCTCTGCCTGCTTCATCAACCCCACCGATCAACCGATATCCGGCCTCTCTGGCCAGGTCTTCGTAGTAAAATGGATCTACTATGCGGGATTCAATGCGCTCTGGGAAAAGAGACAGATTGTTTCTTGGAGTGCTCAATAAGCCAAAATACAAATTTCTCTAATGATTCATCTCCGTTTTTACCCGGGCTGCCTTCCCTCTCAATTTCCTGAGATAATAGAGCCGGGCCCTGCGCACCTTGCCCCGGCTCAGGATCTCGATCTTGTCTATCAAAGGAGAATGAAGGGGAAAGGTCCTCTCTACCCCAATGCCATATGAGACTTTTCTTACCGTAAAAGTGGCGCCGGTATTTCCTTTCCTTTTTCTAATCACAATACCCTGGAAGACCTGTATTCTTTCCTTTTCCCCTTCTCTTATCTTGGCGTGGACTTTCACAGTATCACCCGCCTTAAAGTCTGGGATATCCGCCCGCATCTGTTCCTTTTCAAGCCTTTCTATTATGTTCATGTCTTCCTCCTCAATCTATCTCCCTGCCAGTCGGTCCAAGATAATTGCAACAGCAGCCCTTACCGAAAGGTGATTATAACTTCCCCTGCCCCGTATGGGTTCAAGCACGTAGTCCGCTGTATCGATCAGAGCTCTTTCCAGACCCCATGCCGTGCCGAATATCAAAAGGACAGGCAAATCGTCCTCGATCATGCACCTCGCCTCTTCACAGGAAATCGATCGATTCCTCTCCTGTCTGGACGCGGCAGTGGCAATAACCAGGGGCGCCTTACCCTCCTTATCCCCGATGGCCAGCATGGCCTTGTCGAGACTCGGCACCACCCGGACAAGTTCAATGGCTTCCTTGCGGTGCCTGTTGTATTCCGCCCCAAACCCCACAGTCCAATGCCTGTATATTCGCCTTGCCAGGCATTGCTGATCTTCCAGCGGGGTAATCACAAAAAACAGTTTCACATCAAAGGTCCTGGCCAGCCTGGCTATGTCATGGACATCCAGTGTGGTTATGGCAGAAGCAATGGTCTGAAAGTTCTTGTTGTAAACAGGGTAGTGAACAAGCCCTATGTATAGCCGCATCACCCGCCGCTGAAATTCAGTTGCTGCACTTCCCAGGCCCCGTCTCATTCAAAGATGAGAACCGATCCCTTTGGGGTCTTAGGACTCCTCTTTGAGCCTGCTGAGGATGGCCTGATCCTCTGGGGTCAGCCTGGCCCTCTGGAGCAGATCCGGCCTCCTCTCGAGCGTCCTTCTCAAAGACTCCGTGCGACGCCACAAACGGATCTTCTCGTGGTCTCCGGAAAGGAGGACGGAGGGCACCTCCAGGCCCCTGAACACCCTGGGCCTTGTGTACTGCGGATAATCCAGTAGTCCCTGCTCGAAAGACTCTCTTTGGCTGGACTTTTCATCTCCCAAAACTCCCGGTACCAGCCGCCCAACGGCATCCATTACCACAAGGGCCGCCAGCTCTCCGCCACTCAAAACATAATCACCTACGGAGACCTCCATGTCTATGCAGGTCCGTCTTATTCGCTCGTCCACCCCTTCATATCGGCCGCATATCAGGATAAGCTGATCCCGGGTGGCCAGCTCTCGCGCTAAAGATTGATCAAACCGTTCACCCTTGGGGGTGAGCAGAATCACCATGCTCCTTGGCCCCACCCGTTCAACGGACTCCAGAGCCCGATATATCGGCCCGGCCTTCATGACCATACCCTCCCCGCCCCCGTAAGGCCGGTCGTCGGTATTTTTGTGGGCCCCGCTCGCGAAATCCCTGATATTCACCAGCCTGGCCTCCACGGTTCCCCTCTCGACCGCCCGGCCCAAGACTCCTTCATTCAGGTAAGAGGCAATCATCTGAGGGAATATGGTCAAGACATCAAATCTCATTCAACTCCAGTAATCCCTCCAACGCAACGATTGTCATTCTTCTATTTTCAAGATCGATCCGTTTTATTACCTCGTGGACCGCGGGGATCATAAATTCCCTGCCCCCGCCCTTTACCACATAGATGTCATGAGCCCCCGTGGGGATGATTTGCGAAAGAATCCCCAGATGGTCACCCCTGTCCAGGTAAACATCAATCCCCAGAAGCTCTTCCCAGAAGTACTCATCCTCTTCCCGTTTAAGTGACTCTTTATGCAGATAAATCTCAGCTCCCCTGTACGCCTCCGCATCAACTCCGGACTCCAGGCCCTCCAGCTTCATCAGCAAGACATTCTTGTGAGGCGCCGCAGAGATGACTTTATGCTCACGAATCGGACCTGAAACGAGTTTCACAAGCACCCGCCCCGCCTCATGGAAAGAGGCATCTGATGCGGCATAGGACCGAACTCGGAGCAATCCCTTCCACCCATGAGGCCGAAGGACTTTCCCTACAAGGAGCAAACTACTCGGTGAAACCTCATTCAAGCTTACTCTATGATCTCCAGGACGGATCGTTTATTTATCTTGGTGGAAGCTGCACTGAGGATTGTTCTCATGGCCCTGGCAGTACGGCCCTGCTTGCCGATGACCTTCCCCAGGTCTTCTTTGGCCACCTTAAGTTCGATAACCGACGTCTGTTCTCCCTCTATTTCTGTGACGGTGACTTCCTCTGGCTTATCCACAAGCGCTTTCGCAATATATGCTATCAAGTCCTTCATGTCGAATCACCTCCATCTTAGGTTTCACCACCACATGAACATAACGATGTCCTTACCGAGATTTCAGTAATCCCTGTTTTTTCAAAATGGCCTTGGCCGATTCCGAAACAAGCGCCCCGTTTCCAAGCCAGTGCTTAACTTTATCTTCGTAAACCTTGACCTCTGCAGGGTCTTTCATAGGATCATAATAACCCAAGATCTCGATAAATTTCCCGTCCCGAGGTGCTTCAGAATCAGCCGCAACCAGTCGGTAAAAAGGTTTTTTCTTGGCTCCCATCCTCGCTAATCGAATCTTTACCGCCATTTTCCTTTAACCACCCCCTCCTGAATTCATCGTTTTTCGTGTCAACAACCGGTGTCTTTCAAAAAATCCAACTGCTCCGGGCGTTTTGAGGGCTAACCAAGAAAGGAGGACATGTTGAAATAGCCCTTCTTGGCAAAGCGAGCCATCATCTTCTTCGTCTGTGCGAAATTCTTCAAAAGACGGTTCACATCCTGGACACTGGTTCCGCTGCCGCGGGCAATCCTCCGCTTCCGGCTTGCGTTGATAATCTTGTAATTGCGTCTCTCCTGCCTGGTCATGGAATTTATGACCGCCTCGACCTTGATCAACTCCCTCTCGTCCGGCTTGAACTGCTTCAGCTTCTTGAGCTGCCCCATCCCGGGAAGCATGCCCAGTATCTGCTCGAGAGAACCAAGCTTTTTCATCTGCCTCAGCTGCACAAGAAAATCGTCAAGGTCAAATGTGTTTTTCCTCAGCTTTCTTTCGAGCTTTAACGCCTCCTGTTGATCGAACTCGGCTTGTGCCTTTTCAATGAGTGAAAGCACATCTCCCATGCCCAGGATCTGGGAGGCCATCCTGTCAGGGTAAAAAGGCTCGAGGGCATCAATTTTCTCCCCCACTCCGATGAATTTGATGGGCTTGTGGGTCACCGCTTTGATAGACAGAGCGGCGCCCCCCCTGGCATCTCCTTCCATCTTGGATAGGATCACCCCGGTGATATCAAGGGCCTCATCAAAGCTTTTGGCAACATTCACCGCATCCTGTCCTGTCATGGCATCTGCCACCAGAAGGATTTCGTGGGGCCGACATTTCTCTTTGATCCTCTCAAGTTCGGCCATGAGCTCCACGTCAATGTGAAGGCGGCCAGCAGTGTCTAAAACCAGCAGATCGGCCCCCTCCCGCCCCGCCCGGGACAGGGCATCCAGGCAGATATCTTCCGGCCTTCGATCCGAATCCGTCGGATAGACAGGAACGCCGATCTGCGAGCCCAGTCTTTTGAGCTGGTCAATGGCAGCGGGCCTGTAAACGTCAGCCGGCACCAGATAAGGATGTCGACCCTGCCTGCCAAGAAACCTGGCCAGCTTGGCTGCGGTGGTGGTCTTGCCCGATCCCTGGAGCCCCACTAACATCAGGCAATGGGGGGGCCTCCCGATCAAATGGAGCCCCTCCCTGGTTTCACCCATGAGGCGAGTAAGCTCTTCATTGACAATCTTTATCAGCTGCTGTCCCGGTGTGAGGCTCCCCATGACCTCCTGACCTACGGCCCGGTGGCGGATATCCTCCACGAGTCTTTTCACCACTTTGTAGTTGACATCCGCCTCAAGCAGGGCTAAACGCACTTGTTTCAGGGCATCCTGTATGTTCGCCTCGCTGAGTCTGCCTCTGCCGGTAACCTTTTTAAGGACATCGCTGAGTTTTTCTGTAAGGCTCTCGAACATTTCTATAAGACCTGATAATGTGACAAACTTTTAAATTAAACAGGATCAATCATTTCTGTCAATAAAAAATGACTCTCGCTATCCTCTCAGAAATACCTAAAAAATTTTACC
>JAOZOW010000092.1 GCA_029933075.1 Deltaproteobacteria bacterium | reverse complement strand
GGAATCGAAGAAAAGACTTTATGCCCTTCTTAAAGCCATTTCCACACAGCAAGTACGCTTTGGTCGGACCAACCCTTTTTATTATGTCGTGATCTCTTGCATAGTTTGCTTTCCCACCGCTTGTCAAGGAGCAGAGGACTTTCCACATTCCCTTTCCGGTATGCTGACTTTTGCCCCGACCTTTTGGTTGACTTTGCCGCTGAGATAGGATAGTCCAAATTCACCCCCCTCGTTGAAAGCGCAAATCATGGAAGACATACAAAACCATAAAGATCACAGGAACATAGACATCGATCAAGTGGGAGTAAAGGGGATCCGTTATCCCATTACGGTCCTTGATAAAGACATGGGGGAGCAGCAGACGGTGGCGGAAATCAACATGTATGTCAACCTCCCCCGCTATTACAAAGGGACCCACATGAGCCGTTTTGTGGAAATCCTTAACGAGCATAGCCGCCGCATCTCTTTGGAGAATTTCGCTGAAATCCTTGCTGAAATGAAGGAAAGACTCAATGCGCAAAGCGCCCATATGGAAATAGCCTTTCCCTATTTCATCAAAAAGTGCGCCCCTGTGACGGGCAGTGAAGGCCTAATGGAATATCGCTGTATATTCAAAGGGAGCCTGGACAGCGGCACTGACCTGATGATCATAATCCACGTCCCCATCTCCACCCTGTGCCCCTGTTCCAAGGAGATCAGCGAGTTCGGCGCCCACAATCAGCGGGGCGAGGTGCGGCTGCAGGTCAGGTTCAAAAAGTTCGTATGGATCGAGGATTTAATCAAAATCGTGGAAGAATCGGCCTCTACCGATGTGTATTCCGTCCTGAAACGGGAGGACGAAAAATATGTCACTGAAAAAGCCTATCAGAACCCCATGTTTGTAGAGGATATTGTCAGGGAGATCGCTGTCAAACTGAACAACGACTCCAATATCACCTGGTTCGCTGTAGAGTCCGAAAACTTCGAATCGATTCATAATCATAATGCCTATGCTTACATAGAAAAGCGTAAAAATACCCGCCTCTGAGCAGGGAGGAGAACCATGGCAGAAGACCTCAAGAAAATGTATCGAACCGTAATGGACGATCATTTTCCTCCGCAAATCACCATATCTTTTGGAGACCAGAAACTGGTC
Source organism: Deltaproteobacteria bacterium (assembly GCA_029933075.1). Taxonomy (GTDB): domain Bacteria; phylum Desulfobacterota; class DSM-4660; order Desulfatiglandales; family Desulfatiglandaceae; genus JAOZOW01. Next base: position 8,672 of record JAOZOW010000092.1, on the reverse strand, counting down.
TACCGTAAGAGGACCTGGAAAATACCCGACCCGAACACGGGGGAGGTGATTGAAAAGGGTTTGCGATATGGCGAGAACCCGGGCCAGGAAGCGGCCCTGTACGAACTTGTAAACGGCAACCTTGTGCTTGGAGAGTGCCGTTTCATAGAGCCTGGCAGGGGGCTGGTATCCTCCATCACTGAGGAGGATATGCTTCAGAGCGGGAAACACCCGGGCAAGATCAATCTCACGGATGTGGACAATGCCCTCAATATCATGAAATACCTGACGGCAGGCCCGGCTGCAGTGATCGTCAAGCACAACAATCCCTGTGGCGTAGCTTACGGCTCCACTTTGTCCGAGGCCTATGAAAAAGCCGATATGGCGGACCGAATTGCTGCATTCGGCGGCTGCGCCCTTTTCAACCGGCCTGTGGACCGGTCTACCGCTCAGATGATATCCGCCAATTACCTTGAGGTGGTGGCAGCCCCTGACTTTGAGGAAGGCACGGTGGATATCCTGGCCGGTCGCCCCAACCTCCGGATCATTAGAATTGAGCGTATGGATAGGCTCTCGGAATATGCACAAGCGCGGTTCGTGGATTTTAAAAGCCTCATTGATGGCGGCATCATCGTGCAGCAGTCTCCACTCAATCGCATTTCCTCCGCCCAGGATTTCACCCTTGCCACGGCCCAATACCAAGGCAAGACCTATCGCATCGAGCGAAAGCCCTCGGACCAAGAGTACGCGGATATGCTTTTCGGCTGGCAGGTGGAGCAAGGCATCACTTCCAACTCGGTTATATATGTCAAAAATGGCATAACCGTGGGCATCGGTACAGGAGAGCAGGACCGGGTGGGCGTGGCGGAGATCGCCATCTTCAAGGCCTACACCAAATACGCAGATGCCCTCTGCTTCAGACGCCACGGGCTCTCTTACAAGGAGCTGCAGCTTGCGGTGGAAAAGGGCGACAAAGACTTACAACTCCTCAAAGAGATTGACCAGGAAACCAAAGAGGCAAAAGGCGGCCTCATCGGATCCTGCATGATTTCAGACGCATTTTTCCCATTCCGGGATGGGGTAGACGTAGCCATTCGCCAGGGAATCACGGCGGTAGTCCAGCCGGGCGGATCCTTACGCGACTTCGAAGTCATAGAGGCCTGTAACGAGGCAGACCCACAGGTGACCATGGTATTTACCGGCCAGCGGGCATTTAAGCACTAATCTCCCTCCCCCCCCAAGGCCCTGCCTTTTAGGTGAGGGCGCTTCCATTGCCTATTGTATTTATCTTTCACTCCTTCTAAAATGTTTTCATGTTGCCCATCGGATCGGTTAAGCTCCGGAACTGGTTGATCATGGCACCCATGGCAGGTATCACCAATCTGCCCTTCAGGCTTATGGTAAAGCGGCTCGGGGCGGCACTGGTGACTACGGAGATGATAAGCGCTGTGGGTCTCGTCCGGGGCCAAAAAAAGACCCGGGATTACCTGAGAACTCACCCTGAGGAAAGACCTCTTGCGGTGCAGATTTTCGGGACCCAGCCTGACATGATGGCCGAGGCTGCCCGCATTGCCGTGGAGGCCGGAGCGGCCATCATAGATATCAATTTGGGCTGCCCAGCAAAGAAAGTACTCAGGGCCGGGGCAGGCGGCGCCCTTCTGAGGAATCCGGTCAGGGTAAAGGAGATCCTCTCAGCTGTGCGACTCTCTTGCCCTGTTCCCCTTACTGTCAAAATGAGGGCGGGGTGGTCCCCATCCGAGCCCGTGGCATGCCAGATAGCCAAACTGGCCGAAGACTGTGGGGCTGATGCCGTTACGGTGCACCCCAGATATGTCACCCAGGGCTTTTCCGGACATGCCGACTGGGATCTCATTGCCAAGGTCAAGGAGTGCCTCAGGATCCCATGTATAGGCAATGGTGATGTTTTTCACCCTGGCCTTGCCATTGACATGAAAAACAGGACAGGGTGCGACGGGGTCATGGTGGGCCGGGCTGCTATAGGAAATCCCTGGATATTCCGACAGATCCTGGAGTTAGAGAGGGGAGCTCCCCTTCAAGAGCCCACTCTTTTAGAAAGGAAGGCCTTGCTGATGGAACACTTCCGCCACCTTAGCGAATTTTCCGGTGAACACCGGGCGGCCAAGATGATGAGGGGCCTCCTTATCTGGTACACCCGGGGGCTTCCTAACAGTAGCAGGTTCAGGGGGTCCATTAACAGAATCAAAGATTTGTCTACACTGATATCAGCTATGGATCAGTATTTCTCTCTCCTGGAGGTGAACAACAATTGAAAGTGCGACTGGCCAAGACAGCAGGGTTTTGCATGGGTGTGCGCCGGGCCATGGAAATCGTGCTGGCCGAGGCCAACAAGGCGGATGGTCCTCTTTTTACTCTGGGGCCACTCATCCACAACAATCAGGTGCTCCAGCTCCTTGAGACAAAGGGCGTCAGGGCCGTGGAAGACCCGGAGGGCCTCCCAGAGGGAAGGATTGTTATCCGGGCTCATGGCATCCCGCCGCAGCTGCGCCGGAAGATAAAAAATTCGGGCCTCAAGGCGATAGATGCCACGTGTCCAAGGGTGGCGCGTGTACAGGCCATAATTCGGTATCACACAAAAAAAGGCAGGAGCGCCATTATTGTGGGCGATGAAAACCATGCCGAAGTGATCGGCCTGAAAGGTTACAGCGAGACCCCCGCCCATGTAATCAGGACCGTGGATGACGTCTCCAAGCTCCCCCATTTGCAAAAGCCCTTTGTGGTTGCCCAGACTACCCAGAACGACGAGAATTTCAGGCAGGTGGTAAAAGCTCTCAAGGCGCGCTTTCCCGACATCCTGGTTTTTGAGACCATATGCGAGGCAACACACCACCGGCAGCAGGAGGTAAAGGCCTTTGGGGGCCAGGTGGATGCCGTTGTGGTGGTGGGTGGCTACCATAGCGGCAACACCCGACGAATGGTAGAAATACTGAAAGGGCAGGGAATGCCCACCTTCCATGTGGAGACCGAGAAGGACTTGGACAGAAACCAACTTTCCCGGATGGGGGTCATCGGGGTCACAGCGGGGGCTTCAACTCCTAACTGGATGATCAAGAACGTGGTCAGGGAAATAGAGGGTATCCGAGGCCGAAAGGAAAGGCTTTTAGCCCACTGGTCCAGAGAAACATTGAAATTTCTGGTCCTTAGCAACCTTATGGTCAGCGCAGGGGCCTTTTCTTTTTCCCATGCAATATCAATCCTTTCGGGGTTTCCCCCGGGGCTCAGCTTTCCACTGATAACATTCTTTTACCTTTACGCAATGCATGTGCTTAACCGTTTCTTGGATAAAGGGGCCAGCGCCTACAATGACCCTGAGCGTGCCGCCTTCCTCCGTAAAAACCGGTGGCTCCTCATCATGACCGCCCTTGGAGGTATCTTCGGGGCCCTCGTCCTCGCTTATCGCATCAGCGTGATCACCTTTCTCGCTCTTGCACTCTTCAGCGCATTAGGCATTGTATACAGTATACCGCTTCTTCCTAAAGCCCTTCGTCACAAATACACCTATTCAAAGATAAAGGACATCCCCGGATCAAGGACCCTTGCAGAGGCATCCGCATGGACAGCGGTTATCTGGGCCCTTCCGCTCATTGAATCGCACCAAATTCAATGGCCGAGCGCTATGATATCTGCCCTGGTCGTGTTCCTGATGGCCTATACAAGGTCGGCGCTTTTTGACCTCTTCCAGGTTCAAGGAGACCTTATCGTGGGAACCGAAACACTGCCCATCAGTCTGGGGGAAAAAAGGACCATCACGCTCCTGAAAATCCTTCTCCTATCGGCCGGGGTCATACTGGCCGGAGGCCCGCTTTCGGGCTGGGTCAATGCCTTTTCATACCTCCTTATCCTCCCGCTACTCACACTGGCTCTCTGCCTTGCAGCATATGAGCGTCACTGGCTCTATCCGGGAGTTGTATTTGAAGCCCTTGTGGAGGGGAACTTTTTTATGGCAGGGCTTTTGAGCGTGATCTGGCAGGTCCTCTGATGCCAAAAGTAAGCGTCATCATCCCCACATTTAACAGGGCTGATAAGCTGAGCCGCGCGGTTTCCTCGGTGCTCAACCAGAGCTTTACAGACTTTGAGCTCATAGTGGTTGACGACGGATCCACCGATCAAACCACCCGGGTAATGGCTCCCTTCAGATCCCAGGTTATTTACCTGCGGTTCCCGTTCAATCAAGGGGTGTCCGCTGCAAGGAACCTGGGTCTCCAAAAAGCGTCTTCCTCCTTAATCGCGTTCCTTGATTCCGATGATTACTGGCTTCCCCAGAAGCTGGCGGTCCAGGTGGATTTTTTTGATCGGCATCCTGAAGCGCAGATATGTCAGACCGAGGAAATCTGGATCAGAAAGGGCCGCCGCGTAAACCCAAGGAAAAAGCACCTAAAACCCTCCGGGGATATCTTTGCACAATCGCTAAAGCTGTGCCTGATAAGCCCCTCCGCCGTGATGCTTAGACGCACCCTGTTTGATGAGGTGGGAGGGTTCGATGAGGACCTACCCGCCTGCGAAGACTATGACCTGTGGCTGCGGATCGCATGCCGGTGCCCTGTGCACCTGATTCCAGAGCCTTTGGTGGTAAAGGAGGGGGGTACGCCTGATCAGCTGTCGGCAAAAGTAAAGGGGATGGATCGGTTCAGAATCAGGGCCATCGAAAAATTGATAAAGCAAGGGGTCCTGAATAAGACCCAATTTGAAGCGGCCATGGCAGTGCTTGCGGAGAAATGCAAAATCTACGGCCAGGGTTGTCTCAAGAGGGGGAAAATCAGGGAAGGTACTTATTATTTGAACCTTCCCCAAAGATTGAAAGAGGAACTCAGCTAACTCCCCCATGGCCCTCACCCAGGCCCTGTGAACCGTGAGCGCCTTATCGAATTCCCCCTCAGGCTTTCTGAAGAATCATTACCGGCACCTTTCCTTCCAACGCCTTTTTGAAATTGAGGGCGTTCTGCTCGTCACCCACAATGGCCCCGTAGTGCATGGGGATGGCCAGCTTAGGCTTGATGGCAAGGGCCGCCTCTACGGCCTGCTCATCGGTCATAACATAGGTGCCGGACACCGGCAGCAGCGCAATATCCACATCCAGTTCCCGCATTTCTGGGATGAAATCGCTGTCGCCGGCGTGATAGATCCTCACCCCTTCCATCTCTACAACAAAGCCAAGCCAATCGTTGTCCTTAGGGTGAAAATCCTTATCCGTATTATAGGAAGGGAGCGCCTTTATCTTTACATCCTCCACGGTCAGCGACTGCCCTGGCGCCATGACGCGGACATCCCCCTCGAGCTTCTTGGCCGAATCCTTCTCTGTAACGATCACTGTTTTGGGCCCCTGAATCTTGGCCACGTCCTCGGGCGAGCAGTGATCAAAATGTTCATGGGAGATGAGAATCAGGTCGGCTTCCGGCCCTCCTGTAATCTGATAAGGATCGAAATAGACGGTCTTGCCAGCATCAATGCGGAACCCGTCATGCCCCAGCCATGTGATCTTTTTTGCAAACTCCTCGACCATTTTCTCCTCCTCAAATAAGGTGTGCAAACATGATCCAAGATCGACTAAGATAGGGATAAAATCCCTTCATCCTATAATCCCTGTCATAGGCATGGAGAGCGTGGGGCCTCGCTCAAAGCGGTTCCAGGAGGATCTTGTGCTCCACCAGGGAAAGCTGCTTGACTCTCCCTTTGACCCGTTTCTCCTCCCCGAAAAGGCTGACCAGCTTTATCTCCTGGCCGGAGGCTTCCAGCAACTCCACACTTTCAAGGACGAGTTCTTCTTTTCCATCCTTGACAAGATACGCATTTGACTCACACATCTTTCCCCATCTCCTCAATTATGCCTATCACCTGGCTTACTAAGTGAGGCAAAGGTTCGGCCGATATCCCCACCAGGCGCACCTTTTCCTGCGTCAGCGGAATCAGCACTTTCTGGGCACGGCTTGAGCTCACCGCCTCTGCCATCCGTGGGGTGACTTCCCCCATCATTGCATTGGCCATTATGATTGCAAGGGGCCCCACAATCACATCCACCTCCCTGCTGGTTCTCACAATGGCGTTTTCTCCAGTGCCCCCCCTGTTGGCACCCGCTTTCATCATCCTGGATGTAGCCACGGAGTTGGTCCCCAGGGCCAATATTTCCAAATCATGACCCACGGACTCCCTGAGGCCCTTTATGATAGTGGCCCCGATCCCGCCTCCCTGCCCGTCCATAATCATGAGTCGCACGGCATCACCCTGACACAAGAATTTGTTTGCATACCTTTCCTAATACCTATATTCTGATCATCCAACATCAAAACGGAAATGACAAGAGAATTTGGACATGGATTCCTTATCACTCTTTTTCCTAATTGGAGCCTACCTGCTCGGCTCCATCCCATTCGGGAAAATCATCGGGGCCTGTGTAGCACATATCGACGTGACTCAACGGGGAAGCAGGAACATCGGAGCCACCAATGTTGCCAGGCAGCTCGGCGTCAAATGGGGCCTTGTCACTTTGCTCCTTGACTCATTGAAAGGCTTTGTCCCTACAGTGCTCTACCCCCGGATCGCTCCGGGGGCAGGATCCGGGGCGGAACTCTGGCTCGCCGCGGTGGGCCTGTGCGCCCTGTTTGGCCATCAATTCTCCATTTTTCTGGGATTCCGCGGAGGCAAAGGCGTAGCCACGGCACTCGGCGTCTTTCTTGGCCTGGCACCTCTTGCCTGCCTCGGCGGTGCTGTGCTTTTCGCGCTTACGGTCTACAAATGGGATTATGTGTCCCTCGGATCCCTCGTTGCCGCCGCTGCCATGCCTCTTTTGATGGCCGCCTTGGGTGTACCCATGCCTCTGGTAGGGGCCTCTGCCGCAGCCGCCCTCCTGATCTTTTTCAGGCACAAAAACAACATTCACCGTCTCATCAAGGGTGAGGAAAGAAAATGGCGGGGAAACAGCGCTCAACCGAGCACCTCAAGGAGCCTGTCAAGTTCTTCGTCGGAGTAAAAATATATGACTATCTGGCCCCCTTTCCCTCGCCTTTTGATGTCCACCTTGGTGCCTAAGGAGCGCTTAAGGGCGTCTGCAAGGGAATTAAAGTAGCTTTCTCTTTCCGGCACCTTCCTTTTTGGTTTCCCGAAAGGTCGCTTTCTCCTGGCCAAGGCTTCGGCCTGCCTCACTGAGAGCCCCTCGCGGATGATCCTGTCCCGGAGGGCCATCATGGTCTTCGAAGATTTAATGCCTGCCAAAACCCGGGCATGTCCTGCACTGAGCCGCCCATCGATCAAATCCTGCTGCACAGCCTTGGGCAAATTGAGGAGTCTCAACAGATTCGCCACAGAAGATCGATCCTTCCCCAGTCTCTTTGCCACAGCATCCTGGGTAGCGCCCGTCTCATCCAGGAGCCTCTTGTATGCAGTAGCCTCCTCAATGGGATTTAGATCCCTGCGATGGATATTTTCGATCAGTGCGAGCTCCAGGGCCTCCGTGGAGGTCACTTCCCGGATGACCACCGGCACTCTCTCAAGGCCCGCCCGCTGGGCAGCCCTCCATCGCCTCTCCCCGGCGATGAGCTGATAACCCGTCTCTGTCCTGCTCACCAGGAGCGGTGTCAGCACTCCCTTTTCCCTGATGGAATCGGCCATTTCATCCAGCTCGGTTTCGCTGAACACCTGCCGCGGCTGGTACGGATTCGGCTCTATGGCCTCAACCGGGCACTGAAAGAATTCTCCCTCCCTGTCGACCAACTTGTCCGCATCGGGTATCAGGGCCGATAACCCTTTGCCCAAGGCCTTTCTCTTTGCCATTTCCTATATCCCCCTGCCAATCAGCTCCCTTGCCAGTGCCATATAGCTCTCGGCCCCCTTGCACCCGATATCATAAAGGATAATTGGGGTCCCATGGCTCGGCGCCTCGCTCAGACGCACATTTCGCGGGATGATCGTCTTGAAAACCCCATTTTTGAAATGCCTTCGTACCTCTTCAACTACCTGACGGGAAAGATTATTGCGACTGTCGTACATGGTAAGCAGGACCCCAAGAAGCCCAAGGCTGGGATTAAGCTTCCTTTTTACAGCCCGTATGGTATTCAAAAGCTGGCTCAGGCCCTCCATAGCATAATACTCGCACTGAAGGGGCACGAGAACAGAGTCCGCAGCAGTCAGGGCATTGACCGTCAGGAAACCCAGCGAAGGAGGACAGTCCACGAAAATGTACCGGTATCGTTCTTTAAGAGAGGAAAGCCCCTTTCTGAGCCGAAACTCCTTGTCCTTTACCGAGATCAGTTCCACTTCCGCACCCACCAGATCCGCCGTGGCGCCGATCAGGTGAAGGTCCTTCAATGTAGTTTCCGTAATCACCTCTTCAGCTGTGGCGTGTCCCAATAGCAGGTCGTAGACCCCCAGCTTCAGGGAACCGCGGTCAATCCCGACGCCGGTTGTGGCATTCCCTTGGGGATCAGAGTCGATGAGAAGGCACGGGCGCTCGGCTGCTGCAAGGCAGGATGCCAGGTTCACAGCCGTAGTAGTCTTTCCCACACCGCCCTTTTGATTCGCAATCGAAATAGTATACCCCACACTCTTTACCACTTCCCTGCCCCCAGGCTTTCCGCAGGTGCTTTCCTGCTGGGATCCTGGGGGAGTTGATAACACAATCCCCCCTTTTTGAAAAGCACTTAGCATGTTTCACGTGAAACATC
>JAOZOW010000091.1:2824-9842 GCA_029933075.1 Deltaproteobacteria bacterium | reverse complement strand
TCGCAATAATTCGAAATCACCGAACAAACGCAATTTGGGAGTTTCTGTCTGGAACATATCCAAATTCGAATTTGTTTCGGATTTCAATCTTTGTACTTCGTACCAGTTTACTCCTCTGAAAAGTGCAATCTCGAACTCAAGGTGGGGGATGTTTCTTGAAACGCCAAAATCAGTTGCTGCTGCGGTTGTTGGAAGCCGCAGACGTCAGGTCGCTATAAAACCCAAGCGCACCTACCTGGCTCTGCAGCTCAGTAAAGGAAAACTTCCTGTGTCCGGGTGATTTATTCATGAGTGCGTGGCTCTGTGCGCCCTGCTTTTAGGCAATCCGAAAATATTTTGGCGTAGAAAGAAATATCCCTCACCATTATGTGTTTGCTTTACCCTCCGATAGCCGCAAAGGGCACACACCGGGAGACCAATAAGGTTAGCTGCGGTTCATACCAGGCGCGCGCATTCGTAGGCAGTATGGATGGCATCCATAACCCTGCCCACTTCCCGGCAGTCTCCCACCTTACACAGGTCCACCTTCCCTTCAAGTTCTTCTTCGTAAGAGGATGAAGGGACCATGCCCTTAGTCACTACCACCAAGTCAATCCCCTTTAAAACTTCTTCCCGGCCTTGGCGGTTTATAAAGAGCTGATCTCCTTCCTTCCGCAAGACCTCGCATTCTGTCAACACACGAACCCCAAGCTCTTCAATGGATTTGAGGATCATCTTCCTTGAAATCATCTCCATGTCTGGGGCTATCTCCACGGACTTCTTTACAAGGGTAACGGTGTTCCCATTTCTGGCCAATACCTCGGCTACCTCGGCCCCGATAAACCCTCCGCCAATAACAACCACATTCTTTCCATGAGGCATCCTCTGCGGCTCCAGCACTTCAGCCCAGGCAAACTGCTCAAGCCCCGGGATGTTAGGGTCCACGGGCGTGGAACCATTAGCAAGGACCACTGCATCATACTCCTTGACAAGCTCCTCAGTTCCCGGGGACTTAAAGACTACATGGACCTCCTTTTCAACCCGGGCCACATAATAATCCACCAGTTTTTTGAGCTTTTGTTTGCGGGGGCCCAAATGCGCCAAATTGAACTGCCCCCCCAATCGATCCTTCTCAAAAAGGGTCACTTCATGGCCTCTTTCCACAAGCACAAGGGAGGCCTCCATGCCAGCCGGTCCGCCTCCTACCACGGCCACCTTTTTCCTTTCAATGGCCTTCTGAACGGGAGCTTCCTCTTTGTCCCTGCCGAGGGCCGGGTTGATGACACACATGAGGCCTTTGCCCCCTTTGACCCCCCCAAGGCAGCCCTCCAGACAGGCGGTACAAGGCCTTACAGGGCCCTGCACCTGGCCTAAAACCTTGCCCACAAAGTCCGGATCGGCCACCAACGGTCTCCCGACTGCCACCAGGTCCGCCAGGCCCCCGTCAAGTATCTTGATCGCATCCTCTTTCTCATTTATCTGTCCCACAGCCACCACGGGGATGCCCACTTCGGCCCTGATCTTGGAAGCCATTTCCCATGTCTTGCCTTTGGGGACGGCCATATGTTGAAAATACCAGGGAGGCGTTTCGCATATGGAGCCGCTGGAGACATGTATGGCCGCGGCCCCTGTGGCTTCCAGGGCCTTGCAAAACCGGATCATCTCGTCCAGGCCAAAGCCGCCTGGAAACATCTCTTCGCCGCTCACCCTCACCATAACGGGAATGGTACAGGCCTCTTTGACGTTTTCAAGGACCTGGAGGCCGAAACGAAACCGATTCTCCTCACTGCCCCCATATTCATCCCCCCGATCATTTACGCTCGGGGATAGAAACTGGGCCACCAGATGCCCATGCCCGAACTGGAGCTCCACCAGATCAAACCCCGCCTTCTCCGCCCTCAATGCAGCCTGGACAAAGAGGTCCTGGGCTTCTTCGATCTGGCCAATGTCCATTCTCTGGGGTGGCTTTCCGCCATTGATGCAGGCCTTATCCGAAGAGGAAAGATAGACATTTCCAGTGATCATGGGGTTGGCCATACGCCCGGGGTGGGATAGATGGGCAATGGCCCGTGCGCCTTTTTTGTGGAGCATATCCGCAAGACGCTTCAGGCCCGGAATCATCTCATCGTTGTGGATACCGATCTGGACCGGCAATTCCCTCAATGAACTGTCCATATAAAAAGGCTCCGGGATGATTCCACCCAAATAGGCAGCGCGACGTTCATAAAAGGCCAGATGCCGCTTTGTGACCTCGCCCGTGGGTTTTCCGTATGCCGTTTTCACAGGAGCCATAACAAAAGGGTTCCTGAACTCCACTTCGCCTACCTTAAGAGGGCTTCTAAGTCGTTCCATTTTTTTCACCTCCTTTTCTCAAAAGGATCCGATAAAATGACGCTTCATTCTCTACCCCGATCAATTCATAGAGGGAGGCCGGAAGGACCTTGAAAAGATCATCGCGGGTATCTGGATCGCCGACCAGGATCTCTATTGTCTCGCCAGCCCTCAGCTCCCTGAACGCCTGGGTGATCTTCAAAAGTGTAAAAGGAATTATGGCCCCGCGGATGTCCAGAAGGTGGTCCATATGTGGTCTCAAGCCGGCGTCTCCCCGAAGCGTCCACGGATTTCCGGGCTTCATAATAATCACCCCGCCTCTGTAAAAAAGGCCGGATGATCCAGAGACAGACACCCCGGGAAAAGAGAATTCTTGCCTAAGCAAAGAATTTTTTTTCATATTTGATCAATGCCTGATCAAACTCCTTATACAATTCCTGCAGCCTCGCGTTGGCTACCCGATTCTGTCGTTCCCTTTCCTCCTCTTCCTTGTCCGTGGGATAACAGGCAAAGCAGCGCTGGAAGTCATGAGTCTTTCCCAGACTGGTAATATGGAAATTGACGGTCAAAAAGGTCTGAGCATTCTTGTAATTTCCAAAATATTCAACCGCAGGGACATATTCGGGCTCTATCTTCACGACCACCTCGATTCCTTCTTTTGCCAGATGGATATAATCATCGATGGTCAGGGTTGGGTCATGCTGCTCCTGATACCCATCGAATTTGACGAGCATGTCCTCCAGGCTGAACAACCTCTCTTCAACCTCAATGCCGGCCTGTTTCAGGAGCCGATAGTCTCTCTGGAGATATCGGTTGGCGATCATCACCGCCTGAGACACATGGGGGCATAGGTTATGGGAGCATCCCCTCGCATAACATTTCCTGAAGGTATACTCCGTGTCGTTCACCTTGCCCGAAAAATAACACATAAACACATGGGCCTGAAAGGGGCTGTCCCGATGATCAAAATCCACCGGAATGACCTCGAAGGAAGTATGGCAGGTTACCTCAGCGCCTTTCTCCTTCAAGGCCACAAGGTCCACGATCCGGTGGGGGTGGGTGGAAATCGCTGTCTGTTCCATAACAAAACCTCATATCCGGTTTTGGGTCATAATAATGTTTAGCACATTATCAAAGCCGTAGCGAGGCCTGGGGTTTTCGGCATTTCAATATACAAGGTGCACCTTAGCCGTAAGCAGTTCCTGAGTTATCTTCGCTGCGGCCGTGAGTTCAGCGCCTTCAATCAAATCCGACTCATCGATGTTTCTTGACTTGATACAGGGAACGCAAACCAAAAGCCGTCCTCCTAACTCAAGGAAATCTGAAAGGAGCTTGCTCAGAGGATCCAGACCAGAGGCCTGTACATGCTCAGCATAACCCTTTTTTGCAAGAAACACAGCATCAACATGAAGTAGAATAACTGCCTTGACATCCATGACAAGGGCCGCATTGGCCAACACAAAAGGGATTGACGCCCTCTCCGGTTCTTCTGCTGCATGTGTTACAACATAAACTACCTTTTCTTCTTCTGCCATTACTCTCTCCTCTCCTTTTCTTATCTTTTTAAAGTCACTGTCAGGGTGGCAATCATGCGCACCGTGCGATTACAGCAGACAGGTCTTCCACCTCAGCGCCCGACTTCCTCAAGTTGCCCAAACAGATTGGGCACATGGCCACAATAGGGGCCCCGGTCGTCCTGAGCTCTTCAACCCTTCTTTCCATAACCTCCTTGGAAAGACTGGGAGAAATCGACTCCGCAGGTCCACCGCAACAATTTGTAAAAGTCCCGGAGTTTCTTACCTCCACACACTTGACTCCCAACTTCTCCAACGCCCTCCTGGGTGCATCGGACAGTTCCAAGTATCTTCCATAAAAACAGGGATCATGAAGGGTTACCTGGCCGCCGCCATTGCTGGAAGAAAAATTCACGAGTTCGAAATACGCCTTCACCTCAAAGCTCTCGCCCGTATATTTTGGATAGAGCACTTTCAGGGCGTAGGTGGTATGGGGGTCAACCGTAATGATCTTTTTGACCCCCGCTCTCTTCAGTTTGCCGGAAACGAATTTGGCATGCTCCACGAAGCTTTCCTGGTCTCCCAGGTCGTAGAGCAGGATGCCGCTGTAGAAATCCAGCTTTGGCTTGTAATAAAAATCCACATCTGACCTCGTTAGGACCTTGGCTATGTTCCGGAGGATCTCATTGGCCTGTTTCTTCTTTTCGCCTGGCGTCATCAAGGCAAGCCCTATGCCGGAGAGACGCTTTGGCTGGTATTTGGCAAACCGCACGAGGCTGGCAAGCTTTGTATCCTCGTATTTCTCCAAATAGCTTGTAGACTTTTCGATATAGGGGATAAACTGATACATCAGCCCCGTAAACAGAAGGGCATCACCCTCGGAGCGAAGCGTCTCCTTTTTCCACCACGTATTGACCATTGACCTGGGGATGGCAAAAGGACTCCGGGTTTTCCTCACATTCCCCGCAATGACCTCAATAATGTCTCTTGGGCTATACATGTCAGTTCCTCCTCCAGTGGTCCACAACGAAGCGCTTCAGCCCCAGAATAACCTCCCCCGGATTGGCCTCCCTTGGGCAGGTCTGGGTACAAAGGCCGCAGTGAAGACAGCGCCAGAGCTCCTCGGGGTGCTCAAGAATCTGATCCCTGGCTCCCAGCTGGATATAACGCACCATTTTTCGAGGAAAATGTTCATATATTAAGGGACAGATCGCCGCACATGTCCCACAGTTGAAACACTCGAGAGCCGTATCCACGCCAAAACGATCCAGCTCTTCAGCAAATTCGGGATGTACCAAAGTCATTCTGTTATCTCCTCCTCTTCCGGTCCTCTACTTTACTAACCGCCGGTCTCATCCCCAGCCTCCTCGGCCAGCACATACTGAAAGTAGCCCCCATCCTTTTCGCCCTCTAAAATCTCGCCATATTTTTTAAGGGAGGCCAAATACCAAAAGACTTCAGCCGAGGGCATGCCTGTCCCTTCCGCCACCTGCGGCACGGTTTTACCGCCCTGTCTCAGTACCTCCTTGATGGCTTGGATGGCCTTCTTCTGTTCCTTGAGCATGGCAGTGGCAGCCACTATTTTCTCTTTTCGGATCTCCCGCAGCTTTTTCATGGCCTCTTTACGGTCCTGCTGCTCGGAATCATTTTTCGTCATGACAACCTCCCTCCTCACGGACACACCTTCCGTTCCGACCTATTCAAACATGGAAGCACGGTCACTGTCCGACCGTATCCGCCACGATCATATCCACCATGTCTTCGTACTGCTTGAGGGTCCACCCCTTGATATTGATGGCATTCTCCGGGCATACTGCAACACAGGCTCCGCAGCCAAGGCACAGGGCGGGAAATACCTCCGCCCGCATGACTTTCTCCCCCCCTATCTCCATCTCCACCATCTTCAGGGCCCCTTCGCTCAAACAGGCCTCCACGCAGGCGCCTGTCCCTTTGCATTTTTCTAAATCCACCTCCGCCACAAAGGGATCCAGCTCCACATAACCACGCCCCAGGATGCCTGATGCCTTCACGGCTGCAGCGCCTGCAGCGCTGCATGCCTCTCCGATATCCATGGGGGCCTGACAGGTCCCAGCCAACAGGATACCTGAGACAGATATCTCTACGGGTCGAAGCTTTGGGTGGACCTCTAACAAAAACAGGTCCGCCCCGACGGGGAGCTTCATCATCTCCACGAGGTCAGGGATGGCATTGGGCTCCATACCCACAGCAAGCACAACGAGATCCACCGGGACATCAAATTCTTCGCCGAAGGTCAGGGTATCCTTTACCGTGACTTTCAGCGGGTATTCCTCGGGGCGGTCATTTGGCGTGACCACAGGAGGCTCCTCCGGCTCGAAGCGGAGAAAAACGACCCCATTCTTAGAAGCGTCATTATAGAGTTCTTCCTGTCCTCGGCCGTAGGTGCGAATGTCCCGATAAAACTCATAGACCCTGGTGCCGGGATATGCCTCGCGAATCTGGTTCGCGGCATTGAGCGTTGCCGTGCAGCAGGTTCGAGAGCAATATTCATTAAGCTCCCCCGACTCCCCGGCCTCATGAATGCCGGGGATCTGTCGGCTCCCCACGCAGTGGATCATGGCAATGCTTCGAATCGATCTTCCCTCTATCTCCAGGACCTTTCCCTTGCCCCTGGTTTCAGACACCTTCTTGATAAATTCGGGCAGGGTGATGACCTGTTCAAATTCACCATACCCGTACTCCCCTTTACGCGGAGTGTAAGGCTTAAACCCAGTAGCCAATACCACCACGCCGGTCTCAACGGTAAACTCTTCCACCTTTTCAGGAATGCCTCCCGGGAACACGCCCACGAACGGAATGAACTCATCCGTGGATTTTCCCGACTCGCTCACTCGCTTGAGCTTTTCCTGATCCTCCTCTGAGTCCGGAGGCTCGGTCCTCACCACCAGATTGAAATTTCCCACATAACCGTCAAAACCCACCACCCTGGCGCAGGTATGAATGTGAATGGCCGGGTCTCTCAGTGCCTCCTCGGCCAGAGCTGAAACCAGATCGGAGGCCTTCTCCCCTGTAGGGGCCACGCGATCAAGCAGGGCTGTCCGCCCTCCTAAAAAGGGAGACCTTTCAATCAGTACTACCTCAAACCCCCGAACAGCCAGGTCCTTTGCGGCCCGTAGCCCTGCAATGCCCGCCCCGATCACTGTCGCATGCCGCCT
>JAOZOW010000091.1:0-2724 GCA_029933075.1 Deltaproteobacteria bacterium | reverse complement strand
CCTTTGCGGCCCGTAGCCCTGCAATGCCCGCCCCGATCACTGTCGCATGCCGCCTTGCATCCACCCGGAGAGGTTCAAGGGGCTTCAGGGTGCGCGCTTTTCCCACCGCTGCCGCTACAAGCCGGGTAGCTTTGTCCGTAGCCTCGCTCCCATGGTGGACCCAACTCACCTGCTCCCTGATATTGGCATGCTCGTAGAGATAAGGATTGGCGCCGGCCCTAGCGATGGTACCCCTGAAGGTCAGTTCATGGAGACTGGGGGCGCAGGAGGCCACCACCACCCGGTCAATCACGCCCTTTTTGAGGTCTTCCGCGATCAACTCCTGCCCGGGGTCAGAACACATGAACATATTGGTGCGCGCCACGGCGACACCCGGTATTTTCTCAGCCCTGTCCCGAAGGGCTTCCACATCCACATGGTCGGAGATATTTCCTCCGCAGTAACATATGTAAACGCCGACCTTTTCCTCTCGCTCTCTGTTTTCATCCTCTCTGCTCTGATCGCTCATCATTCTATCTCCACACCGGATTTTCAGGCCGCCTCTTTCTTGGGCTCTGCAATAGAAGCCAAATACTTGGAGGCCTCCATGGAAGCGGCCCCTGATTCCGCAATGGTATCCACAATATCCTTTGGGCCAGCCGCAACACCGGTCACGAAAACGCCTTCCATATCTGTCAGGGTTGGGGCGATCTTCGGTTGTATGGTCTCGATAAAACCATCTGATCCCGTTGACACCGCGCAACGGCCTTCCGGACTCCAGGCCGGGACCATCCCCAGGGAAAGCACCACCAGATCATGATCCGCCGTAGTCACACCCTCGCCATCCTGGGCCTCATACCTCAGAGTCACGCTTCCATTTTCCCCCTCACTGATGGTCGCCACCTTGGCTTTGACGAACTGGATACCCATTGCCTGGGCATTCTGAAAAAACTGTTCGTAACCCTTTCCAAAGGCCCGAATGTCCATATAGTAAATGGTAATATCCGCCAACGGCAGGGCCCCGGAGAGCAGCATGGCCTGTTTGATGGCATACATGCAGCAAACCCGGGAGCAATAGGGCACGCCCATGCTTTTATCCCTTGAACCGGCACACTGCACAAAAGCCACGGAATCCGGCTCCATCCCGTCCGATGGTCTCAGCACCCGGGCATAGGGTCCGTGGGGGGCCAGAAGCCTTTCCATCTGAAGCGCGGTAATCACATTAGGAATATTGCCCTTCCCGTACTGCTGTTTGGTCTCCATCGGGGTCAGATCGAAGCCGGTGGCCAGCACGGCCGTCCTCGCTACAATCGTGAAATCCTGGGGCTCCTGAAAATAGTCCACCGCTTGGGTAGGGCATACCTTCTCACACTTCCCGCACAGCATGCAGTGCTCGATATCCATGAGGGCGATCTGGGGAATTGCGTTGGAAAAGGGGATGTATATGGCCTTTCTCGCCGAGAACCCGCCCTGTTCCTCGTCATTGACCAAAATGGGGCAACTGTATTCGCACTTCCTGCACCCAATGCATTTGTTTGCATCCACATAGCGGGGCCTTTGTGTTATGGCCGCCACGATGCCCTCTCCGGTCCGTTCGAGAGAATTGAGATCGCAGTATGTGAATATGGTGATATTTTCATGATGCGCTGCGGCCGCCATCTTGGGGGTCGTAATGCAGCTGGCACAATCCAAGGTGGGAAACACTTTGGACAGGCGAATCATCTTGCCGCCAATAGTGGCGTCCTTCTCCACAATGGCCACTTTGAAGTCTTGATCCGCCAGATCCAGCGCCGATTGAAGGCCTGCAATGCCACCCCCCACCACAAGGGCATCAAATGTCAGTGTTTGGCCTGATTCCATGAATTCCTCCCGGTTCCTCATTCGCTAAACATCTCTGCGCCCCGACCCTTGTGGTCATGAGGGCGGTCCCAGCTCCTTGACCAATGCGTTCATGTCATTGACCTCTTTCAGGAACGCCCGGTTACAAACAGTACAGATGGCGGTAAGGCGAAGCCTTCGGATGTCAATCCCCCGCTCTTTCATCATCTCGTATACCCGGTCGATCCTTTTGGCCAGGGCGTGGTAAGCCCCTTCATAAGGGCATTCTGCGCCGCAGGACATGATGATGATCCCGCCGATCCCTTTCTCGAAACAGTCGAGATAGAATTGCTCGGGAAACAGCACCGGCGCCGGCACCCTTATGATATAAGTATTGGCAGGGTAGGGGCTGTGTGCCTGCCCTACGGAATTGGCCCCGGGGTAGGCACAGTGCTCTGTGGCCAGAACGAGAATCTTACCTTCATGGTTCTGAGTTCCCATGGTGTTACCACCTATTTTTTTCTGCGAACAAAAAGCCTATCGTAGCCATCAGCCTCGAGTACGCCGAGATACTCATGTCCTACTTTGTTGGCCCAGGCGGGAATGTCGTCCCGGGTCCCGGGATCCCCTGAGAGCACCTCAAGGATCTCCCCCACCTTCACTTTGCCGATTCCTTTCTTTGCCTCCAGAAGCGGTCCGGGACAAGCGCTGCCCCGGGCATCAATGGTACTTGCCACCTCAATCGCGCTCAGGTCTATGTCTGCCATTGTTCTCCTCCTTCATCTTGTTTACCGCTGTCCGCGGCCTGTTTTTCCCCACAGGGAACCGCCCCCAGACAACAGCAAACAGGATGCCAACGCTGTCCACCTCGCCCCCCAACCCTTTGAACATTTTATTTATTTTTCCCTTTTTACAGCGTAATCTCCC
>JAOZOW010000090.1 GCA_029933075.1 Deltaproteobacteria bacterium | reverse complement strand
ATCCGCAGCCGATGCTTTTCTTGCGCTGCGCCTCGCGCGCCCTTATAATCTCTTTCTTGCTTGCCTTGCGGAGGCCGGTCACTTCAAGGTCCATCAGCACGGAGATGCCCGCCATTGGCTCGTTGAAATCCACAAGCACTGTATCGGCCCTGACTTCAAGGACCCTGAAAGAGACCAGGCAGCCTTGTTTCATCTGCCGGTAATAGGCCCCCGGCCTGATCCTCTGTTTGATAAGGCCCTTTTTGGGGATTTCCCGGATCAGGGTCGGATCGTGCTCCCCGTAGATCTCTGAGGCCGGAATATGAAGGCTGAACCGGTCTCCCACCTTGGCGCCGTTCAAGGCCTTTTCCAGGGTGGCGACCTGCCGCTCCACTCCGAAAATAAACTCCATTTCCTCCTCGGGCCGCTCCTTGCTTGTCCCGTCCGAAAGGAGAGTCTTCATGGCATATCTTATTGTAACGGCACTCTCAGGCTTCACCCTCGTCATGACATCCTCTACCGGATCTCCAAAATCTCATATGTTTGTATGCCTCCGGGGGTCCTGGCCTTTACCTCATCGCCCACTTCTCTGCCGATTAGGGCCTGTCCCAGAGGAGAAGTTACCGATATTTTCCCTTTTTCAGGATCCGACTCATAGGGGCCTACCAGCTGGTAGGACACCTCCTCGTCAGTATCCACGTTATAGAGCAGAATAGTCCGCCCAAAAACGGCCCGTTCGGGAGGGCCGTCCTCCACCTCGATCACCTCAGATCTCCCGAGGACCGACTTCAACTCATTAATTCTGCCTTCCAGGAAGGACTGTCTGTCCTTGGCCGCGTGGTACTCCGCGTTTTCACTCAGGTCACCATGCCCGCGGGCCTCTTCAATGGCCTTGAGATTTTTGGGCCTTTCTTCCTTTTCAAGCCTGGTGAGTTCTTCTCTCAGTTTCTCAAGTCCCTGTCTCGTAATCGGAATTTTTTCCATTGTTTTGTTCCCTTCAAACTTCTCCAAGACTTACAATTAAAACATTAGAGGTAACGCCGTATGATTTCCCTAAAATCCCGGTACCAGCCACCTGCCGGCCTGGCTAAAGACCAGTGCCACCAGATAGGCGACAATGAGATTGAACGTAATGGAAAATCCGGCCCATCCCCAGGAACTCTCCTTGCGGATGGAGATAACGGTAGCAAAGCATGGGACATAGAGCATGGTAAAGATTATAAAAGTGAACCCTTTCAGGGGATCCCAATCAGGGTCATGCTTCAGCCGCTCCGAGAGACTCCCACTTTCTTCCGGATTCACCTCCCCAAGAGAATACGCGGTGCCGAGGGTGGATATTATCACCTCTTTTGCAGCAAATCCCCCAACAAGGGCGATATTGGTCCTGTAGTCAAATCCCAGGGGACGGGTTATCCTTTCAAGACTCCGCCCCACCCGTCCGGCAATAGTATGCTTCAAGGCAGTCTGATGTTGTTCCCTGTCAATATAAACCATCTGACGCCGGAAATCCAGATAACGGGAAGCCGCCTTGAAAGGCCCCTCTTCCATGTCGTCAGTGGAATTCCCTCCCTTTTCCAGCACAAATGCCGCCCTGATGAGGGGAAATAGGCGACTGCCGGCAATATTGGGGGGAGAAAGGGCCTCTTTTTCCCCCTGTCCCTCCCGGTACTCATCATAGAGTCTGTCTAAGAGATCCAGATCTTTTTCGTCTCTCACCCAATTTTTCATTTTGGGAGAAGCAAGCAGGGCATTTTTCAGGTCGGCTCTGCGGTGCTCAAAGGAGCGCACCGCATCCTTTGTAAGCCCGGGGAAGGTCATCATGGCCCACAGGATTATAGAAAAGCCGAGAATAATTGTCCCCGCCTTCTTGATATACTGCCAGGTCCTTTCCCACGAGTGGATCAAAAGGCCCTGGAGCGTAGGGGCTCGGTAGGGCGGCAACTCCATCACGAAAGGAGTCTTTTGGCCCCTGAGGATTGTGGAGCGGATGAACTTTGCGGCAAACAGGGCGAAGCCCCACGAGAGCAATGTGAGAAAGAACATCATGCGGGCCCGGTCCCTTGGAAAAAAGGCCGCTATCAGCATGGCATATACGGGAAGCTTGGCGCCGCAGTTCATAAACGGCACCACCAGCAGGGTTGCAATCCTTTCCTTGGGATCTCTCAAGGTCCTTGTGGCCATGACTCCGGGCACGGCGCAGCCACCGGTGATGCCACCACTGACAATCAAGGCCATCACCGAATTTCCATGGAGCCCGAACCAGCGCAATATCCTGTCCATCATATACGCTATTCGAGCCATATAACCCGAGTCTTCCAGAATGGCGATCGCAAAGAACATGAACATGATGAGAGGCACAAAGCCCAAAACGCCCCCTACGCCATCGATCACCCCCGAGACAATAAGGGATTGCAGCACGCCCTGGGGCAGGAGCGATGAAACAACCATTTTCAGGTAACCGAAAAAAAGCTCCAGCCATGCCACGGGCACCTCGCTCACCCAAAACGTGAAAGAATAGATCCCATAGAGGATCACCACCATGATGAAAGGGCCGAGGATGCGGCTGGTAAGGACTTTGTCGATTTTGTCCGATAGATTCAAGCGCAATTCTATCTTCCGCTTGACCGCTTTTTTGGTGACACCCGTGATGTAACCGTACCGGTGATCGGCAATGATGCCCTCCGGTTCTTCCTCCTGGGTATCCATGATATGCTTTGCGGTGTTCTCGCAGATATGCTTTATTTTGGCCCCCTGCTCCGGGTCCCTTTCCAACAGTTCTCTGATCTGGGGATCCCCTTCCAGGCACTTGAGTGCGCGCCAGCGGGGAGGGTATTTCGTGTCATAGACATTGGATTCCTTGATAAGCTCCTCAATCTCGTCCAGGCTTCTGTCAATATCTCTCCCGTACGAGATCGGTGCAGGCTGCCACTGTGCGCCTCGCTTGGCCTCCTCAACCACTACATCCAGGAGGTCACGGATCCCTTTGCCGGACCGGGCCACCATTGGGACCACCGGCACCCCGAGCATGGATGAGAGCTTCTCGTGGTCCACAATAATCCCTCTCGCCTTGGCCACATCCACCATATTGAGGGCAATGACCAAAGGGACCCCTAACTCCCTGAGCTGAACCGCCAGGTAGAGATTTCTGTCCAGATTGGATGCGTCTACAATATCCACGACCAGGTCCGGTCTTTCATTGACCAGGAATTCCCTGGCAACAATCTCCTCGAGGGAATAAGCGGTCAGGGAGTATGTGCCGGGCAGATCCACCACCTCAATATCGAATCCCCTGTGCGCAACCCGACCCGTCTTTTTCTCCACGGTCACCCCGGGGTAATTGGCGATATGCTGCCTGGCCCCTGTGAGGGCATTAAAAACCGTGGTCTTTCCGGAATTGGGATTGCCTGACAGTGCAATGATAAACTTTTTCTCCATCTCCTGCGTTCCTTTTAGAGATCTGGTCCGTCTACCTCCACAAGTATGTGGTCTGCTTCGTTATTTCGAAGCGTTAATATAAAATCGCGTATTTTGACGGCCACCGGATCTTTAAGGGGCGCCCGGCCTTGGATCTGGATCAAAGTGCCGGGGACAAGCCCCATCTCTCTTACCCTCCTGCCCATGTCGCCTGCAGCCGAAATCTTCTTGATAACGCCCTTCTGATCGTCGGACATCTCTCGCATCCTGATCACCCGTTTCATACCGGCCTAACACTCCCCTTTCATACGGTTATCACCACCGCCCTGACCGGGCGCTTGATGCTGGTTGATTTGGTTTATCTCGTTATTTGGTTATCTAGTTGATTTCGGGGTTTTGGTGTTATTCATGGCGAATAATCACGTTACATCCTGCCCCCGAAGGCAGGGGCAAACTCAGTTTGCCTCTCCGCTAATCATCCTCTCAAGTATGATGTTGTCCTTGTTTTTGCCTTTGGCCTTTGCTCCTCCGGAACGCGGCTTAGAAGAAGCTCGCGGTCTCCTTGGCCAAGGCCCAAAACCCGATTCCGGGCAGGAAGGGTTGCAATTACTTGTCACGCTCAATGCCAGGCCGAAAATCATCCGAGGTGGTGTGGGTATGGGAAAGACGTCCATACCCATGAACGTGGACATGGGTATGGGGCACCATCTCCTCTTCCAGGGCAAGGCGTCCTTCCAGCAGACCGTAAATCTTATCCGTGGCCTGGAGCATAAAATCCATATTATGAGATATGAAAACATAAGCAAGCTTGAGCCCTTTGAGGATCTCAATAATCCTCTCGGTAGTCTCCTGGTCCAGCCCCGTGGTTGGCTCATCAAGAAGGAGCACCTTAGGCTGCATGGCCAGCACGGTCGCTAAGGAGACCAGCCTCTTTTCACCCCCAGATAGCCGGTAGGTGACCCGCTGCTCAAAGCCTGACAGTCCCAGTGCCTTCAGGGTCTCCCGTGCAATCTCTTTAGCCTCTTCAACGGACTTCCCCTGGTTCAGCGGTCCAAAGGCCACATCTTCCAGCACCGTGGGGCTGAAAAGCTGGTCATCCGGGTCCTGAAACAGGAGCCCCACCTTTCGCCTGACCTCCACAAAGTCCTTTTCTTCTTCAACCGGCTGCCCGAAGATTTCAATTTTCCCATGCTGAGGTTTGAGTAGCCCCATGATGAGGTGAAAAAGCGTTGTCTTTCCGCTGCCGTTCGGACCCATCAGGCCCACCTTTTCCCCCTGGCCCAGAGAAAAGGAGAGCCCTTTCAGTACCTCTCGGCCCCCCGGGTAGGAAAAATGGATGTCTTTAAGATTTATCAATAGATGATTCTCGTCCATTGGAGCAACCCAATTGCGGCCACGCCCAAAAGCATCAGGGAGACCAGAAGGAGATCCCTGTAACCCAGGTGAAATTCTGTCAGATTATAGAAGCGGCCCTTAAAGCCGCGGCAGATCATTGCCTTGCGGACCCTCTCGGAACGATCATAACTCTTTACCAGCAGCATTCCCACCAGATAGGCATAGGTCTTATAAGTATGCATGCTGGTTTTCGGTTGGAACCCCCTGATTTTCAACGCATTGGTCAACCGCTCATATTCAAGCTGGATAACATGGAGATACCTGTAAGTAAAGAAAAAGAGCTGGACCATTTTCCGCGGGACCTTTAGGTCCACCATGGCTCGGCCCAGATTGAAAACAGTGGTGGTGGACAGCAGCCCGATCAGTGCCAGTATGATGATATTGGATCTGACAGTGAGAAGCGTTGCATAGCGCACCCCTTCTCTGGTGGCAGTAAGGGGGCCTAATGAAAAAATCGCCTCGCCTCTTACTGAGAAAGGCAGGAGAAGCCAAAGGAAGAGGATCAGCCCGTTGACCATGACCAGGCGGATGCATATTCCCTTGACGGGCAATTTCCCCATGACCAGGATGGATAAAGAGAATAGCAACCCCGCAAAAAGGGCACACCACCGGGATGACAGGGCAAGGACAAGCGTGAAAACCGCCGCAATCACAATCTTAAACCGGGGATCGAACTTATGCAGGAGCGAATCCCCTTCGGTAAATACCTCGTTGAACATTTCCCTCCGCCTTATCCCTTCCCACAAAAAAGCCACGAGAGGAGAAGTTCCCTTCCGAGAATCAAGGCCCTCGTGGCTTGCGCTTCCGGCTTCATCCTAAAACATTAATAATTTTAGTGTGCATTGCTTACCCTGTCAATCTGTTTTTCGACCGGTCAGAAATTTTCAACTTCAATATTTGCTTGCCGTGTTTCGTAAAGCATTATATGATTTTTTAAAGAGTAAACGTGCCCGTGGGTCCCCGGGGGAGGGCATGGGATTTTCGCCAATGACGAGGTTTGAATAGTGATCACGAATAGAGAAAAGATAATCGGCATCATTGATAGGATGATTTCCAGAAAGATGGAAATCAATGTTAGATTTGAAAAAGGTAAAGATACCTTCACTTCCAGATTTCTCGGCCTGCTTCCCCCTTCCGGTAAGGTGAGGGGCTCAAAACCGGGCCCTCAAGAGGAAGCGCTTGTCATTGAAAAGCTTGTCCCGGCATCGGGCAATAAACTGCTCGACCCTTCGCGTAAGATTATCATTGAATTGCCCCTGGATCAAAGACTGCTCCGTTTCACCACCCGATATCTGGGGATGAGCAAGGATCCGGCCCCGGTCGGTGTCATTATAGCCCTTCCGGACTCTGTAGAGCTGAAAGAGCTTCGGCGGGTAGAGCGCATTATTCAGGAACCCCCGAATTTCATTTCGGTTTCGTTCCAAACTACGGATCCTGCGGGAAAAGAGCAGGTATGGCAACTCAATGTGATCGACTGCTCAAGGCATGGTCTCGGTCTCCTTGTGACCGAGGTGGACTTTGACCTGCTGAAGATGATCAAGCCGGGCGATGTTATCAAAGACATTACTTTTTATGCGGAATGGACTCTCATAAGGGTGGATGCCACAGTCAAACATATCACCAAGATCGTAAGAGGACCGCACAAAGGACAGTATGTGATCGGGCTGGAATCGAGTGAGGTTATAACCAGTTGCCTGCCACCGGACCATCCCGGCTCATAACCGATGCGTACCCTGGTGTTCAGAAGAGTTTTACGCCCGGCCCGCCGGGCCCCCGAGGCAGAGAAAAAGAAATCTGATTTTTTATCATCACGGCAGATCCATGGTTCCGGAACAGGGGATTGTCACCGAGGAAGAGATTAGGAGGGAAAAGGCAAAGGCGCGGAGCCTGAGGCAGACCCATTGGTGGAACAGGAAGATCGCTTCAGGCATCTGTTATTACTGCGGGCGAGAGGTAGGCCGTGAACGCCTGACAATGGATCATGTGATACCGCTCAGTCGCGGCGGAAAAAGCAAGAAGGGAAATCTTGTACCCGCCTGCAAAGAATGCAACAATAAGAAAAAGTATCTGATGCCCCTGGAATGGGAGGCATACCTGGAATCCCTGGCCCGCCGTGCTCCTTAAATCTTTCCGATCTCCACTTCCAGCCCGATAATCTCATCAGAATCCAGGCCCAGGCGCTGGGAGGCGTGACCCATATTCACGGCGAGTTCCATAAAACCGGAGCTCCCGATCATGGCCAGGAACTCTCCCATCTCTGCCTCCGCATATGTCCTTCGTATCCCTTCGATACTCAGGTCCCCCGCCCTGATAAGGGGGACGGCATCACCCAGGAATTCTTTTATCTCTTTTTCATGGATATTCGTGATCAGGTTCCCGAAGGCATCTATCCTCACCACCTGTCCCACAAGTTTTCCCTTTTTCACCCGGGCAGTGGGCCAGTGGAGCTTCACCGGATCATTGATGGGAGCGCCCATTTTGAATGGGTCCAGCCCCTTCGACAGATGAGCGGCTACCGGCGCAAAGATGTCGCGGCCGTGAAAAGTGTAGCTGATTTTCTCCAGAAAGTACTGGCTTTGGGTAAGCTCAATCACCCTGGCGTCGTTGTGTGATTCTATAATCGGCCAGAATATGCCGTTATCAGGGCCCACAAAAAGGTGGCTTTTGATTGATACAAGGATGAGTCTCCTGTCGCTGCCTACCCCCGGGTCGATCACGCCAACATGGACGGTTCCCTCCGGGAAATAAGGGTAGGCTTCCTGGATGAGACTCGCCGCCTGTAATATGGCGCCAGCCTTGACCCTGTGGGTGATATCAACCACTTTGGCTTTACGATTTATGGACAGGATCACCCCCTTCATGATGCCCACATAGGGATCATTGAGGCCAAAGTCCGTGGTCAGCGTAATGATGCCGGATACTTTCACGACCAGTCCTCCACCAGCCTGGGTACGATCTCCCCGGCCTTTCCATGAAGTGCGAAATCCATGAAGCGAGAGTGAGGCGTGGCCTCAAGATTAATCTCCGCAACCACCGCGCCGCCCGACTTTGCCTCTAAGGAGAGGGAGGCGGCAGGCTGGACAATGGAAGACGTGCCGATGACCAGCATGACCTGACAGCTCCTAACAGCCTCTACGGCCTTGCCGAGGATCTCAGGGTCCAGCGCTTCGCCGAACCAAACCACGGCGGGCCGCAGGAGACCGCCGCACGATCCGCACACGGGCCTCGGGCCCAAGTCGGGTGAGCGGTCCGTGGTCGTCAGGTGGCACCGCGTGCATCTGACCCTCCATATGCTTCCATGGATTTCGAGCACATTGCGGTTTCCGGCCTGGAAATGGAGGCCGTCCACGTTCTGCGTGATAAGGGTAAACTTAGCAATGAGGTTCTCCAATCGGGCTAAGGCGTGGTGGGCAGCGTTACACTGGACCCCGCCGATAAGCTTCCTCCGCCAGTTATAAAACTCCCAAACCAGCTCAGGATCGCGCTCAAAGGCCTCGGGCGTAGCCAGGTCGGTTGCCCGATAGTTCCGCCATAGCCCCCCTTCGCCCCTGAAGGTGGGGACACCGCTCTCCGCGGAAATTCCCGCGCCTGTGAGCACCGCCACGCTTTCCGCGTTCATGAGCGTTTTCCTGAGGGCCTGGATGTCACCCTTCATATAATCGAGATCACTGGCAGCCAAAATAGACTCCAATAGTCAAACGCCCTTGAATTAAAACTGTCAGCTTTGCCTCCTTTGGCCTTTCCCTTTCACAACTCCGCGCAGGAGAAGGTCCCGGGCTCCCTGTGGCCAATGCACAAGAACCTATTTTGAACAGGGATAATAATCAACACTACTTGAGGGGGCTTTCCAAGTCAAGCTGCAGCGCGGGAACTCCAAGATTCCCTTGACATGAATTCATCATCGCAAGTATTTAGGGTGGATTCCTGCAGAGGGCGGCCTCGGCCCTTTCCCTTGGGACCGGGCGTGCTCTTTTGCAAGGCTGGAGGGAGGGCAATATCATGGATTTTGCACTGAGCAAGGAGCAGCAGGATATCGTGAGGGCAGCCAGGGAGTTTGCCGAGGGTGAATTTTCTGACGTGGCCCAGGAATTTGATCGCACCGAGACCTTTGACTTGGGCCTCTGGAAAAAGGCCTGTGACTTGGGCTTCGTGGGTGTATTCATTGACGAGGAATATGGGGGCGCAGGGTACGGCTTTCTGGAACACTGCCTGATCAATGAAGAGTTCTGGGCCGTGGATCCGGGTATAGGCGAGGCCATCCTTTCCACAACATTCGGCTCGGAGCTCATCAGCCTTTTTGGCTCCGAGGACCAGAAAAGGCTTATACTCCCAGCCTTGGTCTCGGGCGAGGCGATCATAGGTACGGCTATCACAGAGCCGGATGCCGGATCGGACGTAACCAGGGCGGCTACAACTGCTGTAAGAGAAGGTGATGAATGGGTCATAAACGGTTCCAAAATGTTTTCAACAAACGGAACCCTGGCCACCTATATGTTGATTTTCTGCCTGACCGATCCTGACAGCCCCTCCCGTCATGCACGTCATAGCTTTATCTTAGTACCTACGGAGACACAGGGTTACGAGGCTACAAAGATCAGGGGCAAGCTGGGCATTCGGGCATCGGATACAGCGGAGATCAGCCTTAAGGATGTCCGGGTCCCGGCCGGTAACCTGGTGGGCCGCCGGGGAGAAGGCTTCAAGGAGCTTATGGCTTTTTTCAACTGCACCAGGCTTCACATCTGTGCCCAGGCCGTGGGACTTGCGCGGGCCGCGCTGCAGGATTCCATCCGTTACACCAGGCAGCGGGAGCAGTTCGGGGCCCCTCTGGCCTCTTTTCAGGTGACCCAGTTCAAGATCGCCGAAATGGCTACACTGATTCGTGCGGCCCGCAACCTCTACTACGAGGCTGCTTGGTCCGTTGACCAGGGGAGGGTGGATCAGGCCTTGATCGCCATGGCCAAGTGGTTCTCCGCCCAGATGGCGGTGAGCTGCGCGGACGAGGCGCTTCAGATGCATGGGGGCTACGGCTACATTGATGAGTACAGGGTTCAGCGCCTCTACCGCGATGCCAAGATCCTTGAGATCTACGAGGGGACAAAGGAGATCGAAAAAACCATTATAGCAAGAACTCTATTAAGGCAGTAAGCCTCATCCCTAATCCTTGGCCCCTTGAGCCCTTGTCTTTGCGGTGTTTCAGAAACATCCCCCCTGTCTACCGTAGGTAGGC
>JAOZOW010000089.1 GCA_029933075.1 Deltaproteobacteria bacterium | reverse complement strand
CTTCGGAAACAGGTCTTCATCGCCTTCCAGGCGGGGGATTTCTGGACTGATCTGGATTCAATAGCTTTTTTTCTGAAGGACCGGCCCATGCCACGCGGCGGGGTTTTATACCAACCGAATGGATCACAAAACCTGCCTTTGAAAAAATATTTTTATGAGGAGCGAATATGATGACCGAAGAAGCTAAAAGCAAGGTATTCATGTGCATGCAATGTGGGATGTGTACGGGGGGCTGCCCAGAGGCGGGGATAACTCCTTTCAATATACGTATGTTGGTAAGGAAAAAACAGTTACAGCGCGAAATAGAGGAATCGATCCCATGGTTATGCACCTCCTGTGGCGCATGTACGCTTAGGTGTCCCAGGGATGTAAAGCCCTCGGAAATGATCGTGGAGTTGAGATCCGGTCTTGTTGAAGATGGGCAGATACCCATATCGATTCAAAAAGCGCTGGAGTTCACCTTTGTCCAGAAGAATCCCTGGGGCCGTCCGCGGGCCAAGAGGGGGGGCTGGTTGGATGAAGCTGATGTGGAGGTCCCTCACATTAGCGAAACAGACTCGAAAAGACTCCTTTTCATCTGCTGTATCCAGGCCTATGATCCCCGCTGTATGGTGATACCTGTAAATGTGGCAAAAATACTCAAAAAGGGCGGCCTGGAGTTCGGGATACTTGGGAAAGAGGAGGCCTGCTGCGGCAATGAAATCCGAAGGATGGGGGAATTGGGACTTTTCGAGGAGCTTCAGGAAGAGAATGCCGCCACTTTTGAAAAGTACGGGGTGAAAGAGATCATTGCCCTGTCTCCCCATTGCATGAATGCCCTAAAGAACGAGTACGGAGACCTGGGAATCAAGATCTCCCACTATACGGAAGTGGTGGCGGACATGGTGAAAAGGGGAGCCCTCGCCTTTCAGGGAGAATATAACCAGAAGGTCATATACCATGATCCCTGCTTCCTCGGGAAACAAAACAAGATCTTTGATGAGCCAAGGAACATCCTCAGGGCTATAGAGGGTCTTGAGCTCATTGAATTTTCATGTTCCAGAGAGATCTCGCTTTGCTGCGAGGGGGGCGGTGGAAGGATGTTTTATGAAGCTGAGAGCACTTACCAGCGAAATAGTGAAAAGAGGGTGCTTGAAGCAATGGAAAAAGGGGCTGACGTGCTTGTGACAAGCTGCCCTTTTTGTATGATGACGCTTGAAGATCCAGCCACGGAAAAAGGGCTGCCTGTAAAGGAGATCTCCGAGATAATAATGGAGGTCTTATAGGTACTATTGTCTGTGTCCTCCGAGTGGGGTCCTTTCTTTGAAGGTGGTGGCGGGAAAATTTCTCCATGCCCACGGAAAAAGAAAAGTGTCTCGAATACTTCCAGTTCAAGGAACTTCACCCTGACGTATCTCTGGGCACAGCGAGCGACCGGTATGTCGGGTGGATCGGACAGATCTATTCCGGTGAATCCTATGCGGGCCGGATCCGCCGCAGATCTAAAAGCGTGGGTGGAAAGAACTTTGTGGAGGAAGTACTCCCGGTGGAAAGCGTTGGGGAGTATTTTCAGCACTTCCGCGTCCTTGAGCTTGACTTTACCTTCTACACCCCGCTCCTTGACCCGGAAGGAAAAGCCACGCGAAACCTCCACGCCCTGCGCGGTTATAGCCGCTACCTCCAAAGTGAAGACAGGATAATCCTGAAGGTCCCCCAGTGCATCTTTGCAAGGAAGATCAGGCAAAGAGGGGTATATGTGGAAAATGACCAGTACCTTGATCCAGAGATCTTCACCACCCGCTTCTACGAACCTGCCCTCGGGCAGCTGGCCCCATGGCTCGGCGGGTTCATCTTTGAGCAGGAGTACCAGCGGAAACATGACCGAATCCCACCGGGACGGCTGGCGCAAGAGCTGGACCGGTTCTTTGACGCGGTCCCGAAAGATCACCGCTACCACGTAGAACTGCGAACCGATGCCTACCTGACCGGCCCTGTCTTCGATGTGCTGGAAAAACACGGTGTAGGGCAGGTGCTCTCCCACTGGACATGGCTTCCCCCGCTTTCCAGGCAGTTCGCCCTGTCACATAAAAGGTTCCTCAACGGGGGAAGGCAGGCCGTCATTCGGCTGATGACACCGCGGGGTATGCGCTATGAGGATGCTTATGCAAGGGCCCATCCCTTCAACGCCCTGGTGGACGGTATGATGGATCCCCGGATGGTGGATGAAACCGTTGAGATCATGGAGACCGCCATCAATGAAGGGGTCCAGGTCAATGTCATTGTCAACAACCGTGCGGGGGGAAATGCTCCGCTCATCGCCCAACAAATAGCGAAAGAATTTCTGGCCATGTGTTCTGATCAGTCAATGAGCTTAGAAGGAATACCGTAAATCCCCCGTGCACCATCCCATAAAGCTGGTGGGTGCTCTTTTTGAACAACCACCTTCAGACGGGATCCTCCCCAGTCTAAAGAGAAAACTTCCATGGAAATAAGGTTGGAAAATAGGAGCAGGCGTTTACATGCCTCGCAATAGCTTCTATATAGGCTGGATTGAGTTTCTTAGATGAAATGTTTTGGGTTTTTTGAGAGCGCTTATGTCAACCACCTTTTCCTTCTTTTGTAGTGTTTCACATCGCGGTAGCTTTTCTTCTTGCCCACTTCGGTCAGACCCAGATAAAATTCTTTCACATCGGCATTCTCTTTAAGCTTTTCAACTGTGTCATCTAAGACGATTCGACCATTCTCCATGACATAGCCATGATCGGCAATACTTAGAGCGAGCCGGGCGTTTTGTTCAACCAGAAGAATGCTGACCCCCTCTTCCTTATTGATCCGCTGGATAATCTCAAAAATCTCAGAAACCAGCAGGGGAGCAAGACCCATAGAGGGCTCGTCCATAAGCATTAGTTTGGGAGCAGCCATCAGCCCTCTCCCAATGACCAGCATTTGCTGTTCACCACCACTGATATAACCGGCCAGGACCTTTCTTCGATCTTTGAGCCTTGGGAAAAAACCATAAACCATCTGGATATCTTCTTTCATCTTGCTTCTACTTTTGTTCGTATGCCCCCCGGCAATCAGGTTCTCTTCCACAGTTAAATCCTCAAATACCCGTCTCCCCTCCATCACCTGAAAGATCCCGAGCCGGACAATCTCCTCAGGATATTTCTTATCGATCCGTTCCCCCATTAAGCCAATATAGCCATCTGTGACCGCACCATCTTCTGATTTCAATAATCCCGAAATGGCCTTGAGCGTGGTCGTCTTACCCGCGCCATTGTTGCCCAAGACAGTCACGATCTGGCCCTCATTGACCTGAAGGGACATCCCCTTTAAGACAAGGATTACATTGTGATAAATGACCTCAATATTGTTGACTATCAGAAGAGGTTCCATGATCACGCCCCTAACCTGGAATAAGTTATGTCCTCTTCACCCAAATAGGCCTTGATCACATGTTCGTTGTGCCTGATCTCATCGGGAGGGCCTTCAGCAATTTTCTGGCCAAAATCCAGGACACAGACCCGATCCGAGATATCCATAACCACCCCCATGTCGTGCTCAATCAAGATAATCGTGACGCCCCATTCTTCGCTGATATCCAGGATAAACCGCGCCATGTCCTCTGTCTCTTCCAGATTCATGCCTGCTGCAGGCTCATCCAGAAGAAGAATCTTAGGCCTCATGGCTAAGGCTCGAGCCAGCTCTACCCGCTTTTGTAGGCCGTATGGAAGGGTGTGAACGACCTTTTTCCTTATCTGTTCGATCTCAAGAAGATCTATAATCTCTTCCTCTATATGCTTCCTGAAGGCCATCTCTTCATTCCGCGTCTTCCCGTAGTATATTCCTCCTGCCAGGAACCCGGACTTCAAATGGACATGCCCCCCCAGTTTAATGTTGTCAAGGACGGTCATGTGGCCAAAAAGCTCTACATTCTGAAACGTCCGGGCAATACCTAACGATGCTATTTTATGGGCCTTTAGATGGGAAATGTCCTGGCCTTCAAAGATAATCTTTCCCTTTTCAGGATGATAAAAACGATTGATACAATTTAGCAGACAGGTTTTACCTGCTCCATTGGGCCCAATGATAGAAAAGATTTCACCCTTCTTGACGCCAGTGCTCACGCCATTAAGGGCCTTCAGCCCTCCAAACCTGAGGTAAATATTCTCAACCCTGAGTTGATAATCTTCCTGATTCTCCATTTCTCAGTTCTACTCCAAAGGTTCTACCTGCTTGACCTTAACACGGGTCTTCATGCGAAATGCTTTTCCATCCCGGTAACGGATATCCGCCTCTACCTCGAGTTCTTCCTGATCTCCATAAAGGGCATCAATCAGGTCTTTATATCTTTCGGCGACGAGTTTCCTCCTTACCTTTCTTGTCCTGGTTAACTCATCATCGTCCGCATCGAGTTCTTTGTATAGAAGTACGAATTTTTTGATCTTGGCTACCTTGGGCAAAGACTCATTTGTCTTTGCCACTTCCTCTGCAATTAGATCATAGACCTCCTCTTTCTGAGAAAGATCTGTAAAGGTAGTATATGGAATCTGATTGTTCTCTGCCCACTTGCCCACGTTTCCCATATCAATAGCGATCATGGCTCCGATAAAAGGCCTTTCCTGACCCACAACCACGGCATCCGTTATGAACGGGCTGAACTTTAATTTGTTCTCGATAAGCTGGGGAGAAAATCTGCTTCCATCGGTCAACTTCATAACGTCGGACATACGATCGATAATGATCACGTGCCCATCGTCATCAATAAGAGCGGCGTCCCCCGAATGAAACCAACCACCGCGGAGGGCCTCTTTCGTGGCCTCGGGATTTTTGTAGTAGCCTTTGAAGATGGTATCGCCCCTGGATAAGAGCTCCCCCGAATCAGAAATCTTGAACTCAATCCCAGGCAGCGGCATACCGACCGTATCAAGACGGATGTCATCGGTCCGGTGAATGATAGAAGCGGCCGTCTGTTCTGTCATCCCGTAGGCCTGTTTGATATTGACGCCTAATGCCTGAAACATATTAAATATCTCAGGTCCCAGGGGCGCGCCCCCCGTGTAAACATGACGGAGGCGGGTCAAACCAAAATAATTCTTGAGGGCTCTAAAAAGCATAAAATAGGCGATCCAATTTAGGAGCTTCCAGCCTAAAGATGGCTCCCCTTTTTGCAGTTTAAAATCGGCAATCTTGTACCCGACAGGCAAGATGATTCGGTAGGCCAGCCTCTTGATCCAGACCGCATCCTGTATTTTCACCTGAATTTCAGAGCACATCTTCTCCCAGATCCTGGGCGGTGCCAGCATAATATGGGGGCCGATTTCCCGGATGTTCTCTTGGACCGTTTCCACCTTCTCTGGAAAATTTACTGTAAAGGCCTTGTACAATGCCCAGTAAACACCAAACTCCTGTTCCCCGATCCAGGGAAGAGGGAGGAAAGAGACATATTCGAACCTATCCGAGGCAGAATCGACCAGATCCTGGGCCTTGGCCACGCTGATCATATTCTTATGGGTGATCATGCTTCCCTTTGGCAGGCCGGTAGTGCCCGAGGTATAGTTGATCATACCCACGTCATCTGGCGATACCTTTTCGATCATTTCCTCAAATAAATGGGGCTCTTTTTCAGCCAGTTCACGCCCCATTTTTTGAATATCCTTAAAATAGACGAGAAGCGGGTCATCATAGTGCCTCATTCCCTTGGGATCATCGACAATAACCTTCTTCAAATTCGGGCATCTTTCCTTGATCTCAAGGACCTTGTCTGCCTGCTCCTGGTCCCCGGCAACCACAAAAATGGAATCAGAATGGTTGATGATATATTCGACCTGATCCAGATGACTATCCGGGTAGATTCCCACAATGGCTCCGCCAAGGGATTGGACACCCAGTTCTGAGTAAAGGCCTTCCGGCCTATTATCTCCCATATAGGAGAGCTTATCTCCCCGCTTAAAACCCAGGCAATGGAGCCCAAGCGCAAAATCCCTCACGTTTTCATAATAGCCCTTCCAGGTGACCGACTGCCAGATGCCGAATTCCTTCTCCCGAATGGCCACCCGGGTATCGCCATAACGATCGGCGTTTCTTTTAAGAAGTGCGGGCAATGTTTGATATTCTGTCATCAGATGAGATCCCTTTATCTGAATCCCTCTAACCCGCCCATTTAAAGGGCAGGATTAGAGGGTCTCTGCATCTTAATCGGTCCTGATCCAGTGTGAAATGGGCTCAAAGATCTTCTTGCTCACGTTAGCCCTGTACACCTTCCCCATTGGAATCTTGTTGTTCACCACTGTAATGGGTGCCATCAATCCTCCAACGTCTACGTTTTTGATGGACTGAAGTGCCTTAACCAGCCCGTCCCCGGTTAATTCTCCCATCTTGTCAGCCCGCCTGAGACATTCCACAAACACCAGACCAGTCATGAAGCCCTGCATATAGGAGGTGGGCCGATATTTTACCTCGGGATGATGTTTTTTATTCCATGCCTTGATTTTACGGATCATGGGAATCTCGTCCTGCCAGTAAAAGGCATACGGCATCACACCAAGGTACCCTTCAGCCAGAGGACCCAATTTATCCAAAAGCATCTTATGTGTGCCCCAATGTGTTCCCATGAACTTGGCTTTCAGGCCGTAGGCCCGGGACTGCTTGATCACAGCAGATACAGGTGAAAGGACAAAACCCTGGAATATTACATATTCTGTCTTCTTTCGCTTCATGTCCAGCACCTGGGAGGCAATGTCCACACCTCCTACTTTGGCTACTTCCTCAGCCACCAAGTTGAGTCCCAGCTTCTTACACATCTTCCTTCCATAGGGGATAGGATCTTTACCGAATTCAGTGTCGCTGTAAAAGAAGGCTACATTGGCGCCAGGCTTTTCTTTGGCAATATATTTGAGCAAGATACCAAACATATCGCTATAAGTTGGACCTGTCACAAACATATAGGGGTTCTTTTCCGCATTGGCAAGCTCACTGGAAAAGGACGTAGAGCTGTATAATACCTTATAACGGTCTTTAATCTCAGGTGCCATGGCCTTGCCAAGCGCCGTACTTTCTCCATACATAATTATCGGGTTATCCCTTGCCATTATGCGTTTGAAGGCAGCCACGGCCACATCCACCTTATAGGTACCATCCTCCATAATGTATTTGATCTTTTTCCCGTTGATTCCACCCTCCTCGTTGGCCATCATTAACGCATCTTCCAGTCCCGCATTGATATGGACCCCAGCAAAGGCGAAACGGCCAGTAACAGGCTGGACAGCCCCCACCTTAATGACCTCCTCTGCAACGGCGGTGGACGCCAGCATCATCAGCATGGAAATGATTCCAAAGGTGGCTAAGACAATGAACACAACCGAATTTCTCTTCATCGTAATTTCCTCCTCTTCTATGGCACCCCCATCAGAGGCAGCCTGTTTCATACGAGTTCCAAAAGGTCAGCCAGAGAAACTGCTCCTTATCACCCCCTCTTTTTGAACTTAGTTCCGCTTGGCTCCGTCCGCCTATGGCGGAATAGAAATTCCCAGACGTATGATACTGTTCGAAAGATCTCGGAGCATTACCTATCTGTCAATAAACCACACCATATCAATAACCAGGTCCGCCGCAGGCGGATCGTCTGTAGAAAATTGGCCATACCGGCTCTAATTGAGACAGGCATTTGACAAACGCATAATGCTCGCAAACATCCTCAGTATGAAAAAGGCCACAAAATAAAGAAGGCCTTGATGCGGCGCCAAATCTCCGCAAGGCCAAGGGGCTCAAATATAAGAAAGACCACGATCAGGGAGCCAAAGACCACTTCTTTCATCGGGATAAATAGTTGCGTCATGCCAGGCAGGATGTCTTTTACAGTGCTCGTAAAAACATTTAGTAATTCAGGTACCAAAGTCATAAAAACAGCCCCAAAGATAGACCCAAGCACGCTGCCTAAACCTCCCACAATAACCATGGCAAGATACTGAATGGACAAGTGAAACGGAAAATGCTCCGGGGTCACTATCCTCATGAAACTCACCCATAAGGCCCCGGCCACCCCCGCATAGAAAGAAGAAATTGCAAAGGCGATAAGCTTGTAACGAAAAAGATTGATACCTATGATCTCTGCTGCAAGATCACGATCACGAATAGCCACAAAGGCCCGACCCGCCCTACTTCGAACCAGGTTGCGGGCGTATGCTACCCCCAGCACCACAATTACCAGGGTCAGAAAATAGAACCGCTTTTCAGTATTGATTAGAAAGGAGCCCAAGCTAGGTGGTGGAACATTGATTCCACGGACACCGTGGGTCAGTGTTTCCCAATGAATGAAAATAAACTCGAAGATAAATTGGGCGGCGAGAGTGGCAATACAAAGATAGAGCCCCTTAACTCTGAGTGAAGGGATTCCGATGATGAGACCTGCCAGGGCAGCCACCAACCCTGCACAAGGGAGGGCCACCCAGAATGAAAACCCGAGTTGGGTCATCAAGATGGCCAGGGTATACCCGCCCACCCCAGCAAAGGCCGCATGACCCAAGGAGATCTGCCCGGTAAACCCGGTCAAAATATTGAGGCCCACGGCTGCGATAACCGCAAACCCAATCATATTGGCCACATAGAGCAGATAGGGATTGGCCAAAAAGGGAAAGACCAAAAGAAAAATGAAGAACAGGCCCAACCAGAATTTTACAAAGAGGGACTGAAAGATTTCTTCATCTTTGATATAGGACTCTTTAAAATCTCCACAGCGCATAGCCTGGTCCTATTCTGTATTCATCAGTTCAAGTTAAGTTATTGCCTTCAGAAAATTGCAGGATCTTGAATGTGTTAAATTAAACCTAAAAATAACAAGCGCCGAGTTTGCCGAAGACACAAGAAAGCGAGCGGTTCGCTGTTTATGTATGCAGAGCGCTCGCTGACACAGTAGATTCGGTAAAATCGGCACTCTCAAAGGGCAAACAATTCCAAAATCTAACAGAAAAAGTCACCGATTGGTCGAACAGGCCCTCAATTCTAAACCAATGATATTCTCCTGTGATCATAAAGAAAAACTACCTCTTAAAATTGTTTGTGTCATTTTTAGGTCAGACCCTTTCAATGATTTCCTTCCCAAACAGCCCATAGGGACGAATCATAATTATCATGACTAAGATAAAAAAGGGAGCCACATCTTTTACCCCTCCCCCAAAGATCGGATCCAAATAAATCCCAGCCAGATTTTCTAAGATGCCGATAATGAAGCCACCAAGAATGGCCCCACCGATACTGTCTAAGCCACCAAGAATAATCACAGAGAGGACCTTGAGCCCAATGTCCCCCATATAGATGCTGATACCGCTGATGTTTCCGATTACTATGCCACCGATGACAGCGGCGATGGCACCGAAACTCCAGGACAGGGCAAAAATCCATCTGACACTGATGCCCATGGAAAGGGCGGCCTGCTGGTCACTTGCAGTTGCCCGCATGGCGATTCCGGTACGGGAGAACTTAAAGATCAAGATAAAAATTATCGTTCCAATGACGGCAAAGATAAATCCCCAAAGCAGTCCGGATGGAACCACGGCAAAACCTAAATCCAAAGGGTCTGGAGGAAATATTTCAGGAAAGGAACGGTAATCAGGAGACCAGATGATATGAGTAAGCCCCTGTAAGATAAAGGCCAAGCCGATCGTCACCATAATGACCGAAATAATCGGTTCACCGATCAGCTGCCTCAGAATAACTCTTTCAATAACAAGGCCTAAAAGAAAGGCAAAGGCCAGCGTGCTCAAAAAGGCCAGCGAGAAAGGTGCACCGGCACCAGTGAGAACAGTAAGGCATACAAAAGCACCCAGGCTCATGAAGGCGCCCGTGGCCAGGTTCAGAATGCTGGTAGCCTTATAAATGAGCACAAAGCCTAAGGCAATCAGGCCATAGACGCCACCCGTGGCAAGGCCGGTGATGATGACTTGAAGCAGGATATCCATATAAACAGACTCCTTATCTTCAGATTATTACAAATAATAAATGCATAACATTCATGAATCAAATATGTCAATAATTAATGA